>NZ_JBMDKG010000002.1:0-436426 GCF_057809595.1 Variovorax sp. FG153
GTAGCTCGCGCCGGCGCGCCATTCGCCGCCGATCAGGTTGTCGTGGTTCTGCATGGAATGCATCCTTGTTGCTGCGGAAAGAACGGAATGAGGGGGTGAAGCCGGCGCGCTCAGCGGACCATGCAGGGCCGTTTGTTGTCGAAGCGCCAGTTGGGGATCAGGTACTGCATCGCCTGCGCATCATCGCGCGCGCCCAGGCCATGCTTCAAGTAGAGCGCGTGAGCTTTTTTGACTTCGTCCATGTCGAGCTCCACGCCGAGGCCGCCGCGCGTGGGCACCTTCACGAAGCCGCCCTCGATGCGCAGCGGCTCCCTGGTCAAGCGCTGGCCGTCCTGCCAGATCCAGTGCGTGTCGATGGCCGTGACCTTGCCGGGCGCGGCCGCCGCCACGTGCGTGAACATGGCCAGCGAAACGTCGAAGTGGTTGTTCGAATGCGAGCCCCAGGTCAGGCCCCAGGCCTGGCACAGCTGGGCCACGCGCACCGACCCGGCCAGGGTCCAGAAGTGCGGGTCGGCCAGCGGGATGTCGACCGACTGCAGCGACAGGCTGTGGACCATCTCGCGCCAGTCGGTGGCGACCATGTTGGTGGCCGTGGGCAGGCCGGTGGCGCGGCGGAACTCGGCCATCACCTCGCGGCCCGAGAACACGCCCTCGGCGCCGCACGGGTCCTCGGCATAGGCCATCACGCCATGCAGGTCGCGGCACAGCCGCACCGCGTCGGCCAGCAGCCAGCCGCCGTTGGGATCGAGCGTGACGCGCGCCTGCGGAAAGCGCTCGTGCAGCGCGCGGATCGCCTCCACCTCCTCCTCGCCGCGCAGCACGCCGCCCTTGAGCTTGAAGTCGGTGAAGCCGTAGCGTGCATGCGCGGCCTCGGCCAGGCGCACGATGGCCTCGGGCGTCATGGCCTCCTCGTGGCGCAGGCGGAACCAGTCGTTGTCGGCGCCGGGGTCGCTGTCGTAGGGCAGGTCGGTCTTCGCGCGGTCGCCGACGTAGAACAGGTAGCCGAGCATCTGCACCGCGTCGCGCTGCTGGCCCTCGCCGAGCAGCGCCGCCACCGGCACCTCGAGGAACTGGCCCAGCAGGTCGAGCAGCGCGGCCTCGACGGCCGTGACCGCATGGATGGTCACGCGCAGGTCGAAGGTCTGCAGGCCGCGCCCGCCGCTGTCGCGCGCGGCGAACTCGCGGCGCATGGCGTTGAGCACGGCGTTGTGGTTGCCGATGGGCTGGCCCACGACCAGGGCACGCGCGTCCTCGAGCGTCTGGCGGATCTTCTCGCCGCCTGGCACCTCGCCCACGCCGGTGCGCCCGGCGCTGTCGGTGAGGATCAGCAGGTTGCGCGTGAAGAAGGGACCGTGCGCGCCGCTGAGGTTCATCAGCATGCTGTCGCGGCCCGCGACCGGGATCACCTGCATCTCGGTGACGACGGGGGTGGAGGAACGGGAGTCCGGGAGCGTCATGGCTTTGGCGTCGGTTCTGAAGGCTGCGGGCCCGCGGGGCCCTTGTCGATCGGCGTGATCAATCGGCGGTGATGTGGCGGGTTTCGATCAGGGTCTTCCAGCGCGTCCATTCGCGCGCCTGGAAAGCGGTGAATTCCTCGGGCGTGCTCGCGACGATCTCGAGGCCCTGCTCGAGCATGCGCTTCCTGGTCTCGGGATCCTGCATCGCGGCCACCACGGCATCGGCCAGCTTCTTCTTCGTGGCCGGCGGCAGTCCGCGCGGCGCGGCCACGCCCTGCCACGAATAGACCTCGGCGCCCTTCACGCCGGCCTCGGCCAGCGTGGGCACCTCGGGCAGCACGGGCGAGCGCTTGTCGCCGGTGACGGCAATGGCGCGCAGCTTGCCGGCGCGGATGTGCGGCAGCACGGCATTGACGTTCTGGAACGAGAAGTCGACCTGGTTGCCGAGCAGGTCGTTGACCGCCGGCGCGCCGCCCTTGTAGGGCACGTGCACGCCCTCGGTCTTCGTCTGCTGCCAGAACAGCTCGGCCGACAGGTGATCGGACGATCCGTTGCCCGAGCTCGCGAACGAGACCTTGCCCGGCGTCTTGCGCAGCAGCGCGAGCACCTCGTCGACGGTCTTCTCGGGCCGTGCGACATTGGCCACCAGCACGTTGGGCGCCTGCACCGGCACGCTGATGTAGTCGAAGTCCTTGGTCGCGTCGTAGGGCACGCTCTTCTGCAGGTGCGGCGTGACGACGAAGGCGCCGAGCGAGGACACCAGCAGGGTGTAGCCGTCGGGCGCCGCGCGCTTGACGAAGCCGGTGCCGATGGTGCCGGTGGCACCGGGCCGGTTGTCGACCACGAAGCTGCCGCCGAGCTTCGTCTGCAGCTGCAGCGCCAGCGCGCGCGCCACCATGTCGGTGGAGCCGCCCGCGGGGAACGGCACGATGACGGTCACGGGCTTCTGCAATGGCCAGTCGCCTTGTGCGAAGGTGGCCATCGGCAGCCAGGCCGCGGCGGCCAGGCCGGCCGCGAGCAATGCTCTGCGCTTCATGCGTGTCTGCCCCGGATCAGGAGGCGCGCACGGCCTGGCGCGCGAGCAGCTTCCAGTTGCCGCCCTGCTTCTGCCACACGCCGAGGATCTTCAGCGCCACCTTGCCGGGCTTGCCCGAGTCGTTGGTGTCGGCGGCCAGCGCATGGCGCACGATGGCGGTGCGGGCATCGACCACCTTCACGGTCTGCTCGGTGATGGTGATGGTCACGAAGTCGGACTTGCCGTCGAGCAGGTCGGCGATGAAGCTTTCCTTGGTGTCGACCTTGCCGCCCGAATGGCCGTAGCTGAGCTCGTCGGCCACCAGCGCCGACAGCGCGGGACGGGTCGGGTCGACCATCGCGATGCGCAGGCGCTCGGCGGCCGCGGCCACGTCGGCCGCATCGGAGGCGCTGCCGCCGCCCGTGGGCATGACATTGGCGCAACCCGAGAACAGCGCCGCGGCGGCGGCAACGAGGAACAGTTTCTTCAGCATGTCGTCATCTCCGGTGTTTTGTATTTGCTTCTCTTTCGACAGCGGCGCCGCTTACTGCGGACCCAGCTTCTCGATCAGCGCGGCGAGCTGCGCGACCTCGTCGGGCTTGAGGTCGGTCAGCGGCGCGCGCACCGGGCCGGCGTCATGGCCGACGATCCTGGCGCCGGCCTTGACGATGCTCACGGCGTAGCCCGGCACGCGGTTGCGCAGCTCGAGGTAGGGCATGAAGAAGTCCTTCAGCAGGCGGTGCTGGGTCGGCAGGTCGTCGTTGGCGACGGCGTTGTAGAAGTCCATCGCGGTCTTCGGGATGAAGTTGAAGACGGCCGACGAATACACCGGCGTGCCCATGGCCTTGTAGGCCGCGGCGTAGACCTCGGCCGTGGGCAGGCCGCCCAGGTAGGCGAAGCGGTCGCCCATCTTCTGGTAGATGGCGACCATCGCCTCGATGTCGCCCACGCCGTCCTTGAAGCCCACCAGGTTCGGGTTGCGTTCGGCCAGGCGCGCCAGCGTGTCGGGCTTGAGGCGGCTGGTGGCGCGGTTGTAGACGATCACGCCGAACTTCACGCTCCTGCACACGGCCTCGACGTGCGCGGCGATGCCGTCCTGGCCGGCTTCGGTCAGGTAGTGCGGCAGCAGCAGGATGCCGTGCGCGCCGGCCTTCTCGGCCGCCTGCGCGCACTGGATCGCGAAGCGCGTGGGGCCGCCTGCGCCCGCGATGATCGGCACCTTGCCGCGGCAGGTGTCGACCGCGGTCTGGATGATGCCGGGGTACTCCTCGCCGGTCAGCGAGAAGAACTCGCCCGTGCCGCCGGCCGCGAACAGCGCGCTGGCGCCGTAGGGCGCGAGCCATTCGAGGCGCTCGATGTAGCCCTTCTGGTCGAAGTCGCCATTGGCATCGAAGTCGGTCAGCGGGAACGAGAGCAGGCCGGAGCCCATGATGTTTTTGAGTTCTTGCGGGTTCATCGAAGAAAACGTCCAGTGAAAGAAATGAAGAAAGGGTTGGAAGCGGCGAGCGCGTTCAGTCGAGCTTGATGCTGGCGTCGGCCACCACCTTGGCCCAGCGCGCGCGTTCCTTGTCGAAGAAGCGCTCCTCCTCGGCCGGGGTCATGGTCACCACCTCGGCGCCCTGCCCCGCGAGGCGCGAGCGGATGTCGGCCGTGCGGATGACGGCGATCAGTTCCTTGTTGAGGCGCTGCACGATGGCCTCGGGCGTGCCGCGCGCGACGCGCACGCCCTGCCAGGTGCCCGATTCGTAGCCGGGCACGCCCTGCTCGGCGATGGTCGGTACGTCGCCGATCAGCGGCATGCGCGTGGCCTTGGACACGCCCAGCACCTTGAGGCGGCCGCCCTGCACCTGCGGCAGGGTGGCGAGCATGCCGTTCATCAGCACCTGGGTCTGGCCCGAGACGGTGTCCTGCACCGCCTGCACGCCGCCCTTGTAGGGCACGTAGGTCCACTTGGCGCCGCTCGCGCGCTCGAGCGCCACGCCGGCCAGGTGCGGTGCACTGCCGGTGGCGGTCACGGCGAAATTCAGCTCGGAGGTCTTCGAGAGCGCGACCAGTTCCTTGAGGTTGTTGGCCTTCACCGACGGATGCACCACCAGCAGGTGCGGCGAATAGGCCAGCATGGTCACGCCGCGCAGGTCCTTCGACGGATCGAAGGACAGCCTGGTGTAGACCGAGGGGCTGATCGCCAGCGCGCCCACGTCGCACAGCAGCAGCGTGTAGCCGTCGGGCGCGGACTTGGCGACGAAGTCGGCGCCCAGATTGCCGTTGGCGCCGGGCTTGTTCTCGACGATCACCGGCTGCTTCAGCGCCTCCGACAGCGGCTGGCTGATGGCGCGCGCGATGATGTCCGACGAACCGCCGGGCGGGTACGGCACCACGATGCGCAGCGGCTTCGCGGGCCAGCCGGCGGTGCCGGCTTGCGCCAGGGCGAACCCCGGCAGGCTTGCGGCCAACGTCGTGGCCAGTGCGGCGCTGAGCGCGCCGCGGCGTTTGATGGTCATCCTCTGCCTCCAGTTGTCTCGATGGTCGATGCCTCGCTCGTTGGCCTTGCGAGTTATCAGTCATCGTACAACTAGAAAAACAAGTTGTCCAGCATCACGAACGCCAAAAGGCGTTCGCGGGGCTAGTTATCGGAGGACTTGGCCGCTTCGGCCTTCTTCTGCGCCGCTTCCTGCGCCATGCGCAGCCGTTCGCGGCTGTTGGTCAGGTGGATGCGCATCGCGGCGCGGGCCGACTCGGGGTCGCGCCGCGCGATCGCCGCATAGATCTCTTCATGCTCGCGGTTGACGCGGCTGAGGTAGGCCCCGCCCTCCTGGTGGCGGATCGCGCTGATGCGGGTGCGCGGGATGATCGTCGTGCCCAGGTGCCGCATGATGTCGGCGAAATAGGGGTTGCCGGTCGACTGGGCGATCTGCAGGTGGAAGCGGAAGTCGGGCGCCACGGTGTCGCCCGAGACGGTCACGTTGTGCTCGAAATCGTCGAGCGCCTGGCGCATCGCGACCAGTTGCTCCTCGGTGCGGCGGCTCGCGGCCAGCCCGGCGGACTCGGTCTCGAGGCTGATGCGCAGCTCGAGCACGGCCAGCACGTCGACCGAGGTCGCGATCTCGCCCGGCTCGAGCCGGAACACCCCGCCCGGGCGCGGCTGCAGCACGAAGGTGCCGACGCCGTGCAAGGTCTCCACCAGCCCGCCGGCCTGCAGCTTCGACAGCGCCTCGCGCACCACGGTGCGGCTCACGCCATAGGCCTGCATGATGGCCGACTCGGTCGGCAGCTTGTCGCCCGGCCGCAGCGCCTGGCTGCGGATCTTCTCGCCCAGGTCTTCCACCAGGCCGTGCGCCAGTCCGCGCGCGCGCTGGCGCGGCCGCCCCACGAAGGCGCTGCCGCCCTTCGCGGCGGAGGCGCCGGTTTCCGGCGCATCGGAAACCAAGGGATTACCCGCAGTCGTCTGGTCCATGCCCACGATCATAATCTCCCGTAAGTTGTACGACAACAGATAACCTATCACTCAAAAACTGTCCAAGCGCCTTTTTCGCACCGCCGCGGGTGGTGTTCCGGAAGCGGCTTTCGCATGAAGTATTCGCTCGATTTCTCTCCGCTGGCATCGTACTGGCCCGTGTTCGTCAACGGGGCATGGCTGACCCTGAAGATGACCGCGCTGGCCGTGCTGATCGGCGTGTGCGTGGGCACGCTGGTGGCTTTCGCCAAGCGCAGCCGCATCCGGCCCCTGTCGCGCGCCTGCTCGATCTACATCGAGGTGGTGCGCAACACGCCGTTCCTGGTCCAGATCTTCCTTTTGTATTTCGGCCTCGCGAGCTTCGGCCTGCGCATGCCGACCTTCGCGGCCGCGGTGCTGGCGATGGTGATCAACATCGCGGCCTACGCGGCCGAGATCATCCGCGCCGGCCTCGAGTCGGTGCCGCGCGGGCAGATCGAGGCCGCCGAATGCCTGGGCCTGTCGAAATGGCGCATCGGCTGGCACGTGATGCTGCAGCCCTCGATCGAGAAGGTGTACCCCGCCCTCACGAGCCAGTTCCTGCTGATGATGCAGGCCTCGGCGATGGCCTCGCAGATCTCGGCCGAGGAGCTCACGGCGATCGCCAACACCGTGCAGTCCGACACCTTCCGCTCGCTCGAGACCTACATCGTGGTCGCGGCGCTCTACCTGGTGCTGTCGCTTCTCATCAAGCTCGTGACCTGGGCGCTCGGCGAGTACATGTTCCGCCGCCGCCGTGTGGTGCGCCGCGCGGCCGCGCAGGCCGGCAAGGCGCAGCCGGCCGCAGCGGCCGCCGTTGCGATCCATGGGGGTGCAGCGTGAGCATCGGCCACTTCACCTTCACGCATTTGATGTACCTGGTGCAGTCCATCGGCTGGACCCTGGTGCTGTCGGCCATCGCCTTCGCGCTCGGCGCCATCGGCGGCTTCGGCCTGATGCTCGCGCGCATCTCGCCGCGGCCCTGGCTGCGCTGGTTCGCGCTGGTCTACATCGAGTGCATCCAGGGCATCCCGCTGCTGATCCTGCTGTTCATCGTCTACTTCGGCCTCTCGGTCTACGGCCTCGCGCTGCCCTCGCTGATCGCGGCCGGCATCGCGATGATGATCTACGTCAGCGCCTACCTCGGCGACATCTGGCGCGGCTGCGTCGAGGCCATGCCCAAGCCGCAGTGGGAAGCCTCCGAATGCCTGGCCATCACGCGCTGGCAGACCTTGCGCCTGGTGATCATCCCGCAGGCGGTGCGCCTGTCGCTGCCGCCCACGGTCGGCTTCCTGGTGCAGATCATCAAGATGACCTCGCTGGCCTCGGTGATCGGCTTCGTCGAGCTCACGCGCGCCGGCCAGATCATCAACAACACCATCTTCCAGCCCTTCCTGGTCTTCCTCCTGGTCGGCGCTTTCTATTTCGCCCTGTGTTATCCGCTGTCGCGCTGGAGCGAAGCGATGGAGAAGAAGCTCAATGTCGCCAATCGTTGAATCCCTGCGCACCCCCTACATGGACGCCAGCGTCGGCACGGCCGGCGGCGGTGCCGCGCAGGTCCCGGGCGCCGCGCCCATCGTGCGCCTGGACCAGGTCTACAAGAGCTTCGGCGCGAACCAGGTGCTCAAGGGCGTCTCGTTCGAGGTCGCCAAGGGCGAGATGATCGCCATCATCGGCGCCAGCGGCTCGGGCAAGAGCACGGCGCTGCGCTGCATCGACCGGCTCGAGGTGATCGACCGCGGCAGCATCGAGGTCTGCGGCATCCGCGTCGACGATCCCGCGGTCGACCTCAAGCGCCTGCGGCTCGAGGTCGGCATCGTGTTCCAGAGCTACAACCTGTTCCCCCATCTCACGGTGCAGGAGAACATCATGCTGGCGCTGCGCCACGTGAAGAAGCTCTCGCGCGGCGAGGCCGCCGAGGTCGCGATCCGCGTGCTCGACCAGGTGGGCCTCAAGCAGAAGGCCGACGCCTATCCCGAGCAGCTCTCGGGCGGCCAGCAGCAGCGCGTGGCCATCGCGCGCTCGCTCGCGATGTCGCCCAAGGTCATGCTGTTCGACGAGGTGACCTCGGCGCTCGATCCCCAGCTCACCGGCGAGGTGCTGCGCGTGATGGAGGACCTCGCGGCCGGCGGCATGACCATGCTGCTGGTGACGCACGAGATGGCCTTCGCCAAGCGCGTGGCCGACCGGATCATCTACATGCACCAGGGCACCGTGTGGGAGACCGGCCCCGGCGAGATGCTCGACGCGCCACGCACGCCGGAGCTGCATGCCTTCCTGAACAACGGGCTGTAAACAGGCAGCCCGGGTCTTTCTCTTTACTCCCATACCAAACCACACCAGGAGATATTCATGAAACTCGGCAAAGCCTTCACCCGCAGCTGCATCGCGCTGGCCCTCGTGGCCGGCGTGGCACAGGCCGCCATGGCCGACCAGCTCGACGACATCAGGAAGGCCGGCAAGATCCGCGTCGCGATCGCCATGGGCACGCCGCTGTTCAGCTTCGCCGACGCCAACCTGCAGCCCACCGGCTCCGACGTCGACACCGCCGCGCAACTGGCCAAGGACCTGGGCGTGAAGCTCGAGATCGTCTCGGTCACCAACGCCGCGCGCGTGCCCACGCTGCAGGCGCAGCGCGCCGACATCGTGGTGGCCGACCTGTCGATCACGCCCGAGCGCGAGAAGGTGGTCGACTTCTCGACGCCCTACGCCGTCATCAGCATCATCGTGGGCGGCCCCAGGAGCATCAAGGTCACGGACTACGCCGACCTCAACGGCAAGCGCATCGGCCTGACGCGCGCCACCGTCAACGACACGCTGACCACCCAGCAGGCCAAGGGTGCCGAGATCGTGCGCTACGAGGACGACGCCACGCTGATCACCTCGATGGTCACGGGCCAGATCGACCTGTTCTCGAGCACGCCTTCGAACCTCAGCGAGATGATCAAGCAGGCCCCGGCCAAGAACCTCGAGCTGAAGTTCTCGCAGAAGGACTTCGACCTGGGCATCGCGCTCAACAAGGAGCAGCCCAAGCTCAAGGAGTGGATCAACAACTGGGTCGTGACGAACCAGAAGAACGGCAAGCTCAACGCGATCTACAAGAAGTACCACGGCCGCGACCTGCCCGAGCGCATCACCAAGCTGTAAGGACGAGCGACGGATGGAATCGAACAAGAAACTCAACCGGCTGCTGTTGACCGGCGCCGCTGGCGGCCTCGGCAAGGTGCTGCGCGATCGGCTCAAGCCCTATGCGGACGTGCTGCGCGTGTCCGACATCGCGGCGCTCGCGCCGGCCGCCGACGCGAGCGAGGAAGTGGTGCCCTGCGACCTCGCGGACAAGGCCGCGGTGCATGCGCTGGTCGAGGGCTGCGATGCCATCGTCCACCTGGGTGGCGTGTCGGTCGAGCGGCCGTTCGAGGAAATCCTCGAGGCCAACATCAAGGGCGTCTTCAACGTCTACGAGGCCGCGCGCCGCCACGGCGTGAAGCGCGTGGTGTTCGCGAGCTCGAACCACGTGATCGGCTTCTACCGGCAGGACGAGCACATCGACGCCCGTGCCGCGCGTCGGCCCGACGGCTACTACGGCCTGTCGAAGTCCTTCGGCGAGGACATGGCGCAGTTCTACTTCGACCGCTGGGGCATCGAGACCGTGAGCATCCGCATCGGCTCCTCGTTCCCCGAGCCGGCGAACCGCCGCATGATGAGCACCTGGCTCAGCTACCGCGACCTCACCACGCTGATCGAGAAGTCGCTGTTCACGCCCGGCGTGAAGCACACGGTGGCCTACGGCATGTCGGCCAACCGCGACGTGTGGTGGGACAACAGCGCGGCCGCGCACCTGGGCTTCGTGCCGCAGGACGGCTCCGAGGTGTTCCGCGACAAGATCGAGCAGCAGCCGCCGGTGGCCCCCACCGATCCCAACGCGATCTACCAGGGCGGTGCCTTCACGGCGCAGGGCCCGTTCGGCGATTGAGCGGCACGCCCAGCATGCAGGCCGAACTCGTTCTCGACGCGCGCAACGGCACCGGCGAAAGCCCGGTCTGGCATGCGGCCGAGCAGGCGCTCTACTGGGTCGACATCCCGGCGCGCGCGCTGCACCGCTGGCACGCCACCGAGGGCCATGCCAGCTGGACCGCGCCCGAGATGATCGCCTGCATCGCGCCGCGCGCCGACCGCCCCGGCACCTGGATCGCGGGCATGGAGAGCGGCCTGTTCTCGCTCGAACCGCGGGCCGACGGCACGCTGGCCGCCACGTCGGTCGCGCCGGTCGAGCACGCGGCTCCCGCGATGCGCTTCAACGACGGCCGCTGCGACCGCCAGGGCCGCTTCTGGGCCGGCACCATGCTGCTGGACATGGCCGCGGGCGCGCGCGTCGGCCGCCTCTACAGCCACGGCCGGGGCGACGCGAGCGCCGCCTTGCGCCTCGACGACCTGATCGTGCCCAACGGCCTGGCCTGGAGCCCCGACGGCCGCACGATGTACCTCTCCGATTCGCACCCGAGCGTGCAGGCGATCTGGGCCTTCGACTACGACACCGCCAGCGGCACGCCGTCGAACCGCCGCCTGTTCGTCGACATGAAGCCCCTGCCCGGCCGCCCCGACGGCGCCGCGATCGATACCGAGGGCTGCTACTGGATCTGCGGCAACGACGCCGGCCTGGTCCACCGCTTCACGCCCGGGGGACGGCTCGACCGCTCGCTCGCGGTGCCGGTGAAGAAGCCCGCGATGTGCGCCTTCGGCGGCGCGGGCCTCGACACCCTGTTCGTCACCTCGATCCGGCCGGGCCACACCGACCTGTCGGACCAGCCGCTGGCCGGCGGGGTGTTCGCGCTGCGGCCGGGCGTCACTGGATTTCCCGAGCCGATGCACGGCACTTGATTGGGTACCCGAGTCTTTGCGCTTTCATTTTCACGACAACCAACGATCAGAGGACGAGACAGACATGAAACTCCAGAAGACACTCATCGCACTTGCAGTCGGCGCCGCGGCCATGCTGACCACCCTGGCCGCCAGCGCCACCGAGTTCCGCTCGGCCGACATCCATCCCGACGACTACCCCACCGTCACCGCCGTCAAGTTCATGAGCGAGCGCCTCAAGGCGCTGTCGGGCGGCAAGCACAGCATCAAGGTCTTCAACAACAGCGCGCTCGGCAGCGAGAAGGACACCATCGAGCAGACCAAGATCGGCGCGCTGCAGATGGTGCGCGTGAACATCGCGCCGATGAACAACATCTGCGCCGAGACGCAGGTGCCCACCATGCCCTTCCTGTTCCGCTCGGTCGACCACCTGCACAAGGTGCTCGACGGTCCGGTCGGCGAGGAGATCCTCAAGTCCTGCGAGAAGCAGGGCTTCATCGGCCTGGCCTTCTACGACAGCGGCGCGCGCTCGATGTTCACGGCCAAGAAGCCGGTGCGCAGCTTCGCCGACATGAAGGGCCTGAAGGTGCGCGTGCAGCAGTCCGACCTCTGGGTCTCGATGATCGAGGCCATGGGCGCGAACGCCACGCCGATGCCCATGGGCGAGGTCTACACGGGCCTGAAGACCGGCCTGGTCGACGCGGCCGAGAACAACTATCCGAGCTACGAGAGCGCGCGCCTGTTCGAGGTGGCCAAGTACTACACCAGGACCGAGCACTCGATGGCGCCCGAGATGCTGCTGTTCTCCAAGCGCGCCTGGGACAAGCTCTCGGCCGAGGAGCAGGGCTGGATCCGCCAGGCCGCCAAGGAATCGGTGCCCTACATGCGCAAGCAGTGGGAGGAGCGCGAAGTGAAGTCGCTGGCCACCGTGAAGGCCGGCGGCGCCGAGATCATCGACATCGACAAGGCCGCCTTCCAGGCCGCGATGAAGCCGGTGTACGACAAGTTCATCACCGACGCGAAGCTCAAGGACCTGGTGAAGCGGGTGCAGGACACGAAGTAACCGGACCGGTTCGCTGAATTGGCTCCTTCCCCCGCCGGGGGAAGGCCGGGATGGAGGCACGGCGGCGCCCGACGCAAGCACCGCCTGCCCCCTCCCCTGTCCTTCCCCGAGGGGGAGGAAGAAAGAAGGAAGACCTCATGTACACCAAACTCTGCCGCACGCTCGCGCGTGCCTGCATGTGGCTGGGCATCCTCGGACTCGTCGCGGTGATCTGCGCGGTGAGCTGGCAGGTGTTCGGCCGCTACGTGCTCAACAACACCCCGACCTGGGCCGAGAGCCTCGCGCTGCTGCTGGTGCTCTACGTCACCATGCTCGGCGTGGCCGTGGGCGTGCGCGACGCCGGCCACATCGGCCTCGAGTCCTTCCTCGTGCTCGCGCCCGACTGGCTGCGGCTGAAGATGGAATACCTGATCCACGCGCTGATCCTGGTCTTCGGCGCCGCCATGGCCTGGAACTGCGCCGAGCTGGCCGATTCGGTCTGGGAATACCGGCTGCCCACGCTGTGGATCTCCGAAGGCTGGAAGTACATCCCCGCCGCCGTCTCGGGCGTGCTGATCGTCCTGTTTTCCATCGAACACATCATCGCGCTCGCCAAGGGCCGCGAAGTCGAACCCGCCTGGGGATAAGCCGCCATCATGACGATCCCGCTCCTCATCCTCTGCCTCTCGTTCACGCTGTTCCTGCTGCTCGGCGTGCCGGTGGCCTTCTCCATCGGCCTGTCCGCGCTCGCCACCCTGCTCTACGAAGGCCTGCCGCTGGCGGTCGGCTTCCAGCAGATGACCTCGGGCATGGGCATCTTCTCGTTCCTCGCGATCCCCTTCTTCATCTTCGCGGGCGAGCTCATGCTGTACGGCGGCATCGCCGACCGCATCGTCAACTTCGCGCGCGCGCTGGTGGGCCACGTGCGCGGCGGCCTCGGCATGTCGAACGTGGTGGCCTGCACGCTGTTCGGCGGCGTCTCGGGCTCGCCCGTGGCCGACGTCTCGGCCATGGGCGCCGTGATGATCCCGATGATGAAGAAGGAGGGCTACCACGCCGACTACGCGGTCAACGTGACGACCCACGCGGCCCTGGTCGGCGCGCTCATGCCCACCAGCCACAACCTGATCATCTATTCGCTGGCAGCGGGCGGCAAGGTGTCGATCGCGGCGCTGATCCTCGCGGCGCTGCTGCCGGCGGCGGTGCTCACGCTCAGCAACCTCGCGGCCGCCTACCTGGTGGCGGTGAAGCGCGGCTATCCCGCGGGCACCTTCCCGGGCTGGGACATCGTGTGGCGCTCCTTCGCCGCCGCGCTGCCCGGCCTGTTCGTGGTGGTGCTGATCCTCGGCGGCATCCTGTCGGGCATCTTCACGGCCACCGAGTCGGCCGCGGTCGCGGTGATCTACGCGCTGCTGCTCACCATCTTCCTCTACCGCACGCTGAAGTGGGAGCACTTCATCAAGGCGGCCTCGAAGGCGGTGCGCACCACCGGCGTGATCCTGCTGCTGATCGGCATCTCGAGCACCTTCGGCTACCTCATCAGCCTCTACGGCGTGGCCGAGCTCACGGGCCAGATGCTGTCGCAGGTCACGACCACGCCGTGGATGATCTTCCTGCTGATCAACATCATCCTGTTCGTGCTCGGCACCTTCCTCGACATGGCGGCCACCATCCTGCTGTGCACGCCGATCTTCCTGCCGATCGCGCAGCACTACGGCATGAGCTCGGTGCAGTTCGGCGTGGTGATGCTGATCAACTGCGCGCTCGGCCTCAACACCCCGCCCGTGGGCACCACCCAGTTCGTGGGCTGCGCGATCGGGGGCGTGTCGGTGGGCCAGGTGATGCGCACCATCTGGCCGTTCTACGGCGCGCTGATCTTCGCGCTCGGCGTCGTGACCTTCGTGCCGGCCTTCTCGACCTGGCTGCCGAGCATGTTCATGGTCGTGCGCTGATGACCGAGCCCGTGCGCCCGCCGCTGTACATCCGCATCCATCCGGCGGACAACGTCGCCATCGTCGCCAACGACGGCGGCCTGAAGGCCGGCGCGGTGTTCGCCGACGGCCTCGCGCTGGTGGACAACGTGCCGCAGGGCCACAAGGTGGCGCTGGCCGACCTCGCCGAGGGCGAGGCGATCCGGCGCTACGACGTGGTGATCGGCTATGCGCAGAAGGCGCTGCCGCGCGGCAGCTGGGTGCACGAGCGCGTGATGCGCATGCCGACCGCGCCCGAGCTCGACGGCCTGCCGATCGCCACCGTCAAGCCGCCGCCGATGGCGCCGCTCGAGGGCTTCAGCTTCGAGGGCTACCGCAATGCCGACGGCTCGGTGGGCACGCGCAACATCCTCGCGATCACGCAGACGGTGCAGTGCGTGGCCGGCGTCACCGAGTTCGCGCTGCAGCGCATCAAGCGCGAGCTGCTGCCCAAGTACCCGAACGTCGACGACGTGGTCGCGCTCGAGCACGGCTATGGCTGCGGCGTGGCGATCGACGCGCCCGACGCGATCGTGCCGATCCGCACCCTGCGCAACATCAGCCTCAATCCGAACTTCGGCGGCGAGGTGATGGTGGTGAGCCTGGGCTGCGAGAAGCTGCAGCCCGAGCGCCTGCTGCCGCCCGGCAGCATTCCGATCGCCGATGGCCGCGATGCCGATCTCGACGTGGTCTGCCTGCAGGACGACGAACACGTGGGCTTCATGTCGATGATCGATTCGGTCATGCGGCAGGCCGAGCAGCACCTCGCACGGCTGAACGCGCGCCGGCGCGAGACCGTGCCCGCGAGCGAGCTCGTGGTGGGCGTGCAGTGCGGCGGCAGCGACGCCTTCTCGGGCGTCACCGCCAACCCGGCCGTGGGCTTCTGCACCGACCTGCTGGTGCGCGCCGGCGCCACCGTGATGTTCTCCGAGACCACCGAGGTGCGCGACGGCATCGACCAGCTCACCGCGCGCGCCAGCACGCCCGCGGTGGCCGAGGCCATGGTCCGCGAGATGGCCTGGTACGACGACTACCTGCGCAAGGGCCGCGTCGACCGCAGCGCCAACACCACGCCCGGCAACAAGAAGGGCGGCCTGTCGAACATCGTCGAGAAGGCGATGGGCTCGATCGTGAAGTCGGGCTCGGCGCCGATCTCGGGCGTGCTCGCGCCCGGCGAGAAGGCCACGCACAAGGGCCTGATCTACACCGCCACGCCGGCCAGCGACTTCATCTGCGGCACGCTGCAGCTCGCGGCCGGCATCAACCTGCACGTGTTCACCACGGGCCGCGGCACGCCCTACGGGCTGGCCGAGGTACCGGTCATCAAGGTCGCCACGCGCAGCGACCTCGCGCGCCGCTGGCACGACCTGATGGACGTGAACGCGGGCCGCATCGCCGATGGCGACGCCACGATCGAGGAGGTGGGCTGGGAGCTGTTCCGCCTGATGCTCGACGTCGCCAGCGGCCGGAAGAAAACCTGGGCCGAGCACTGGCAGTTGCACAACGCGCTGGTGCTCTTCAACCCGGCTCCCGTGACCTGAGAAAAAAGAGGCAGGCGCGGGTATTCCGGACGACCCGGCAAAGGGGGCCGGGCGTCCTTCTTTCAACCGAGAGAGGAGACCGAGGATGCAAAGAACCCGTTTGGTGGCGAGCATGATCGCCGGCGCTGCCCTGCTGGCCGCGTGTGGCGGCGGCGGCGGTGGTGGCGGAGCGAGCTTCGTGCCGCTGCCACCCGCGGCGAACAACCCGCCGCCCGAGACACCCGTGCCGCCCGAGGTGCAGGCAGCCCAGCCGAAGCTGTCGAACACGCCGATGGACGAGATCGTGAGCAGCCACCTGCTGCCCACCATCGAGCGCCTGTTCGCGCAGGTGCGCGCGCAGAAACTCGACACCGTGCTGCTGGGGCAGAAGGTGTTCGCGCCCGGCAGCAAGGACAAGTTCCTGCCCGGCAAGGTGGCGATCGGCTTTTCGTACATCCTGCTGAACACGCCCAGCTCCGACCCCAAGTACCGCGAGTACATCGACGGCTACCGCGAGATCGCCGACGCGACCATCGACGTGACCAACGACAGCTGGGGCATCTACTACTACATGTCGGCGCTGTGGAAGCTCAAGAAGGCCGGCCTGCTCGAGGGCAGCGGCGCCGCGATCTCGCCGGCCACGCTCGACAAGCTCAAGACCAAACTCAACTGGACCGCCTTCGTCGACCCTGCCGACTATTCGCTGATCGGGCTGCCGACCAACTACTACGGCGTGGCCTTCAGCATCGCGCGCCTGCGCCACCTCATGGGCTGGGAAGGCCCCGAGGCCAGCGAGGCGCTGCTGCAGAAGATGATCAACCACTACAAGACCTTCTCGGCCTTCGGCTTCTCCGACGAGACCGACGGCAGCGGCCGCTTCGACCGCTACAGCGTGCTGCTGATCGGCGAGATCATGCAGCGGCTGATCGAGACCGGCATGACGGTGTCGGCCGAGGACGAGGCCTCGCTCAAGGGCTGGCTGCGCCAGTCGGTGGACGTGATCAAGGTGCGGCTGAACCCGGCCGGCAACGGCGTGGACTACGGCCGCAGCCTCGCGGGCTATGCCGACACGGCCTTCGCTGAAGTGCTGTCGGCCGCCGAGCACATGAACGTGCTGAACGAGGAGGAGAAGCAGATCGCCTATGCCTTCGCCACGCGCGTCACGGCCAAGTACGTGGAGTTCTGGTACGACGCCGAGCTCGGCTCGCTCAACATGTGGCAGAAGGGCCGGCGCGTCGACAGCTACCGCGGCATCGACCGCGTGCTCGGCGAGAACCTGAGCCTGTCGCACCAGCTGATCTACACCAACAACCTCTGGAAGTCGGCCGGCTACGCGCAGAAGGCGCCGGTGTCGACGCAGACCTTCCTGGCCTACCTCGACAGGCAGCCGCGCGCCACGCTCACGAAGTTCGCGGGCTTCGACGGCGCAGCCTCGACCTACGACCGCGGCCTGGTGACCTACCGCGACGGCCTGCGCGTGATCAGCCTGCCGGTGGTCAACGGTGCGAAGACCTACCACCACACCAACCCCTACTTCGCGATCCCCCACTCCTACAACATGCTCTCGGGCGTGGCCGACACCCAGTGGCCGCAGCTGCAGCCGCGCTTCACCGTGGCGACCGGTTCGCAGCCGCTGATCCCCGCGGCCTACCAGAAGAACCTGAAGATCGCCGAGGCCGGCCAGGTGCTCACCGTGAGCTACGACCAGGACGCGATGGACCGCGCCACCTCGGGCAACGACCCGATCAAGGACCCGCGCATCACCTCGAGCACGCGCTACACCTTCGAACCCGGCCGGATCACGCGCGTCGACACCTACACGCCCGCGGCCGCGCTCGACATCGCGAAGCTCGAGCTCGAGTTCGGCAGCTACTCCGACGGTGCCCGCGCGCTCGGCGGCAACCGCTTCGCCTTCGCGAACGGCGACGTGCAGGGCTTCGCGGTCGAGGGCCTGCAGGACTGCGCGGCGGTCGACGTGCGCGAGAACCTCGACTACAACACGCCGACCGGCGCGCTGAAGACCAGCATCCGCTGCAGCACGCCGGCCTTCAGCCTGGCGGCGCCGCTCACGATCAAGTGGGTGCTCGAGTACCGCTCGCCGAGCGTGGCGGGCATCGCGCCGAAGTGACCCACCGCCCGGCCGCCGCGAGACGGCCGGGCTTTTTTTCTCCAACCACGACAAGCCCCATGGAAGACCTCAGGAACAAGACCGCCCTCGTGACCGGCGCCAGCACCGGCATCGGTGCCGCGGTGGCCATCGCCTTCGCCGCGCGCGGCATGCGCGTGGCGGTGCACTACAACAGCTCGGCCGATGCCGCGAACCAGGTGGTCGAGACCATCCGCGCCGCCGGCGGCAGCGCCTTCGCGGTCAAGGCCGACGTGCGCGACACGGCCGCGATCCGCGACTGCGTGCAGCGCACCGCCACCGAGTTCGGCCGCATCGACGTGCTGGTGAACAACGCCGGCAGCCTGGTCAAGCGGGTGCCGATCGCCGAGTTCGACGATGCGCTGTTCGACGAGGTGCTGCATGTCAACGCGCGCTCGGTGCTCGCCTTCTGCCGCGAGACGGTGCCGCTGATGCGCCGGGAGGGCGGCGGCAACATCATCAACGTGACCTCGGTCGCGGCACGCACCGGCGGCGGCCCCGCCGCCTATCTCTACGCGGGCGCCAAGGGCTTCGTGAGCACGGCCACCCACGGGCTGGCCAAGGAACTGGTGGGCGACCGCATCCGCGTCAACGCGGTGGCGCCGGGCGTGATCCAGACGCCGTTCCAGGACCGCTTCTCCACGCCCGCGATGCTCGAGAACTTCAGGGCCGGCATCCCGATGGGACGCCTCGGAGAGCCCGAGGAGTGCGTGGGCGCCTTTCTCTTCCTCGCTTCGGAACAGCTCTCGGGTTATGTCACGGGGCAGGTCATCGAGGTGAACGGCGGGCAGTACATGCCCTGAGTTTTCGCAACAACAACCACTGGAGACAACATGAACAGAAACGACTTCCTCCGCGGCCTCGCCGCCCTCTCGGCGACGGCCGCGCTCTCGCTGGGCCTGGCCGCCACGGCCTCGGCGCAGGCCAGCGACTATCCGAACCGCACCATCGAGCTGCTGGTGCCCTACCAGCCCGGCGGCGGCACCGACGGCCTGGCGCGCGCCTTCTCGGACGCGAGCCGCAAGTACATCTCGCAGCCCATCGTGATCGTCAACCGCCCCGGCGCGGGCGGCGCCATCGGCTGGACCGAGGTGATCAATTCCAAGCCCGACGGCTACAAGCTCGCGGTGCTCACGGTCGAGCTGCTCACGTTGCCGCACCTGGGCCTGGCGAAGTTCAACTACGACGACTTCCAGCCGATCGCGCAGCTCAATGCCGACCCGGCCGCGATCACGGTGAAGGCCGACTCGCCCTGGAACACGATCGAGGACTTCCTCGCCGCCGCGAAGAAGGACCCGGGCAAGGTGAACGTCGGCAACTCGGGCAACGGCTCGATCTGGCACCTGGCCGCGGCCGCGCTCGAGGACAAGACCGGCACCAAATTCGGCCACATCCCCTTCCAGGGCGCGGCGCCCGCGGTGCTCGCGCTGCTCGGCGGCCACATCGACGCCGTGGCCGTGAGCCCGGCCGAGGTGACGACCCACGTGCAGGGCGGCAAGCTCAAGGTGCTGATGGTGATGGCCGACCAGCGCGTGAAGGGCTTCGAGAAGGTGCCGACCGCGAAGGAGCGCGGCATCGACCTCACGATCGGCACCTGGCGCGGTCTGGGCGCGCCGAAGAACACGCCGCCCGAGGTGATGGCGCGGCTGCGCGAGATCACGGCCAAGACCGCGGCCGAGCCGCTGATGCACGAGGTGATGGACAAGCAGAACCTGGGCTACGTCTACACCGACGGCGCGGCCTTCAAGGAGACGCTGGCCAAGGACAACGCCTACTTCAAGGCGCTGATCACCAAGCTCAACATCAAGCCGTGAGCACCGCCATGCAACGCCGCACCCTGATCCGCAGCGCCCTCGCCACGCCGCTGCTCGCCGCCCTGCCCCATGCCTTCGCCCAGGGCAACTGGCCGACGGGCAAGGCCATCACCTACCTCGTGCCCTTCCCGGCCGGCGGCACCACCGACGTGCTGGGCCGGTTGATCGGCCAGAAGCTCGGGCCGGTGCTCCACACCAGCGTCATCATCGACAACAAGGGCGGGGCCGGCGGCAGCGTCGGCTCGGAGATCGGCGCGCGCGCCGCGCCCGACGGCTACACGCTGGTCGGCGGCACCATCAGCTCGCACGCGATCAACGTGAGCCTTTACCCAAAGATCGGCTACGACCCGCAGAAATCCTTCGCGCCGGTCACGCTGATCGGCACCAACCCGGTGGTGCTGGTGGTGAACCAGGCGAGCCCGCACAAGACGCTCAAGGACGTGCTCGAGGCCAGCAAGGCCAAGGCCGGCGGGCTCTCGTCGGCCTCGGCCGGCACCGGCACCTCGCAGCACCTGGCGCTGGAACTGCTGGCCTACAAGTCGGGCGTGAAGTTCACGCACATCCCCTACAAGGGCAGCGGCCCGGCGATCCAGGACGTGATCGGCGGCCAAGTCGACATGATGTTCGACACCACGGTGGTGGCCGGCCCGCACATCCAGAGCGGCAAGCTGCGCGCGATCGCCGTCACCTCGGCGAAGCGGCTGGCCTCGATGCCCGAGGTGCCGACGGTGGCCGAGTCGGGCATCGCGGGGCTGCAGGACTTCGAGGTGGTGTCGTGGCAGGCGATCTTCGTGCCCGCGGGCACGCCCGCGCCGGTGGTGCAGCGGCTGCACACGGAGATCCGCACCATCCTCGCGACCCCGGAGATGCAGGACAAGCTCAAGGGCTTCGGCATGGAGCCCGCGGACCTGGGCACGGCGCAGATCGCGGCCTTCCAGAAGGCCGAGGTCGAGAAATGGGCGCAGGTGATCAAGGCGGCGGGGATCAAGGCCGAGTAGCGGAAAAGCGCCCGGCGGCCGCGGCCGGGAAATTCCGCGCAATTCGCCCCCGCGAAATCCCGAGGGAAGTTTCCTACGCCCCGGGCCGGGCCCGCTTTATAGAATGCCCCTCCCATCCAAGAACCAGAAGCTCCGCACGTGTCTGATCGCTCCGCCGTCCTGCCCCAATACCTGTTCCCCAAGCAGGCACTGACCAATTTCGCCGGCTGGGTCGCGGGCAAGGAGCGGGGAGCGGTCACCACCTGGATCATCCGGCGCTTCGTCGACAAATACGGCGTCGACATGAACGAGGCGCTCGAGCCCGATATCGCGCACTACAAGAGCTTCAACCAGTTCTTCACGCGCGAGCTCAAGCCCGGCGTGCGCCCGCTCGCCGACGCCGACCTGATCTGTCCCGTCGATGGTGCGATCAGCCAGTTCGGTGCGATCGAGGGCGACCAGATCTTCCAGGCCAAGGGCCACAGCTACAGCACCACGGCCCTGGTGGGCGGCGACGCGGCGCTCGCGGCGCAGTTCGCGCACGGCAGCTTCGCCACGCTGTACCTGAGCCCGCGCGACTACCACCGCATCCACATGCCCTGCGACGGGCGGCTGCTGCGCATGATCCACGTGCCGGGCGAACTGTTCTCGGTCAACCCGACCACCGCGCGCGGCGTGCCGGGCCTGTTCGCGCGCAACGAGCGCGTGGTCTGCGTCTTCGAATCGGCCCATGGCCCCTTCGTGCTGGTGCTGGTCGGCGCCACCATCGTCGGCAGCATGGCGACCGTGTGGCACGGCGTGGTCAACCCGCCGCGCGGGGGCGAGCTGCGCGAATGGCGCTACGACGACCGTCGGATCGAACTGCGCAAGGGCGAGGAGATGGGCCGTTTCTTGCTCGGCTCGACCGTCGTCATGCTGTTCCCCGCGCCCGCGGTGGCCTTCAATTCCGAATGGGCGCCCACGCGCCCCATCCGGCTGGGCGAAGCCATGGCGAATTTTTCGAAGATGTGACGCTTTGTCTCTGGAGCCGCATGCAGCGTACGCCCATAGCTATAAAACTAGTAGCATCGTAATCATTTGAGCTATAGTCCCCGGCCGGAGCGAAGGCCGGAGAGCGGTCCGCCAACCATCAAAAAAGAGCGAGGCCGAGGCACTGCCCACCAGCCGGCCTCCCGCGCAGCACAGATCGCAGAGGAGATGATGACGATGAGTTCCAAGGAAAACGCAGCCATCAGCCAGTTGCTCGCGCTGCTCGAGGCCCGCTATGCGCTGCGTGTGCTCTGGGCCCTGCGCGACGGCCATGCCCAGACCTTCCGGCTGCTGCAGGACAGCGTCGGCGGCATCACTCCCAACACCCTCAACACCCGGATCAAAGAACTGCGCGAAGCCGGCGTGGTGAGCCACGGCGGCGACGGCTACAGCCTCACGCTCAGCGGCCAGGACCTGCTCAAGCGGCTGTCCGACCTGCAGGCCTTCGCGAGCAAGTGGCAGCTCGGCCAGGCCAAGAAGGCGGCGGCGCAACCGGCCGCCGCGGTACCCGCGGCCGCGACGCCGACGGCCGCGCCCGGGCCACAACCGCCCACGCCGCCGCTGCCCGCGCCCGCCTCACCGCCGCCCTCCCCACCCTCCTCGCCGATCCCGCCGCCGATCTCGGACTGAACCCGGCGGCGCCCCGTCCGGCAAGCGCCGTCCTCCGGCCTCGGTAAACTCCGCGCCTTCGATCCCCGGATCGATGCCTTTTCTTTCATCTCGCGAACACATACCGACGCAAGGAGCGTTCACCATGCCCACCACTCCCTCCGGCCTGCAATACGAAGACACCGTCGTCGGCGACGGCGCGGAAGCCAAGCCCGGCCACCACGTGCACGTGCACTACACCGGCTGGCTCTACAACGACGGCGTGCAGGGCGCCAAGTTCGACTCGAGCCGCGACCGCAACGACCCGTTCGCGTTCTCGCTCGGCGCCGGCCAGGTCATCAAGGGCTGGGACGAAGGCGTGGCCGGCATGAAGATCGGCGGCCAGCGCACGCTGATCATCCCGGCCTCGCTGGGCTACGGTGCCCGCGGCGCCGGCGGCGTGATCCCGCCGAACGCCACCCTGAAGTTCGACGTCGAGCTGCTCGACACCCACTGATCGAGCGGCGGGCCCTCGGCTCGAAGGCCCTGCGAAGGGCCTTTTTCATCGCCGGGCCGCCCCAAGATGGAAAACGCCCCCTCGGGGGCAGCGACCTCACGAAGTGAGGGAGCTCGGGGGCCATCTTTCATGCCCATGCGGCCTTTTCGGCCGCATTTTTTCGCTTGAAAAGCCTCCGGAGGGCCCCAACTGGCCCGCAATCGTTTGTTTCCAGCCCATCGATCAATCCGCTTCCAAAGATGTCCGATCCGCAACAATCCGCCCCGAATTCGCAAACCCTGCACGGCGAACCCAGCCCTGAAGAGCTGGAGGCCGCGCAAGCCGCCAACGAGGCGGACGCGCTGGCCGCGGCCCAGGGCGAGCTCGCCGCGCTGCAGGCCAAGAACGCCGAACTGGCCGACCAGTACCTGCGCGCGCAGGCCGACGTGCAGAACGCCCGTCGCCGCGCCGACGACGAGATTTCCAAGGCCCGCAAGTTCGCGGTCGAAGCCTTCGCCGAGAGCCTGCTGCCGGTGACCGACAGCCTCGAGGCCGGTCTCGCCGTCAAGGACGCCACCCCCGAGCAGATCCGCGAAGGCGCCGAAGCCACGCTGCGCCAGCTCAAGAGCGCGCTCGAGCGCAACAAGGTGATCGAGATCGCGCCGGCCCCCGGCAGCAAGTTCGATCCGCACCAGCATCAGGCGATCTCGGTGGTGCCGGCCGACCAGGAACCGAACACCGTGGTGGGCGTGCTGCAGAAGGGCTACACCATCGCCGAGCGCGTGCTGCGCCCCGCGCTGGTCACCGTCAGCGCTCCGAAGTAAGCCGCCTCGCCCCCTTCCCCATCCACACGAATTCCACAGGAAAACCCCGTTTCCTCCCTTGAATAGACCCGGGTTATCCACAAGTTCATAACAACATATTTTTCAGGTTTCAGGAGTACAGAACATGGCAAAGATCATCGGCATCGACCTCGGCACCACCAACTCGTGCGTGTCGATCATGGAAGGCAACACCACGCGCGTGATCGAGAACTCGGAAGGCGCGCGCACCACGCCTTCGATCGTCGCGTACCAGGAAGACGGTGAAGTGCTGGTCGGTGCCTCGGCCAAGCGCCAGGCCGTCACCAACCCCAAGAACACGCTGTACGCGATCAAGCGCCTGATCGGCCGCAAGTTCGAGGAAAAAGAAGTGCAGAAGGACATCGACCTAATGCCCTACACCATCGCCAAGGCCGACAACGGCGACGCATGGGTGGAAGTGCGCGGCAAGAAGATGGCCCCGCAGCAGGTCAGCGCCGACATCCTGCGCAAGATGAAGAAGACCGCCGAAGACTACCTCGGCGAAGCCGTGACCGAAGCCGTGATCACGGTGCCGGCCTACTTCAACGACGCCCAGCGCCAGGCCACCAAGGACGCCGGCCGCATCGCGGGCCTCGACGTCAAGCGCATCATCAACGAACCCACCGCCGCGGCGCTGGCCTTCGGCCTCGACAAGCAGGACAAGGGCGACCGCAAGATCGCCGTGTACGACCTCGGCGGCGGCACCTTCGACGTCTCGATCATCGAGATCGCCGACGTGGACGGCGAGAAGCAGTTCGAAGTGCTGTCGACCAACGGCGACACCTTCCTCGGCGGCGAGGACTTCGACCAGCGCATCATCGACTACATCATCGGCGAGTTCAAAAAAGAACAGGGCGTCGACCTCAGCAAGGACGTGCTCGCGCTGCAGCGCCTGAAGGAAGCCGCAGAGAAGGCCAAGATCGAGCTGTCGAACAGCGCCCAGACCGACGTCAACCTGCCCTACATCACGGCCGATGCCACCGGTCCGAAGCACCTGAACATCAAGCTCACGCGCGCCAAGCTCGAGAGCCTGGTCGACGAGCTGATCGAGCGCACCATCGCGCCCTGCCGCCTGGCCATCAAGGATGCCGGCATCAGCGTGAGCGACATCAACGACGTGATCCTGGTCGGCGGCATGACCCGCATGCCCAAGGTGCAGGACAAGGTCAAGGCCTTCTTCGGCAAGGACCCGCGCAAGGACGTGAACCCCGACGAGGCCGTGGCCGTCGGCGCCGCCATCCAGGGCCAGGTGCTCTCGGGCGACCGCAAGGACGTGCTGCTGCTCGACGTGACCCCGCTGTCGCTGGGCATCGAGACCATGGGTGGCGTGATGACCAAGATGATCACGAAGAACACCACGATCCCGACCAAGTTCGCGCAGACCTTCTCGACCGCGGAAGACAACCAGCCAGCCGTGACGATCAAGGTGTTCCAGGGCGAACGCGAAGTGGCCGCGGGCAACAAGCTGCTCGGCGAGTTCAACCTCGAGGGCATCCCGCCGGCATCGCGCGGCACGCCGCAGATCGAGGTGAGCTTCGACATCGACGCCAACGGCATCCTGCACGTCGGCGCCAAGGACAAGGGCACCGGCAAGGAAAACAAGATCACCATCAAGGCGAACTCGGGCCTGTCGGAGGACGAGATCCAGAACATGGTGAAGGACGCCGAGCTCAACGCGGCCGAGGACAAGAAGAAGGTCGAGCTGGTGCAGGCGCGCAACCAGGGCGAGGCCATGGTCCACAGCGTGCGCAAGTCGCTGGGCGAGCACGGCGACAGCCTGGACGCCGGCGAGAAGGAAAAGATCGAGACCGCGATCAAGGAACTCGAGGACGTGGTCAAGGGCGAGGACAAGGCCGCGATCGAAGAGAAGACCAACACGCTGATGACCGCGAGCCAGAAGCTCGGCGAGAAGATGTACGCCGACGCGCAGGCCGCGGCCGGTGCCGCCAGCGGCCCGGGTGCCTCGGCTGGCGCGGAAGCTGCGAGCAGCGCCCCGGCCGACGACAACGTGGTCGACGCCGAGGTCAAGGAAGTCAAGAAGAAGGACTGAGCGTCCGCTCGGTCGAACGGGGCTGGAACACCTGAAAGGGTGCTCCAGCCTTTCTCGCTTCGATCGATACCCGTTTCCAGAAGAAGACCCGAAGACCGCCCCGCCGCCCGACCGAACCTGCCATGGCCACCAAACGCGACTACTACGAAACCCTCGGCGTTCCCAAGAACGCGAGCGACGACGAAATCAAGAAGGCTTATCGCAAGCTCGCGATGAAGCACCACCCGGACCGCAACCACGGCGACACCAGCAAGGACGCCGAGGCCAAGTTCAAGGAGGTGAAGGAAGCCTATGAAATGCTGTCGGACGGCCAGAAGCGCGCGGCCTACGACCAGTACGGCCACGCCGGCGTCGATCCCAACATGCGCGGCGGCCCGGGCGCGGAAGGCTTCGGCGGCTTCGCGGAAGCCTTTGGCGACATCTTCGGCGACGTGTTCGGCGGCGGTGGCCGCGGCCGCGCCGGCGGTGGGCGCCAGGTGTTCCGCGGCAGCGACCTGAGCTACGCGATGGAGATCACGCTCGAGGAAGCGGCCGAGGGCAAGGAAGCCCAGATCCGCATCCCGAGCTGGGACGACTGCGGCACCTGCAAGGGCACCGGCGCCAAGCCGGGCACCAAGCCGATCACCTGCACCACCTGCCACGGCGCGGGCGCGGTGCAGATGCGCCAGGGCTTCTTCAGCGTGCAGCAGACCTGCCCGACCTGCCACGGCAGCGGCAAGATCATTCCCGAGCCCTGCGCGACCTGCCACGGCCAGGGCAAGATCAAGAACAACAAGACGCTGGAAGTGAAGATCCCGGCCGGCATCGACGACGGCATGCGCATCCGCAGCACCGGCAACGGCGAACCCGGCACCAACGGCGGCCCGCCCGGCGACCTCTACATCGAGATCCGGCTCAAGAAGCACGAGCTGTTCGAGCGCGACGGCGACGACCTGCACTGCGTGGTGCCGGTCAGCGTCACCACCGCGGCGCTCGGCGGCGAGATCAACGTGCCCACGCTCAAGGGCAACGCGGCCATCGACATTCCCGACGGCACGCAGAGCGGCAAGCAGTTCCGCCTGCGCGGCAAGGGCATCAAGGGCGTGCGCTCGAGCTACCCGGGCGACCTCTACTGCCACGTGCGCGTCGAGACCCCGGTCAAGCTCACCGAGCACCAGCGCAAGCTGCTGAAGGAACTCGACGAGTCGCTCAAGAAGGGCGGCGAGAAGCACAGCCCCACCGACAAGGGCTGGTTCGACAAGGCCAAGGAATTCTTCAGCTGAGGACGAAACGCACGGCCCTGCCGTGCTGAACCGTGGCGCACGAGGGGTGCGCCACGGCCTCGAGGCCCCCTGCGGCCTTTTGTTTGCGGCCACGCACGCGAACGGTGCCCCTCGAACGCCTTCGGTGCCACGCACCACAACGGCGCCTTCTTCCGCTTCCCTCCGACTCGCAGCTGGCGCGCTTTCCCACGCCGCGGCGCGCGCCGCGCTCATCAAAAGATGGCGCGCAGATTGCTTTTAGATTTTTTTTGAATGAGCAATAAACCCAAACCGAAGCTGCCGCGTTATTGAAGGACAGCGTTGTTTTTTTGAGTCAACGGGCTCAATAGGAGGTGCTTGCCGTTAAAACACGCAAAGGACGCATATGTCGATTGCCATAGGTATTTTCACTGGCAGACTGGTTTACCCGAACCGGTTTGCGGAACCTGGGAATTTAGCTGGAATTCGCAAACTCGTGCACGATTTTTTTGTTGAACTTTACTCGTGACTGTGGTTCTGAATTAACAACTATTTCCCGGGTGCACTCTTTGCTTTATGCTGATTGTGCAGATTGTGTTTAAGGGAGTTTTCCAAGGCATGCAGCCCTGGGCGGCCACACCTTTTTCAAAAGATGCGACGCTTTCGGACTGCAGGATTTCGGGCTTTAAAGGCCCGCTGACTTGACGGAGGCGTGACCATGGATGTGATCAGCAACTTTGCAGCGCGTTACGAGCGCACTCGCGAAGAGGTCCTTTCACTGCAGGACTACCTGGAACTCTGCAAACGGGATCCGATGGCCTACGCCACGGCTTCCGAGCGCATGCTCAAGGCCATCGGCGACCCCGAACTGGTCGACACCCGCAACGACTCCCGCCTTTCGCGCATCTTCGCCAACAAGGTCATCAAGATCTACCCGGCGTTCAAGGAGTTCTACGGCATGGAGGAGGCCATCGAGCAGGTGGTGTCCTATTTCCGCCACGCCGCGCAGGGCCTGGAGGAAAAGAAGCAGATCCTCTACCTGCTGGGCCCGGTCGGCGGCGGCAAGAGCTCGATCGCCGAGCGCCTCAAGCAGCTCATGGAGCACGTGCCCTTCTACGCGATCCAGGGTTCGCCGGTGAACGAATCGCCGCTCGGCCTGTTCGACGCGGCCGAGGACGGCGAGATCCTCGAGAAGGAATACAACATCCCGCGCCGCTACCTGCAGCGCATCCTCTCGCCCTGGGCCGTCAAGCGGCTCGAGGAGTACGGCGGCGACATCCGCCAGTTCAAGGTGGTGAAGCGCTACCCCTCGGTGCTGCGCCAGATCGCGGTGGCCAAGACCGAGCCCGGCGACGAGAACAACCAGGACATCTCCTCGCTGGTCGGCAAGGTCGACATCCGCAAGCTCGAGACCTATGCCCAGGACGACCCGGACGCCTACGCCTATTCGGGCGGCCTGTGCCTCGCGAACCAGGGTCTCCTGGAGTTCGTTGAGATGTTCAAGGCGCCGATCAAGGTGCTGCACCCGCTTCTGACCGCCACGCAGGAAAGCAACTTCAAGGGCACCGAGGGTTTCGGCGCGATACCGTTCGATGGCATCGTGCTGGCCCACAGCAACGAGAGCGAGTGGAAGGCTTTCCGCAACAACAAGAACAACGAGGCTTTCCTCGACCGGATCTACATCGTCAAGGTGCCCTACTGCCTGCGCGTGTCCGAGGAGATCAAGATCTACGAGAAGCTGGTGCGCAACTCCTCGCTGGCCCAGGCGCCCTGCGCACCCGGAACCCTGCGCATGATGGCGCAGCTGTCGGTGCTCACGCGGCTGAAGGAACCCGAGAACTCGAGCATCTTCAGCAAGTCGCAGGTCTACGACGGCGACAACCTCAAGGACACCGACCCCAAGGCCAAGTCGATCCAGGAGTACCGCGACTACGCGGGCGTCGACGAGGGCATGAGCGGCGTCTCCACGCGCTTCGCCTTCAAGATCATCTCCAAGGTCTTCAACTTCGACAGCTCCGAGGTGGCCGCCAACCCGGTGCACCTGATGTACGTGCTCGAGCAGCAGATCGAGCGCGAGCAGTTCCCGCAGGAGGTCGAGCAGAAGTACATCAGCTACATCAAGGAACTGCTGGCGCCGCGCTATGCCGAGTTCATCGGCAAGGAGATCCAGACCGCCTATCTCGAGAGCTACAGCGAGTACGGCCAGAACATCTTCGACCGCTACGTGACCTACGCCGACTACTGGATCCAGGACCAGGAGTTCCGCGACGTGGACACCGGCGAGGTCTTCGACCGCGCCTCGCTCAACGCCGAGCTCGAGAAGATCGAGCGGCCGGCCGGCATCGGCAACCCGAAGGACTTCCGCAACGAGATCGTCAACTTCGTGCTGCGCGCGCGGGCCGGCAACAACGGCCGCAACCCCGCCTGGACCAGCTACGAGAAGCTGCGCGCGGTGATCGAGAAGAAGATGTTCTCCAACACCGAGGAGCTGCTGCCGGTGATCAGCTTCAACACCAAGAGCAGCGCCGACGAGCAGAAGAAGCACGAGGACTTCGTCACGCGCATGGTCGAGAAGGGCTACACCGCCAAGCAGGTGCGCCTGCTGTGCGAGTGGTACCTGCGCGTGCGCAAGAGCTCGTAGCGCGCACCGCCAACGGAGCACGCCAACGCCCATCGTTTTGCAAGGAGCTTTGAAACCATCGTGGCCATCCTGCAGCAGATCATCGACCGCCGGCTCTCGGGCAAGAACAAGTCCATCGGCAACCGCGAGCGCTTTCTCCGGCGCTACCGCGGCCAGATCCAGGAGGCGGTGCGGCGAGCCGTGAGCGGCCGCAACATCCGCGAACTGGAACAGGGCGAGGATGTGACGCTGCCGCGCCACGATGTGTCGGAGCCGGTGTTCGGCCATGCGCGCGGCGGCGACCGCGAGTACGTGCACCCGGGCAACCAGGAGTACGTGCGCGGCGACCGCATCAAGCGCCCAGAGGGCGGCCAGGGCGGCGGCTCGGGCAGCGGCGAGGCCAGCGACAGCGGCGAGGGCAACGACGACTTCGTGTTCCACCTCACGCGCGAGGAGTTCATGCGCGTGTTCTTCGACGACCTCGCGCTGCCGCACCTGATCCGCACGCAGATCGCCGACGTGCCCGAATGGAAGAGCCACCGCGCGGGCTTCACCAGCGACGGCACGCCCAACAACCTGCACGTGGTGCGCTCGATGCGCGGCGCGCTGGCCCGGCGCATCGCGCTCGGCGGCGAACCGCGCAAGGAACTGCGCCGGCTCGAGGCGCACCTGCTGCACCTGAAGGCGCATCCGCAGGCCACGCAGCCCTTCATCCAGAACGAGATCGCCGAGACCGAGGCGCGCATCGAGGAGCTGCGCCGCACCGCGCGCCACGTGCCCTACATCGATCCGATCGACCTGCGCTACCGCAACCGCGTGAAGACGCCGGTGCCCAGCGCCAAGGCCGTGATGTTCTGCCTCATGGACGTCTCGGGCTCGATGGACGAGGCGCGCAAGGACATGGCCAAGCGCTTCTTCATGCTGCTGTACATGTTCCTCACGCGACACTACGAGACCATCGACCTGGTGTTCCTGCGCCATCACACGCAGGCGCAGGAGGTCAGCGAGGACGAGTTCTTCCACGCCACCGAGACCGGCGGCACCGTGGTGTCGAGCGCGCTGGTGCTGATGGACGAGATCGTGCGCGCGCGCTACCCCAGCGGCGAATGGAACATCTACGGCGCGCAGGCCAGCGACGGCGACAACTGGCACCAGGACAGCGGGCGCTGCCGCCAGCTGCTCGAGGAGAACATCCTGCCGAAGGTGCGCTACTACGCCTACGTGCAGGTGGCCGAGACCGAGCAGAACCTGTGGCAGGAATACGCGCAGCTCGAGGGCATCGAGCCCAACTTCGCGATGCGCAAGGTGTCCGAGGCCAGCGACATCTACCCCGTGTTCCGCGACCTCTTCAAGAAGGAAGGAGCCAGCGCATGACCCCCGCCGACCGCCCTCCTTCGGCACCGCCGCTGCCGACCGCCGCCACCATCCCGCAAGGCAAGCTCGAGCGGCTGCCCAGCCCCTCGGACTGGACCTTCGACCTGATCGAGCGCTACCACACCGAGATCGCACGCACCGCGCGCGGCTACGGCCTCGACGTCTACCCGAACCAACTCGAGATCATCACGGCCGAGCAGATGATGGATGCCTACGCCAGCGTGGGCATGCCGATGATCTACAGGCACTGGTCGTACGGCAAGCAGTTCATCGCCACCGAGAAGAACTACCGCCGCGGCCACATGGGGCTGGCCTACGAGATCGTGATCAACTCCGATCCCTGCATCGCCTACCTGATGGAGGAGAACACCATGGCCATGCAGGCCCTGGTGATCGCGCACGCGGCCTATGGCCACAACAGCTTCTTCAAGGGCAACTACCTGTTCCGCATGTGGACCGATGCGTCCTCGATCATCGACTACCTGGTCTATGCGCGGCACTACATCGCCGAATGCGAGGAGCGCCATGGCGTGGACGAGGTCGAGAAGCTGCTCGACTCCTGCCATGCGCTGATGAACTACGGCGTGGACCGCTACCGCCGGCCGCAGAAGCGCTCGCTGGCGCAGGAGAGCGCCCAGCGCGCCGAGCGCGAGCGCCACATGCAGCAGCAGGTCAACGACCTCTGGCGCACCCTGCCGCGGCGCAGCGAGCAGAACGCCGGCTCGGAATCGGCGCCGCGCTTTCCGCTCGAGCCGCAGGAGAACCTGCTCTACTTCATCGAGAAGAACGCCGCTCTGCTCGAACCCTGGCAGCGCGAGGTGGTGCGCATCGTGCGCAAGATCGCGCAGTACTTCTACCCGCAGCGCCAGACCCAGGTCATGAACGAGGGCTGGGCCACCTTCTGGCACTACACGCTGCTCAACACCATGTACGACCGCGGCCAGCTCGACGACGGCTTCATGATGGAGTGGCTGAGCTCGCACACCGGCGTGATCTTCCAGCCGCCCGTGGGCCACCGCGCCTACAGCGGCATCAACCCCTACGCGCTCGGCTTCGCGATGTACACCGAGCTGCGCCGCATCTGCGAGAAGCCCACCGACGAGGACCGGCGCTGGTTCCCCGATTTCGCGGGCAGCGACTGGGTGGCCACGCTCGACTACGCGATGCGCAACTTCAAGGACGAGAGCTTCGTGGGCCAGTTCCTGAGTCCGAAGACCATGCGCGACTTCCGCCTGTTCGCGATCCGCGACCACCAGAGCGAGTCGGAGCTCGAGGTCTCGGCGATCCACGACGACAGCGGCTACCAGGCGCTGCGCGAATCGCTGTCGCGCCAGTACGACCTCGGCAGCCGCGAGCCCGACATCCAGGTCTGGAACGTCAACATGCGCGGCGACCGCTCGCTGACGCTGCGCCACACCCAGCGCAACAGCCTGCCGCTGCACGACGATGCCGAGGAGGTGCTCAAGCACGTGGCGCGCCTGTGGGGCTTCGACGTGCACCTCGAGAGCGTCGATGCGCAGGGCCGCATCAGCCGCAGCTGGAAGGCCTCGGCGCCGCGGGCGCTGTACTAGCCGGGGCTCAGGGCACGAGCGCGGCGATCGCCAGCGTGTAGCCCTTCACGCCCAGCCCCACGATGATCCCGCGCGCCGCCGGCGAGATGTACGAGCGATGGCGGAACTCCTCGCGCGCATGCACGTTCGAGATGTGCAGCTCGATCAGCGGCACGCTCGCGCCCTTGATCGCGTCGTGCAGCGCGATCGAGGTGTGGGTGTAGGCCCCCGGGTTCATCACCACGCCGAGCATGGTGCCGGCCGCCACCTCGCGGCCCGCTTCCTGGATCCAGTCGACCAGCACGCCTTCGTGGTTGGTCTGGCGGCACTCGATCGCCACGCCGAGCTTCGCGCCCGTTTCATGGCACAGGCGCTCCACGTCGGCCAGCGTGTCGCGGCCATACTGTTCGGGCTCGCGCGTACCCAGAAGGTTGAGGTTGGGGCCGTTGAGGACGAGGATTTTCTTCATGATGGATCGGCTGGCAGCACGCGTCGGACGGGCCGCCATTATGGTCTGGCACCTTCCCTGCCCCACGGAGAACCCGATGACCAATTCCACCACCGCCCCCTCCCACCCATGGCACCCTGTTGCCCCTTCGGCCGGGCTGCGCCCCGGCGCCAATATCGTCGCCGGCTTCGCCCAGGGCCAGGAGCTCGCGCTCTGGCGCTCGGCCGACGGCGCGGCCCAGGCCTGGGAGAACCGCTGCCCGCACCGCAGCGTGCGCTTCACGCTCGGGCAGGTGATCGAAAACCGCCTCGCCTGCGCCTACCACGGCTGGCAGTACGCCGCGGGCAATGGGCAATGCGTCGCCATTCCCGCCCATCCGGCGATGCCGGCGCCGCGCAGCGTCTGCGCCAGGGTGTTTGGCGCGGTCGAGGCAGCGGGCATGGTGTGGGTGAACCTGGCGCACGAGGGCGATGCCGTTCCATCCGCGCCGCAAGAACTGGCCGATGCCGTGCCGGCCGGCTGGCATTTCTGCCGCACGCTGACGCTGCGTGCCGGCGCGCGGCCGGTGCGCGAAGCGCTCGCACGCCATGGCTTCGTGGCTGGCACCGCCGCGGACGCATGGCGCGGCACGCTCGGCGGCACGCCGACCGTCGCGCTGTTGCTCGACGCGCAGCCGCAGTTGGCCTTCGTCCACCTGTGGACCGAGGCCGCCCCGGGCTCCAACGCGATGAAAGCCCTGCACGCGGCCGCGCGAACCCTGCGCGGCGACATCGAACCACCCGACGCCTGAAGGAAGGACGCACCATGCCCTTCGCCACCGACGATCCCAACATGCTCGACGACTGGCTGGTCGTCGGCCCCGCGAGCGCGCTCGCCGGCCGCTCGCAGCGGCAGCCCTACGACACCTGCCTGCTCGGCGCCACGCTCTCGCTGTGGGCCGAGGCCGGCGGCACGCCGCAATGCCGGCTCGGCACGCAGCCGCTTTCCGTGCAGTCGCGCCACGGCTACCTCTGGGTCTGCCCCAGCGGCCGGCCCGCGCGCCCGCTGTTCGAGTTTCCGGAGTACACCGAGCCCGGGCGCCGCCTCGTCGACTGCGGCGGCATCGGCGTCGCGGTGTCGGGGCTGCGCGTGATCGAGAACTTCCTCGACATGGCACACTTTCCCTTCGTGCACGCCGACTACCTCGGCAAGGTGCCGCACACCGAGGTCGCCCGGTACGAGGTGGCGATCGAGCCCGCCACCGGCGAGATCTGGGCCACCGACTGCCGCTTCTGGCAGCCGCGCGCCTCGGCCGCGCACGACAGCGGTGCCGACGTGCGCTACACCTACCGCGTGATGCAGCCTTTCTCGGCCATGCTCTACAAGTCGAGCCTGCAGCCCGAGGCACGGGACGCGATCGGCCTGTTCCTGCAGCCGCTCGACGACGAGCACGTGATCGCCCACACGGTGCTGGCCTACTTCGACGATGTGTCGAGCGACGCCGAACTCATCGCGTTCCAGCACACGATCTTCGGCCAGGACAAGCCGATCCTCGAGAACCACGCCTTCAAGCGCATGCCGCTCGAAGGCCGCGCCGAGACGCCGACGCGCGGCGACACCACCTCCGTCACCTACCGCCGCTGGCTGCGCGAACGCGGCATGCGCTTCGGCACGAGGGCCGCCGCATGACGACGCTGCTCAGGCTCCACGACTACCCGCTCTCGGGCAACTGCTTCAAGGTGCGACAGCTGCTGGCCTGGCTGGCCGTTCCCTACGAGGCCGTGCCGGTCGACTTCTACCCGGGGCGCGCGCACAAGTCGGCCGCGTTCCTCGCGCAGCTCAACCCGCTCGGCCAGATCCCGGTGATCGAGGACGAGGGCTTCGTGCTGCGCGATGCGCAGGCGATCCTGGTCTACCTCGCGAGCCGCCACGACGCCCGGCGGCGCTGGTACCCCGACGATCCGAAGCTGCGCGGCCAGGTCGCGATGTGGCTCGCCACAGCCGACGAGATCACGCGCACCGCCTCGGCCGCGCGGCTGCACGACGCGCTGGGCTACCGCCACCTCGACATCGAGGCCTGCCGCGCCGGCGCGCGCGCCGTGTTCCGCGTGCTCGACGACCACCTGGCCGAGCAGGCCAGCGCCGGCCTGCGCTGGCTGGCCGCGGCGGCCGAGCCGACGATCGCCGACCTGGCCTGCTTCCCCTACGTGGCGCTGGCCGGCGAAGGCGGCATTTCGCTCGACGAATTTCCCGCGCTGCGACACTGGGTCTGGGATTTCCGACACCTACCCGGGTTCATCGGCATGTCGGGTATCTTCCCCGCTGGCCCCGCCTGAGTATCCTTGGGGCCTCGCGCCGTCTTCCGGCCCCCATTCCTTCCCTCCTCCCCCCTTTCCCCCCGAACACGCCATGAAAACCAAAGCCGCCGTCGCCTGGAAATCCGGAGCCCCCCTGACCATCGAAACCGTGGACCTCGACGGCCCCCGGTTCGGCGAAGTGCTCGTCGAGATCAAGGCCACCGGCATCTGCCACACCGACTACTACACCCTGTCGGGCGCCGATCCCGAAGGCATCTTCCCCGCCATCCTCGGCCATGAAGGCGCGGGCATCGTGGTCGACGTCGGCCCCGGCGTCACCACCCTCAAGAAGGGCGACCACGTCATCCCGCTCTACACGCCCGAATGCCGTCAGTGCAAGTTCTGCCTGTCGCGCAAGACCAATCTGTGCCAGCTGATCCGCGGCACCCAGGGCAAGGGCCTGATGCCCGACGGCACCAGCCGCTTCAGCCTCGACGGCAAGCCCATCGCCCACTACATGGGCACCTCCACCTTCAGCAACTACACGGTCGCGCCCGAGATCTCGCTGGCCAAGATCCGCGAGGACGCGCCCTTCGACAAGGTCTGCTACATCGGCTGCGGCGTCACCACCGGCATCGGCGCGGTGATCTTCACGGCCAAGGTGGAAGCCGGCGCCAACGTGGTGGTGTTCGGCCTCGGCGGCATCGGCCTGAACGTGATCCAGGGCGCGAAGATGGTGGGCGCCGACAAGATCATCGGCGTCGACCTGAACCCCGAGCGCGAAGCCATGGCGCGCAAGTTCGGCATGACGCACTTCATCAACCCGAAGGACACCGAGAACGTGGTCGACGCCATCGTGCAGCTGACCGACGGCGGCGCCGACTACAGCTTCGAGTGCATCGGCAACACCAAGGTGATGCGCCAGGCGCTGGAGTGCACGCACAAGGGCTGGGGCCGCAGCATCATCATCGGCGTGGCCGAGGCCGGCGCCGAGATCAGCACGCGCCCGTTCCAGCTGGTCACCGGCCGCAAGTGGGAAGGCTCGGCCTTCGGCGGCGCACGCGGCCGCACCGACGTGCCGAAGATCGTCGACTGGTACATGGAAGGCAAGATCAACATCGACGACCTGATCACCCACACCATGCCGCTCGAGAAGATCAACGACGGCTTCGACCTCATGAAGCGCGGCGAGTCGATCCGCGGCGTGGTGCTCTACTGACGCCGCGGGTGCCGACCATGGAACGCATGGAGCCCCTGCGCCGCATCGAAGCCGGCGTGCTCGAGGTCGCCTACCACGAGAGCGGCCCGGCCGACGGACCGCCCGTGCTGCTGATGCACGGCTTCCCCTACGACATCCACACCTACGCCGAAGTCGCGCCGATCCTGGCCGCGCAGGGCTGTCGCACCATCGTGCCGTACATGCGCGGCTACGGCGGCACGCGCTTCCTGAGCAAGGACACGCCGCGCTCGGGCGAGCAGGCGGCCTTCGGCGCCGACCTGCTGGCGCTGCTCGATGCGCTCGAGATCGAGCGCGCCGTGCTCGCCGGCTACGACTGGGGCGGCCGCGCCGCCTGCGTGGTGGCGGCGCTGTGGCCCGAGCGCTGCGCGGGACTGGTATCGCTCAACAGCTACAACATCCAGAACATCGCCCGCGCGATGGAGCCCGACACGCCCGAGAACGAGCACAGCCTCTGGTACCAGTACTACTTCCACAGCGAACGCGGCCGCGCCGGCCTGCGGAAGGACCGCAAGGCCATCGCCAGGCTGCTGTGGAAGCTGTGGTCGCCGACCTGGCGCTTCGACGACGCCACCTTCGAGCGCAGCGCCGCGGCCTTCGACCATCCCGACTTCGTGGAGGTGGTGATCCATTCGTACCGCCACCGCTTCGGCCTGGTGGCGGGCGATCCGGCCTATGCCGACATCGATCGCCAGCTGGCCGCGCAGCCGGTCATCCGTGTGCCCGCGATCACCTTCGACGGCATCGACGACGGCGTGCGACCGCCGGCCGACGCATCGGCGCATGCGCCGCGCTTCAGCGGACCGCGCTCGCACCGGCTGGTGCCGGGCGCGGGCCACAACCTGCCGCAGGAGGCGCCGCGCGCCTTCGCCGACGCGGTGCTCGAACTGGTGCGGGGCGCCGCATGACCGATCTGCTCAAGACCCTGTCCGAGCACCACTGCTTCGGCGGCGTGCAGGGCTTCTACGAACAGGCCTCGCACGAGATCGGCCTGCCGATGCGCTTCTCGGTCTACCTGCCGCCGCAAGCCGCGAACGAGCGCGTGCCCGCGCTGCTGTACCTCGCGGGCCTGACCTGCAACGAGGAGACCTTCGCGATCAAGGCCGGCGCGCAGCGCATGGCCGCCAGCCTCGGCCTGGCGCTGATCGCGCCCGACACCAGCCCGCGCGGCGCGGCCGTGGAAGCGCTGCCGGGCGCCAGCGCGAGCTGGGACTTCGGCATCGGCGCCGGCTTCTACCTCGATGCCACCGAGGCGCCCTGGTCCACCCACTGGCGCATGGAGAGCTGGATCGTGCAGGAGCTGCTGCCGCTGATGGGCCGCCAGTTCGCGATCGACACCGCGCGCCTGGGCATCTTCGGCCACTCGATGGGCGGCCACGGCGCGCTCACGCTGGCGCTGCGCCATCCGGGGCGCTTCCTCTCGCTGTCGGCCTTCGCGCCGATCTGCGCGCCCACCCAGTGCCCCTGGGGCGACAAGGCGCTGCGCGGCTACCTCGGCGAACCCGGCGACGACCGCGCGGCCTGGCTCGCGCACGATGCCAGCGCGCTGATGCAGTCGCAGACCGCGGCGCCCTATCCGCACGGGATCCTGGTCGACCAGGGCCTGGCCGACAAATTCCTTGCCGAGCAGCTGCACCCCGAAGCCTTCGAGGCCGCCTGCTTCGCGGCCGGCCAGCCGCTCACGCTGCGGCGCCACGCGGGCTACGACCACGGCTACTACTTCATCCAGAGCTTCATGGCCGACCACCTGGCGCACCATGCGCAGGTGCTGCGCGGCTGACGAACGGCCATGTCCGACGCCCAGACGCCCGCCTTCCACCTGCGACTGCGCGACGGCGCGGCCGAGGAGAACATGGTGCTCGCCGGCATCTGGCGCCGGGCCTGGTCGGCCTCGCATCCGGGCGCGGCCTCGATCGAGCCGATCGCCCACTGGCTGCAGCGCGTGCGCACCGAGTTCGTGGCGCCGGCCGAGGTGGTGATCGCCGAGCGCGACGCGCAGGCACTGGCCTTCATGGTGCTGCACGACCGGCGCGAGTACGTGGCGCAGCTGTTCGTCGATCCGCACCTGCGCAACCAGGGCCTGGGCCAGGCGCTGCTCGACGAGGCCTGCGTGCGCATGCCCACCGGCTGGCGGCTGCACGTGGCGCTCACCAACACCGCGGCCCAGCGCTTCTACGAACGCTACGGCCTCGCGCGCGGCACGGTCGACCGCCATCCGACCAGCGGGCGCGAACGCATCAGCTACCACTGGTACCCGGCGCGCGCGCCCTGGCGCAAGGCCTGAAACCACCTGCCATCTCCCCCACCATGCGCATCGACCACATCGCCCTCTGGACCACCGACCTCGAACGCTGCAAGCGCTTCTACGTCGACTATTTCGGCGCCGCCGCGGGCGAGGGCTACGTCAATCCCGCGAAGGGTTTCGCCTCCTGCTTCCTGAGCCTGGGCGACGGCGCCCGCATCGAGGCCATGACCACCAGCACGCTCTCTCCGGTGACGGCCGAGCCCGGCGCCCAGCGCATGGGCTGGACCCATCTCGCGATCAGCGTGGGCTCCGAGGAAGCGGTCGACGCGCTGAGCCGCCGGCTGCAGGCCGACGGCTACCCGCTGCTCGACGGCCCGCGCCGCACCGGCGACGGCTACTACGAGAGCGTGGTGCTCGACCCCGACGGCAACCGCATCGAGATCACGGCCTGAACACCATGAAGAACGCCTTCGCCGACAGCCTGCACGAGACCTTCGAGCGCTTCGGCCGCATCGACATCCGCCGCATGTTCAGCGGCTTCGGCATCTACCACGAGGGCCGCATGTTCGCGCTGGTGATACGCGACACGCTCTACCTGAAGTCCGACGCCGAAAGCACCATGCATTTCGACCGGCTGAACCTGCCGCCCTTCATCTACGAGCGCCAGGGCAAGCAGATGCCGATGTCCTACCGCGAGGCGCCGCCCGAGCTGTTCGAGGACCGCGAGGAAGCCGCCCTGTGGGGCCGGCGCGCCTTCGAGGCCGCGCTGCGCTCGGGCACGGTGCCGAAGGCGGCGCGCAAGGCGGCCGCCGCGAAGAAGGCGGCGGCGAAAAAAGCGCCCGCCAGGAAGGTGGCGGCGAAGAAAACCGCCGCGAAGAAGACCGTCCCGGCAAAGAAGGCCCGGAAGGCGGCTCCCCGTTGAACACGACCCGCACACCCCTGCCCCCGCTGCCCGAACGCGAGGAGATCGCGCTGCTCGAACCCTTCGAGGGCCTGGGCCTGAACGACATCGTGCTGGTCGCCACGCGCGACGATGCCGAGCGCGCGGCCACCGCGCTGCTGGCCGCGGGCGTGGTCGGCTTCGACACCGAGTCCAAGCCCACCTTCGCCAAGAACGAGGTCTCGACCGGCCCGCACCTGGTGCAGTTCGCCACGCGCGAGACCGCATGGCTGTTCCAGCTGCATCGCAGCGACTGCAACGAGGTGCTGGGCGCGCTGATCGGCTCCGAGGCGCTGCGCAAGGTGGGCTTCGGCCTCTCGAGCGACCTCTCGCTGATCCGCCAGAAGCTCAAGGTGGAGCCGCGCGCGGTCTACGACATCGACGACGAGTTCCGCCGCCGCGGCTACCGCCGCTCGGTCGGCGTGAAGACCGCCGTGGCGCTGGTGTTCGGCCAGCGCTTCACCAAGTCGCGCAAGGCCACGACCTCGAACTGGGCCAGCCACCGGCTCAGCGAGGCGCAGCTGCGCTATGCGGCCAACGACGCCTATGCGTCGATCCGCGTGTTCGACGCGCTGCTGCCGCGCGTCTGATCAGTCGCGCCCCGCCTCGAGGATCGCCTGCGCGAGCCGCTTGGGGTTCGAGAAGAACATCTCGTGGCTGCCCGGGCATTCGACCAGCCTGAAGAGGCCCAGCCGCTCCGACAGCCGCGGATGCCACGGCAGGCTGTGCGGCAGCGCGATGTCCTGCTGGCAGTTGACGTAGGACTTGCCCACCTGCAGCGCGGCCATCGGCTGGCTCAGCACGATCTTGTCGGTGAAGGTGCGGTACGGGTGCGGGTTGAGCTGCTCGTAGGCCGAGCGCGCGAGCGCCATGTCGGCGTCGTTGATGAAGGCATCGCGCCAGATCTCGAACGGCAAGGTCACGGCCTGATTGTTTGCGGCCGCCACCGCATCGAACAGCGCCACGTAGTGCGGCGGCACCATGTCGTTGAGCGACTCGCCGGGCTGCGGCACGAAGGCGTTCACGTAGACCAGCCGCGCGATCCTGCCCGGCTGCTGCGCGAGGCGGTCGGCCACGCCCGTGATCACCATGCCGCCATAGCTGTGGCCCACGAGCCGCAGCTGCGAGAGATTCTTCTCCTCGATGTACTGCAGCGCCGAATCGATCGCGTCGGCCAGGCCGATCTTCGCGCGGTCGTCGCCGGGCCGGTTGCCCGCGAGCGTGGGGCAGTGCACGGTGTGGCCGGCCTCGCGCAGGCCGTTCGCGACGGCCTCCATTTCGGCACCGGTGTGCCAGGCGCCGTGGATCAGGACATAGGTATCGGACATGGGGGTCTCCTCGATGGGTGCGGGGTTGCGTGCGGTGAACGCAGCGACTGTAGGAAGCCCGGCGCCGCGCCGATGGCCGCTAGCCGCCAGCACGATGGCCGATTCGCGCCAGCCGCAGGGCACCCGGGGTGGCGCCCAGCTGCTGGCGGCACAGGCGCACGAAGTGCGAGGCATCGGCCAGGCCGCAGCGAAAGCCGATCTCGGCCACCGCAAGACGGTCGAAGCGCGCGTCGCCGAGCATGCGCCGCGCGGCCTGCATGCGGCAGTCGAGCAGCGTGGCGGCGAAGGTAGCGCCACCGTCGGCCAGGCAGCGGTGCAGGCTGCGCTGCGAGATGCCGAGCTCGCGCGCCACCGCCTCGGCCGTGAGGCCGGGCTCGGCATGGCGCTCGCGCGTGGCCTCGAGCACGCGCCGGCGCAGCGCGGCGCGCGCGCCCGGTTCCACCGCCGCGGCCACGCCCGGCCCGGTGGCCAGCGCGAGCAGCCCGCCGAGCTGGTCGGCCAAGAGGCGCGGCGGCAGCGGCGGCGCGGTCGCGGCCTCGGGCGTGAGCTGCTGCACGAAGCGGCTCAGCACGCTGCCCCAGCCCGCGTTGCCGTCGATGCGGCAGGCGAGCTGGCCCGGCGCGTCGGGCAGCCAGGACTCGACCCAGGCCGTGGGCAGCTCGAGCGAGATGGTGTCGGCCGACTGCACGAAGTGGAAGGCATAGCTGCGCCGCGAATCGACCAGCACCGCGTCGCCCGGCAGCATGCGCGCGCTGCGCCCTTCCTGCTCGACGCTCCAGGCGGTGTCGGTCTTGCACAGCAGGTAGTAGAAGTTGCTGCGGCTGCGCTCGATCGCGCGGCGCGTGCGGTAGACGTCCTGCGCGCTGCCGCGCACGCGGTTGACGCCGATGCCGAGCTCCGGCGTGCCCAGCGGGGCCGATTCGAGCGTGGCGTCGAAATGCCGCGCCTGCGGGCTGGTCACCTCCATCTCGAGGAAGCCCTCGCAGACCGCGCCGACCCAGTAGTCCAGGCGCTGCGCGGGCGGCACCGCGTCGGTGGACCAGCGCTCGATCGCGGCCGGCGGACGATGGGCTTCGGCGTGGGGCTGGATGGGCATGGAGGGGTCTCCCCGTGGATGGGTCGGCTGCAACATACCGAAGCCGGCCAGGCTTGCCAAGCGGGCTCGCCCGGGAAGGCGGTCCGGTTATAGGCGGCGGCTGACGGCGCGGCCGACGGGCGGTCGGCACAATGGCCTGCTGCATCAACCCCGCGCACCGGCCGCCGCCGGCGTGCGCACCAGGAAGGAAATACCCAGGCCATGACCACCACCAAACAAAGCGACTTCGGACTGATCGGGCTGGCCGTGATGGGCCAGAACCTCGTGCTGAACGTGGAAAGCCGCGGCTTCCAGGTCAGCGTCTACAACCGCACCGAAGCCACCACCGAGGCCTTCATCGCCGCCAACCCCGGCAAGAAGCTGGTGGGCGCGAAGACGCTCGAGGAATTCGTGCAGAGCCTCGCGAAGCCACGCAAGATCCAGATCATGGTCAAGGCCGGCGCGCCGGTCGACCAGGTGATCGAGCAGCTCATCCCGCTGCTCGACAAGGACGACATCGTCATCGACGGCGGCAACAGCCTCTACACCGACACCGAGCGCCGCGACGCCTACCTCTCGAGCAAGGGCCTGCGCTTCATCGGCGCGGGCGTCTCGGGCGGCGAGGAAGGCGCGCGCAAGGGCCCGTCGATCATGCCGGGCGGCCCGGCCTCGACCTGGGAGGTGATGAAGCCGATCTTCGAGAGCATCGCGGCCAAGGTCGATGGCGAGCCCTGCGTGATCCACATCGGCCCGGGCGGCGCCGGCCACTACGTGAAGATGGTGCACAACGGCATCGAGTACGGCGACATGCAGCTGATCTGCGAGGCCTACAGCCTGTTCAAGGCCGCCGGCTTCACGACCGACGAGATGGCCGCGATCTTCAACGAGTGGAACGACGGCGAGCTGCAGAGCTACCTGATCCAGATCACCGCCAAGGCGCTCGAACAGAAGGACCCGGAAACGGGCAAGCCCATCGTCGACGTGATCCTCGACAAGGCCGGCCAGAAGGGCACGGGCCAGTGGACGCTGATCAACGCGGCCGAGAACGCGGTGGTCATCAGCACCATCAACGCCGCCGTCGAGGCGCGCGTGCTGTCGTCGCAGAAGAAGGCGCGCGTGGGCGCGAGCAAGCTGCTGCAGGGCCCGAAGGTCGAGCTCTCGCTCGAGAAGAAGGCGCTGGTGGCCAAGGTGCACGACGCGCTCTATGCCTCCAAGGTCATCAGCTACACCCAGGGCTTCGACCTCATCAAGACCATGGGCGACAAGAAGGGCTGGGGCCTCGACCTCGGCCGCATCGCGGCGATCTGGCGCGGCGGCTGCATCATCCGCGCGCGCTTCCTCAATCGCATCACCGACGCCTTCCGCACCGATCCGGCGCTGGCCAACCTGATGCTCGATCCCTTCTTCAAGGACCTGCTCAACCGCACCCAGCAGAACTGGCGCGAGGTGGTGGCGCTGGCCGTGAGCAACGGCATTCCCGTGCCGGCCTTCAGCGCCTCGCTGGCCTACTACGACAGCTACCGCACCGAGCGCCTCAGCGCCAACCTGCTGCAGGCGCAGCGCGACTTCTTCGGCGCCCACACCTACGAGCGCGTGGACAAGCCCGAGGGGCAGTTCTTCCACACGGAGTGGCCGGAAGTCATCGGCTGAGGGCCGCCCTTTGCGGGCGCCGGACCGCCGGCGCCCGCCTCAATCCACCTTGATCTGGAACAGCACCGATCCGGATCCGCCCGGCGCCACGAAGCCGTTGAAGCGCCAGTCGACCGGCCCGGCCTTGCCGGCGGGCTGTGCCTCGGTGCAAGCCACGGCCGGCGCAGGCGCGGCATTGGCCGGCGTGTTCTTCATGCATCCCGTCAGCGTCGCGGGCGTTTCCCCCGCGGTCGCGCCGACGAAGCTGGTGTAGGCCGGCGTGGTGTCGTTCACCGCGAGGTTGCGGATCGGTGCGTCGCCGTTGTTGGTGTAGGTGATCCGGTACTCCAGCGTTTCGCCCGGCTTGGCCCGGTTGTTCAGGCCGAAGGTCAAGACCCCTTGGGTCACGTTGCGCACCTCCTTGCGCAGTTCCAGCGCGACATCGGACACGGTCGTGATGTCCTGCAGGGTGTAGCGGCCGCTGAGCGCCGGGGAGGCGTTGGCATAGTCGAACTCGGCCTGCACCACCACCTTGTTGCGGGCACCCAGCGGCGCGGCCGCGGGAATGAACTGCTTCACGATCACGCACACCCGGCCCTCGAAGGCCACCGCCTGGCCCGTGCCCGCCGGCGGATAGAGCTGCGCCGCCCCGGGCTGCAGGCTGCCGGTGCAGCCCGCATCGGCGAAGATCTGCACGCTCCAGCCGCCGACATCGGGGGTGGCGGTCTCGCTCGCGATGCCGAAGCGCACCTTCCCGGCCGTGCCCGCGGCAAAGCCGTGGCCATAGGTCACGCTGTTGCCGGGCATGCCGGTCTTGGCCCCGTCGGCGGCGAAGCTGCCGTTGTCGACGTCGCCGAAGTTCAGTTCGGCATGGCCGACGCCGTTCCACGCGAAGGCGATGCGATCGGGCGTGCCGGTGCGCGTATAGGTGTAGGTGTCCGCGCCGGCGGCCACCGCGGCCCCCGACGGCAGGGCCACGCGGCCCACCGAGGCGCCCGTCGACACGCGCGTGCCGGGGTTGTTGAATTCCTCCACGCACATCGCCGCGCCCTTCGCCATGCCGTCGGGCACGGGCAGGGTGTAGTTGCCCGCCGCGTCGGTGACCGCGCTCGCATGCACGGCGGCGGCGCAGTCGGTCAGGCGCACGCTCACGCCGCGCTGCGGAACTTCGCCGCCGTTGGCCACGCCGTCGTTGGCCGTGCCGCCGCCCGTGCCGTTGTCGAGGAACACGCGGCCGCTCACGATGGTGCTGACGCGGGCATGGGTGTTGGTGAAGGTGCAGGTCCAGAGCGCGCCGGCCGACATGTCCGCGGCGGAAAGCGCCACCGTGCCGGTACCGGCCACGGTGCGGCCCTCGCCGTTCACGCAGACCGACTGTGTCGTGGCGTCGGGCACCGCGGTTTCGGTGATGCTGACGGCCGTGCCCGGCGTGCCCAGGTGGTGCGCGGTCTTCGACGGCATGGGCACGTTCGACTCGTTCGTGGTCACGCTGTCGGTGGCGTTCGCGACCACGGTGCCCGTGAGCTGGAAGTCATAGGTGCCGGTGCCGCCCAACGAGTTCTTGACGATGCGAACGCGCGGCCTGACGGTGTGGGTCACCGTGCACATCTTCTCGCGGGTATCGATGTCCGTGACGGTGTTCGCCGGCGACGTCATGGTGTAGACGCCAGTCGAAGGATTGGCCAGGTTGCTCGTCGAAAGCTTCTCGTAGCCATCGCACGAAAAAGTCTGGGTGTAGTTGCTCAAGGCGGTTCCTGTCCCTGCCACCGCCTTGAAAGTCATCGTCGTGCTGACATCGATGCCCAACCGGCCCGTCCGCCCTCTGTGACCGACGTCCTTCACGGAGGGAGTCCCCGTCTCGCTGAAAGTCTGAAGATTGACGCCCGAAAAGCTCAGGTCAAATTTTCCTGCGTCGAACGGCGCACCGACGATGCGATTGATCAATCCGAATGACGGCCGATAGTTGTCGATGTAGCAGCCGAATATCGAGTTCGGAAAAATGTACTTCTTGTCCAGTATGAATTTGTTTCCTTCAATCCTCCACAAGATGGAGATATCGACCGGATTGGTGTTGCCGTCGACACCCGCGTTCTCGTCTTTGCACCCACCCTCCACCGGGTTCGTGGATGGATAGAGCGGCCAGCCCGGGTGAACGGTTTTTTCCGTGACCACCAGATCGACCCCGGGGATGATCCGCAGAGTCCCTTGCGTCCAGTTCTTGCTTCCAGCACCGTAGAGGCCCGGCGGATCCACAGGAACCGTGATCGTTTCATCAACGGCCCCACTCACCCCCGAGAAGGAGAAGCCAAAGCTGGGGGAGGTCGATTCAGACGCGCTGCCGATGGACTTTCCGAAGCTGACAGTCGCCACGCGGGTGTTGGAAAAGGTGCAGACGATGTCGGTGTCGTCGATGTTGCCTTGCGTCGCGGGCGTGTCGTTGCCACCGATGCTCGCGCTGACCATGGCGGTGAACTTGCCGCTCATGGCGTCCGGCAGGTTCAGGACCTCCCTGTCGGCGCGGTTGACGCAACGCAGCGACGACTGATAGCGCCCCGTCGTACCGGCGGCCTCCGTTTCGCTGACGGTGATCTGGGCGCCGAGGCCGACGGTCGCGAAGCCGGTGGCACTGGGCACGGCGCCGCCATGGCCGGCACCGGCCAGGGTCGCCGTGCCGGTCGTGCCATCGGGCCGGATCGTGGGGTCGATGGCGAGATCGAACCTGCCGGCATCCGAGTCCGGCGCCAGGCTCTTGGCCAGCCGCACGCGCGGCAGCAGCGTGATGCGGTAGTCCTCGACCTCGCCGCTATCGGCGCCGCCCCTCGCGCTGGGCAGGGGGGAATAGCTCAGCCGCAGCCGCACATAGGACTTGCCCGCGACATAGCCCGCGCCGGGAGGCACGTCGAAGCGGAGATTGCCGCTCGCGGCGCCCGCGGGCACCACGGTACAGGCGCGCTCGGTCGCGTCGTTGAAAACGCCGTCGCGGTTGAAGTCGATCCAGCCGCACAGGTTGGCGGCGGCCGTGTTGCCGCTGACGGGAATGTTCCTGATCTCGTGGACGGCCTCGCCCATGACATCGGAAAGAGGCCCGGACAGGGCGTCATCCGCATCGCGATCCGCCGCCGGGCTTGCCAGGGGCGTGGCCGCGGCGAGATCGGGAAAGACCGCGTCGGTCGCATCGATCGTCACGTTCCGCCCCAGCACGAGCCCGGAGCCGATGGCATGGCCGGCGCCTCCATAGCTGGCCGGTGCGTCGCCGAGGTCCTCGTCCAGGCTGACGGTGAACTTGAACTCGTCGAAGATTGCGGGACCTTTTCCCGGGGTGTCGTCCACGAGAAAGGTGCAACCAAGATCGCAGGCCGTCCGGTTCAAGGTGGTCTTGAATGTGAGCTGCGTGTAGGTGCCGTTGAAAATGACGGTACCGCAACCGGCACTCACCGATGCGTCGGGATTGCAGCCCTCGCTGGTCCGGGCGATCGCCGGGCTGATGCGCAATCCTTGCGGGGCCGGGCCATTCTGGTCCTCGATCTTCAGGTAGTTGGACACCAGCGTCATATCGCCGCTGCCGCCCGTGGCTCCGTTCATCAATTCGAGCATCAGCGAGGCGTACTGGTAGTAAGTCTGATCGCCCGTATAGGGGCCATACTTGATCCATGTGCCCATGTAGGAAAGGTGAAGCCTGGGATTGGTCACAGGACGGCTGAAAGTGATCGTCAACGTTCCCAATGGAAAACTGGCATTCGGGTCCGGCGAATGTCGGTTCTGTTCACTGCCTGAAGGTGGGTAGGAGAATACATAGAACCCCCCCAGTACGCTGGACAGGTTGATGCTGCTCGGCGAATAGGCCGAGGGCGGCAGGCCGTTGAACTTGCCACCTCCTGGTCGCAGGTACAACAGGTCTGGGCGGGACATCGATGCCGTCACGGTGACACCCGACGGCATGATCCCCTGAAGCCCGGACGCATCCACTTGCAGGATCTGCTCGTGCGCCCGTGCCGTCACTGCGGCGAACAGGAAACAAGCCAGTACCAGCAAAGCTGCGGCAGCCTTTCTGACCCAAGGCAATACCGGCCTGATGCCGAATGCGACCAATCCCTTCATATGCATCCTCGATGATCTGGCGTGCCCATCGGCTCACCGCTGCCCATTGGTCGCCCCGGTGTCCCGGCTCGCGGCCGCTGCGGGCATGGCCCCGCCCGTCGACGGAAAGCCCAGCGTGGTCTCGTCGAACTTGAAGCGCAGCCGCACGTAGGCGCCCTTGCTCGTGTATTCGTTGGCCGTGAGGTCGCGGTCATTCAGGCCCACGAAGTTGTAGCCCGCCGACAGCCACAGGTTCTTGTAGACCTGGTAGCCGAGCTCGAAGCCGAAGGTCTTCTGCAGTCCGCCGCCCTTGCCGTAGAGCAGGCCGGCCTGCACGCCCCAGTCCCAGTCCTGGTTGATGTCCTGCGTGTAGCGCGCCTGCACCAGGTGCGCCCAGTACGTGCTCGCGAGCAGGCCGTCGCTCATGCGGCTGAGCTTGCCCGCGTAGCGCGCCATCACGACGCGTCCGGGCGCGGGGTTGTAGTTGAGGTGGGCCGAGACGATGTCGGCGCTGGTCCTGCCCGGCAGGCTGGCGCCGTTGTCGGCGCCGAACACGCTGCTGCCCTGCAGTGCACCCGCTGCGTTGCCCGCGCCCACCACGTTCTGCGAGCGGCGCTCGTAGCGCGCGAGGGCGTTCCAGGTGTCGTCGTCCACTGGGCGATAAGCCACGCCGATCTGGTGGCGCTGCAGGTGGCGCTCGTTGCCGGCGTTGGTGCCCTGCCCTTGGCTGCTGCTCATGATGCTGCGCGCCAGCAGGCTCCACGAAGGATCGAGCTTGTAGGCGAAGCCCGCGCTCAACAGCCGCGTGTTGGCGTCGTCGCCGCGGCGCACTTCGAACACGCCGCTGGTCTTGAGCCGGTCGGTCATGTACTCGATGCCGCTGGTGACGGCGGTCGATTGCCCGAGCCCGCCCGCGTAGCCGGTGCCGTTGTTGCCGCTGTTGGCGTAGCCGCCCAGGTTGCGCGTGTGTTCGATGCCGCCGGTCACGCTGATGCGCTCGGTGAGCTTGACGGTGTTGCGCACGCCGATCGCGGCCTGCACGCCGCGGCCGTCGGCACCGTCGGCGAGGCGGTACTCGTTGTACACGCGCCCGCCCTCCATGTAGTTGCTCTCGATGCCGACGATGCCGGTGTTGTTGTTGCGCGCGCTGTCGAGCGCATAGGGGCCATAGAGCGAGGAGATCAGTTCGTAGCGCCCGTAGACGCGGGTCTTGTCGGTCACGGCGTAGTTGCCGCCGATGGCCAGCACGCGCTTGTCGCTGTGCTTCAGGTCCTGCTCGCCCTCGATGAAGAGCTGTGCGTTCGGCACCCACGGCAGTTGCGTCGACAGCCGCGCGCGCAAGGTGGTCAGGGTCTGCGTGTCGACACCGTTGGCGGCCACGGCCGCGCCCAGCACGGTCACGCTGTTGGCGCCGATGCTGCTGCTCGTCTGCGCGTTGTAGGTGGAGATCTGGCCGTAGTCGAAGCCCGAGTTCGAACCCATCGCCTCGTTGCTCTGGCCGTGGCGCAGCCCCACTTCCACCGCGGTGTGCTCGCCGAGCTTCTTCTGCGCGCTCAGGGTCAGTCCCTTGCGCTCGTCCGTCTGCGCGGCGTCCTTGCTGTAGAGCGCCTCGGCGCGCACGGCCAGCGTGGGGTCGATGCGGTATTCGGCACGCGCCGAGGCCTCGGTGCGGCCCGCCGAGGAGCTGGCACCGGGGTTGTCGAAGCCCTCGCTGGTCCTGGTCGCGAGCGCCACCACGGCGAGCTTGTCGTCCTGGTAGCGCGCCTCGATGCGCGCGCCATGGCCGCGGCCCTTCTCGTCGGACTGCGTCTCGACGACTTCGCCCGCCACGGTGGTGTTCTCGCCGAGGCGCGCGATGCCCGTGACCGCCTGCAGCTTGCGCCTGTTCTCGGGGTTGCGGTCGGTGCTGACCACCACGCCGACCTGCACGGTCTCGGCGACCTTGAGCTGCACGTCGACGCCCGCCACGGTGAACTTCGGCCCGCCCGAGTCGACCTCGTAGGTGACGCGGATCGACTGCGGATTGAGGTTCTGGTCGACCGAGGAAATCGCGCGCGTGAACAGGATGCGCCGCGTCAGCGGCTCGACCGTGTAGTCGACGAAGCGCGTGACCGCCGTGCGCTGCAGCACGATGTTCGGCTGGTTGCGGTCGCGCACCACGATCTCGACCTGCTCGCTGTTCTCGACGAACTCGCCATTGCTGCCGCTCAGGTAGTACGGCCCCGAGGTGCCGACGGCGCGGAACTCCTCGACCTGCTGCGTCTGCGCGGTGCGCGAGACGTAGCTGGTCGCGCGCACGCGCTCGTCGTCGTAGACATGCTTCAGGCCCGTGAGCGAACGGTTGCTCTGGCTCAGGTTGCGCACCTCGGTGCTGCTGGTGGTGGTGAAGTCGCCGTACAGCAGGTAGGAGCGGTTCCTGTCGATGCGCACATAGAGCTTCTGCGTGCTCTGCGCGTCGAAGCCCTTGACCGAGGAGTCGCCGTAGATCGGATAGAACTCGTCGGGCCGGATGTCGCGGAACAGGCGGCCCTTGCGCTGCTTGTCGGAGTCGTAGGCCGCGGTCAACAGGTACTCGCCCTTGATCGCGCCCTTGAAGAAGAAGGCGGCGCGTCCACCCGCGCGGCTGCTGCCGCCTTCGTTGCCGAGGCTCGTGAGCTCCGACTCGAAGGCCGCGCCGGCCGGCATCGCGCCCAGCGGCAGCTTGCCGCGCCTGGTGAAGTCGAGCACGCCCTCGACGATGCCCACGCCGATCATCGGGCGCAGTTCGGGCGTCAGCGCGAGGCGCACTTCCTTGACCAGGTTCGCGGCCGTGACGCGGATGCGTGCGTCGCCGGGCTCGCCGGGCGGCAGCAGCCGGAACTCGGCGCGGCCGCCTTCCATGAAGACCTGGGTGCCGGGTTCCTCGGGGTTCAGGTCCTCGGTGAGCCAGCGGCCGCGGTCGGCCTCCAGCGTGAGCTGGGTGCGCGCGGTGACGGGCACGCCGGCGGCGTCCGTGAGCCGCACGGTGACGACGACGGGCGTGCGCAGGTCGGCCTGGGCCGACGCGGGCAGGTCGAGCTCGATCGCCGAGAGCTTGTCGGGCGCGACCACCGTGATTTCCTCGGCCGCGCCGCGCGCGTTGCCGAAGCCGTCCATGGCCTCGAGCCGCAGCGTGTTGGCGCCGGGCTTGAGCGTCACGCCGATGTACTCCCAGGCCGCGAGCTGCTTCGAGGGCAGCTGCGACTTCTTGCCCACGCGGCGATCCTCCACCGCGGCGCCGTTCACGCTGAGGCGGAAGCCCGCCCCATCGCTGCCCTTGACGCGCACGTTGATCGAGGTGCCGGCCACCGTGTCGCGGTCCTTCAGGTCGATGAAGCCCAGTGCGTTGTTCTCGATCTGCGGCAGCAGGGTTTCGAGTTCCACCGGGCTCGGCGCGGCCGGCGCCAGCAAGGGCAGGTTGCGCGGCTCGAGCATCGCGCCGCCCAGCCCGATCGGGCGCGCGGGCGGGGTGCCGCCGACCGGCGCGAACAGGCTGCCGGCGGGACTTGTCGACGGCGTGCCGCCCAGCGGCGCATTGGCACCGAGCTGGTTGCCGAGCGTGCCGCCTATGGAGCCGCCGGCGCCGCCGACGAAGGTGCTCGGGTTGGCCGGCGGCGCAGGCAGCGCGATCAGCGGCACGGAGGTGGTCTGCACCGTGCCCGTGCTGCCGCCGGCCAGTGCCTGGCCCGAGGCCGGCAGGCCGCGCAGATCGCCGGCCGGCACCACGCGGCCCTCGGGATCGAGGCGCAGCCGCACCTGGGCTTCGGCCTCGGTGTCGGGCTTGGCCGCGATCGCGGCGCGCCGTGCCGCCACGTCGTCGAGCACCGCCTTGTCGTCGCAGTTGGCGATGACGAAATTGGCCTTGTGGAACTCGCCCTTCTTCAGGTCGAGGAAGCGGCTCTCGGGCGCGCCCGCGTTACGGTTGTCGAGGATCTCGAGGCGGGCGCCCGCGGGCAAGGTGAGCTGGTCCACGCGCAGCACGTGCGTCACCGGCTTCAGGCCGTAGAGGCTCCACTTGCCCTCGACGTCGGTCACGACGTGCGTGCCGTCCTCCAGGTACAGCCGCACGCCCGGCACGCCGATCTCGTCGGCGCCCTGCTGCCTGCCGTCGCGCTTGCAGTCCATGTAGACCTTGCCGAAGGCGAAGGCATCGTCGGAGAACACGCCGCCGGTGACGCGCAGCGTCCAGCTCGCGAGGTTCGACTGGATCGGGCCCGAGCTGGCGCGCGCGCGGTTGATCGCGTCGCCGTCGGTCGGCGCGCCGACGCCGATGCGCACGCGGTAGCGCACCATCGCCGACTGGTCGGGCGCGATGACCAGCGCGGGATAGTCGAAGCGCAGCCCCGGGCCGGCGCCGCCCGCGGGGTTCGGCACGATGGCGCCATTGAGCCGCGCGCTGTTGGCCACGTAGGCGAAGCCCGGCGGCAGCGTGTCGCTCAAGCTCACGCCGGTGACGGGAAAGCCGGTCTTGTTGGTGACGGTGAGCGCGTAGTCGACGAAGTCGCCGAACTCGGCCTGCCGCTTGCTGCCGTCCTTGCGCAGCACCAGGCCCAGGATGTTGCCGGGGTCCAGCGGGATGTGGTTGTTCGCGACCTCGCAGGCCGAGCCGTCGGTGTGGGTGCCGGTGCGCAGCTGGAGGTAGTGGGTGGTGGGCTCGCCGTTCTGCGGCGCCGCGGAGTTGGGCACCACGGCGCCGCAACTGGCGAAGCTGCCGGCGGTCGCGGGGAGGAGCTGCGACGGCGCGACGTAGCCGCTGCCCGCGGGCGGCGCCACCTTCAGGCCGTAGCTGCACATCGCGCCGGCCGGCGGCGGCTGCATGTGGAACTGGTAGGCGCCGTCGGCGCCGGTGCTCATCGAGACGCTGCCGTCGGGGTTGAAGGTGTAGAGGCCGGAGGTGCCGCCGTTGAGTTCGGCCGCGGTGATCGGCGTGGTCGCGCCGCTGCTGCACGACTGGCGCGCGTAGGTCGCCACCGCGCCGGCCACGGGCTGGCGCGTGAGCGCGTTGTAGACCACGCCCTGCGGATCGACGAGCAGCGACCGGACCGTGGCCATGGCGGCGGCCACCACCGAGCGCGGCGTGACGTTGACCGTGTTCTGCTCGAAGGCCGCGGCCCAGGCCTTGTTGTTCAGCGCGACCCGGCTGCCGATCGCGGCCGGCTTCTCGGTGACCCGCACGGTGAAGCTCAGCTGCTCGCTCTGACCGGCCTCGAGCGCGCGGCTGCCGTCCGTGAGGCTCAGCGCGACCTCGGTGGGGAACTGGAACGGATCGGCGCTGTCGTGGTGCGCGCGGTTGCAGGTGGCCCGGCCCGTGAAGCCCGGCGCCGCCACCAGGCGGCCGCCCGCCACCTTCGGCCGGCCCACCAGCTCCCACGACGCGACCTGGCCCTCGGCCTTGTCCATGTCGAAGCTGCAGTTGAGGTTGTCGATCAGCCGCAGGTTCGGCGCGGCGGCCGCGCCCATGTTGCTGACCTTGAGCACGTAGTCGAGCTCGAACACGCCCGGCGCCACGCGCCGCGCCATCGAGGCCTGCTTGCTCAGCAGCAGCGTCGGCAACTGCGTCGACACCGGCGTGGGCAAGCTGTTGTTGCCGGGATTGCCGTCGCCGTCGGGGTCGGGGTTGTCACCATTCATCGAATCGTCGAAGGCGACGGCCGTGCCGCCGGCCGACAACGCGCCCGAGGCCTTCATGCTGTTGAGCAGGGTGCCGGTGCGGCCCGTGAAGTTGATGCGCGCCTCGAACTCGACCGTGACCTGCGCGCCCGCGGGCAGCACGGCGCCGTCGGCCAGCAGCTTCTGCGCGTTCGCCGTGCCCTTGAAGGCGGGGTTCGCCACCGCCACGAGGCCGCCGCCGTTGCCGCTGGGCGCCGGCACGATCGCGACCGAGCCCGGCACGATGGTGTACTGGTTCGCAGCCGGCACGGCCGCGGCCGTGTAGCTGCCGAACTGGGTCTCGCCGGGCCCTTCCATGAGGTCGGTGGCCTGCGCGTCGTAGAGCCACGAGGCGCCGTAGTTGCGCAGCTTGACGCGGAAGCGCACGTTGGCGGTGCCGTCGGGCTTGCCGTCCGCGCCCTGGTTGAGCCGCGGCGCCGAGGCGGCCTTCGCCACGCCGATGCGCGCCTGGCTGGTGGCGATCACCACCGTGTTCGACGGCGCCGTCGTCGGGCCCGTGCCATCGTCGTACTGGCCCTGGGCCGTGTTGCGGATGTCGTCGCCAGGGGCGGCATCGACCTTCACGGCGAACTGCATCGCGATCGATCCGTTGCGCACCAGCGGCGCGGGGATGCCGATCGCGACCTCGATGACCGAGGCGTCTTCTGCCCGCTCCTTGCGGTAGCTGAACTCCGCGTCGCCCGGCAAGCGATAGAGCTTGATCGCGCCGGCCGCCGCGGTCTGCAGCGAGCCCACGATGTACTGGGTGCCTTCGGGCACCTTGTCGCGGATCAACACCAGCGCCATCGGCACGCGGTCCACGAGCAGCGGCGTGTTGGTCGGCGCCACGATGCCGCTCGGCTTCGCATCCTGCGCGCCGATGTTGGTGCCCGACACCGTGAAGTCGATGCGCGTCTGGCCCGGCACGACGAAGCCGGGGTAGCTCGCCGACTTGACGAGGCTCAGCGCCGCCGCATCGCCCACGACGACAGTGTCGCGGTTGCTGGCCTGCAGGCGCTGCAGCGCGGTGGTGGCCGTCAGCCCGAGGCAGGCCGTGCCGCGCGCCACCATCGGGATCGTGCCCTGCACCAGCAGCGCGGCCGCCTCGCCCGGCTTCAGCGTCAGCACGCCCGGCTTGTCGAGCGCGAGCACCGGGTCGACGGGATCGGACACGCCGTTGTTGTTGGCGTCGCGCAGCACGCGCAGCGCCGACAGGTCGAGCGTGTCGGCGGCGCAGCCGGCCGCGTTGTTCGCCAGCGCGATCGTGTAGCTCGAGGCGACGTTGCCCGTGTTGGTCAGCAGGTGGTTCAGCGTGACGATGCTGCCCGGCGGGCGGCTGAGGGTCTGGTCCTGCGTGAGCACCAGCGCCTCGACCGGCAGCACGGTGGCGATCACCTCGTTGGAGGAGATCGTCTCGGTCTGCGCCATGCCGCCGGGCACGTAGGTGCCGGTGGCGATGCTGCGGATGACCGTGCCGCCTGGCGCGGCCGTGGCATTCGCCTGTGCCATGCCGCCGAGCAGAAACACCATGCCTGCGGCGAGCGCGGCAGCGAATCCGCGCCACGATCGCAGGCTGGAGCCTCTGAGCTTGGAAGTCGACGACATGCGGTGAACTCTTGGAAAGCCCGGCAACGGGCCGGAAGAAAAAAGAATGGGAGACGAACGGGGGCTCCCTTTCCCTTGCGCCTTCGCACGAGGACGCAAGGGAAAGGCGAACGGCCTTGGAAGGAAGAAGGAACCGGCAGGCCGAAGCCCGCCGATCCCATCGTTCAGCCGACGCTTACTTGTTGACCTTCACCGAGAAGGTCAGCGTGGCCTTGCCGCCGGGCGCGACCGTGTTGGTCGCGCTGCCGCAGGACACGGACGTCGGGGTCGCGGCGTAGTTCGCCTGCGCGAAGGCCGGCGTCACGCCCGCGGAAGCGCACTGGTCCGACGGTTGCGCGCCGTCCGGTGCGGCCGTCAGGCTCGTATAGGCCGGCACCGCGTCGTTGATCGACATGTTGGTCACCGGCGAGGCGCCTTCATTGGTCGCGACGATGCGATAGACGATGCACTGGCCCGGCTTCACCGTGAGTGCCGCCGACGAGCTCGGCACGATGGTGCCCTTGCACTCCTCGTCCTTGGCCTGGAGCTTGATCAGGCGCATCTGGCCCGAGATGACGGTGCTGATGTCGGTCGCCGAGGGCGCACCGCACTTCGCCTGGTCCGGGAAGGTCACGGTGACCGTCGCCGTGTCGGTGGCACCGGCCGTCGCGCCGCCCGGTGCGAACACCTTGACGAGCAGCTTGTGCGCCTTGCCACCGCTCAGGTCCACGGTGGGGCCGACCTGGCCGTTCGCGCCCACCAGCGTGTCGCCGGTGTCGATCTGGCCGTCGCCGTTGTTGTCGATGTACAGCGCGGTGGTCCAGCCCGCGGTCACGTCCGCAGCCGGCAGGACCGCCTTGACGTTGAACTGCGTGCCGCAGCTCTGCGCGCCGGTGATGGTCAGCGTGTGGGCGTAGATCACCGAGCCGCCGGGAGCGACCTGGCCTTCGTTGTTCGGCGTCAGCGTGGCACCGTAGGTATCGGCCGCGATCACCTTCACCGCGTCGAGCTTGGTGTCGATCGCCACGGCGCCGGTGGAGGTCGGGCCGGTCGACTTCACCTGGAAGTAGATCAGCTGAGCGTCGACCGCAGCCTGCGACGCGGGCGGCGTCACGCAGGCATCGACCGCCATTTGCGCACCGGCAGCCACGTTCACCGTCGTCATTCCGCTCGCCGAGCAGGCGGCACCGCCGGCCACGAACTTCACCGTCCAACCGCTGGGCAGGCTGCCCGGGAAGTTGTTGGTCTGGCTCGCCGCGAGGCTGAAGGCGTTGTCCTTGGTGTCGTTGTTCCTGATGAACAGGTTGAAGACGGCGGGGGTACCGGCCGGTGTCGTCGTCGTGGTCGTCGGGGTCGGGCTCGGGCCCGTGCCCACGTCGCCGTTGCCCGCGTTGCCGGAGGTGCCGTTACCGGTCGGGGTATTGGTCAGGTCGACCAGCACGCCGATCAGGCTCGTCAGGATGTCGCGCGTGGCATCGAACTTGGTGCTGTCCTTGCTCGAGGTACCGCGAACGATGGCTTCGAACGGTCCGTTCGGCAGCGGCGTGGGCGCCGACAGCGTGACCGCCAGCACGATCCTGACGCTCTGGCCGGGCCGGATCGGACCGGTGTCGACGATGCCGTCGTTGTTGGTATCGATCAGCGGCGCGGAACCACCGTCGGCGAAGAAGCGGAAGGTCGAACCCGCGGGGAACTTGCTGACGTCGGCCGTGAGGTTCACCGTGTCGTCCGCGTTGCCGGTGTTGAACACCGTCTGCGGGAACTTCACCGTGGAGCCCGCGACGCCGGAGGCCAGGGTCGTCTGGTCGGCATCCGTCGTGAGCGGCGTACCCGCCGTGGCGTCCTTCGACGCAACCGGGCTCGCCGAGGCGTGCGTGGAGCCGAGCACGATGCCGTAGCTGCCCGACACCTCGAAGGGCGAGGGGTTGGTCGGCGTGGTCGGATCGGTCGGCGGGTTGGTGGTCGTCTTGTCGTCCGGCACCTTGGTCGGAACGTACTCGGCCTTGTTGGTCGTGGTCGTTCCACCGACTTCGGCGGTGCTGTTGATCAACACCACGAAGCTCACGGTCTGCGTCACGTTCGGGGGCAGCGAGGCCACCAGGAAGCTCAGCCGCTGGCCGTCCGCCAGGAAGTCGATGCCGACCGGATCGCCGCCCGCGCCGTCACCCAGCGCGGTACCGGGCGCGCTGCTCCAGACCGCGGAACCCGGCACGTAGGTGAAGCCGCTCGGCAAGGTATCGGCCATGTAGAACTTGCCGGCCGCGCCACCCGTGTTGTTGAAACGCAGCGTGTAGGTGGTGTAGAGGCAGTTCGGATCGTTCGACGTCGCGCCGGCGATCGTTGCTGGGCAGGAGGCCGCCGAACGCGGACCGCTGGTCCTTGCCGCGGGCCAGACACCGCCGTTGGCGACCCAACTGACCGCGGGAACGCTCAGGCTCTTGGAGGCGTTGAAGGCCGCGTCGGTGGTGAGCACCACGTGGTCGACGTCGGCCACCTTCTGGTTCGCCAGCTCGTACAGGTCGAGCGTGGCGGGCGCAGCGTTGATGGTCGCGGGCTGCGGCGACGTGAAGTTGGCCGCCGTCGCCGTGCTCGGAATCGAGTACGCCACGACGAACGGGAAGGTGCCGTTGCCGCCCGCGACTGTCTGCGCGGGCACCGTGCAGACGGCGCCCGGCGTGACCGAGCACAGTGCATTGGTGCTGTCGGGCACGCCGTCGGCGTTGGCATCGGCGAACACCTCGATCTTCGAGAAACCGTTCGGCGGTGCCGTGGTCGTGTCGATCGTGATGGTGAACTTGTCGGCGCCGTTGCCGGTGTTGGTCAGCACGTGGGGCGCATAGACGATCGCACCCGCGGCGCCGATCTTCTTGTTGATCACGTCCGTGGTGACCGTGGTCCGGCCGTCCAGGTTGAACGAGCCGACCTGCTGCACCGTCGTCTGCACGAGGTTCGAGGTCGCGAGCTGGCTGGCGCCATTCGGGTCGAGGTAGGTGGCCGAAGCCTGGTTGCCGATGATGGTGTTGGCAGGCGGTGCCGCGGCGAGCGCATCGGAGCTTCCGAACAGGAAGCTCATCGTCAGAGCTGCGGCGCCCGCCCAGAACGCACGCGGCACATGGCCGGCGCGACGGACTGACAAGGTAGGAATCACGGGGTTTCTCCTCGGTGGTTAAGGGTCTGAAAAAAAGACGAACGCACCCCGGCCGGCGATTTCCAGCAAAGGAAACCGGCACGAAAAAGCGGACGGGGAAAGAAAGAGGACGGGCCCTCGGCGCGACGCGAGGCCGGGGGCCGTCAGCGGCGCGGACTCAGCGTGCGGCGCGCGCGGCCTTGGCTGGCTCGGCCGTCACCGCGGAGGCAACGGGCGCGGCGGGAGGCACCACCTCCTCGACCTTGGCGCGCGCAGTGACCGCGGTCACGCCCTTGGCGGGCAACTGGCCCAGCTCCCAGCGCAGCGCGCGGTACTCGGCATAGGGAACCGGTTCCGGCTTGCCATTCACCTGGCGCGTCAGCGGCTCGGCCGCGAAGACGCCCTCCTTGGTCGCCGCCTTGACCAGCGTCGCGCCGGGCTTCGCGGTCTTGGGCAGGTACTCCAGCCCCTCGGGAATCGGGAGGTTGGCCACCAGGCCGCTGACGCTGCGACCCGTGTGATTGGTGTAGGTCGCCGTGTATTCCAGGATGTCGCCCGGTTTGACCGAGGCGGCCTCCACCAACTGCTCCTTGCCCTGCGGGTCCTTGATCACCTTGGACTGCTTGAGCACCACGGCCACGCCCTTGTCCTGAGCCGCGCCCGCCACCACGGGCGCGGCCTGCACGCCCTGCGCCGAGGCCAGGCCGCCCCCGCTCAGCGCCATGACCACGCCGAGCCCCAGGCTCAGTCGCACGGTCAGCCGGGCCAGGGGCCCGACAAAAGAATTCAAACGAAACGCACCATTGATAGACATGAACGATCTCAGCCTTCCGCAAGATTGAAAAACCACCCGGCGCTCGCAAGACGTTGCCGCAACATCTCTTCACGCCCGAAAAAAGAATGAACAATTATTCTTCATCACATCGCGAATTCGCTGATGAAATCGGCCATTGAATCGCTTATCCAACAAGAAACACGCAAAAAGCATTAACTTGTTCACGCACCAAGTTTGTGCTTTGTGGATTTTTGAGAGCATTCACTCTCTTTTTTGTGAGACCAAGTGTGTCCCGAGGCAGCCGGGATCGACCGCATTGACCCGCGGCCCCCCGCCGTGGCACAAAGCCGGCGATGGCAGCACCCGCCGAACCCGTCGCCTACCCGGCGCACCTCGTCGAAGACTGGCGGCTTCGCGATGGCCGCGCGGTGCGCATCCGCCCGATCCATGCCGACGACCTCGCGATGCACTCCGCCTTCGTCGCGGGCCTGTCCAACCGCACCGGCTACCACCGGCTGTTGTCCCCGCGCAAGCCCCAGCCCGACGAACTCTGGCGCATGACCCACATCGACTACGCGCGCGAGCTCGCGCTGATCGCCACCACCGAGGTCGACGGCGCCCGGCAGCAGATGGGCGTGGTGCGCTACGTGCGCGGCGACACGCCGGAGACGGCCGGCATTGCCGAGTTCGCGGTGGTGATCGCCGATGCCTGGCAGCGCCACGGACTGGCGGAGAAACTGATGCGCGCGCTGATCGCGGCGGCGCGCGATGCGGGTGTGCGGCAGCTGGCCGACATCACGCTCTACGACAACCTCGCAATGATCGCGCTGGCGCGCAAGCTGGGCTTCAAGGTGCAGCGCGATGCGGGCAACCCGAACGTCAGCCGGCTGCGCCTCGCGCTCGACCCGCCCGGCTGACTCCCGCCGGCAGGCCGGGCAGCCTCAGCGGCAGCTCGCGCCCGCTGCCGACGCATGCAAAGACCACCCCGCCCGGCACGCTCCATGCGTCGCCCTTCCCTGCCCATCGGAAGCGCCCCAAGCGCCCCGAAAAGCGCATCGAAAGGATTCAGTAACCAAGTTAAACAAACTTAAAACTACTTCCTTATGATGCGAAACCTTTTTTCGCCGGAAGCAGAGACCCGTCCATGGTTCAGCTCGCGTTGCGTCGTCCGTACACCTTCATCGTCATGGCGATGCTGATCGTGCTGGCCACGCCCTTCGTCCTCTTGCGGATGGCCACGGACATCTTTCCGGAGATCAACATCCCGGTGGTGTCCGTCATCTGGAACTACACCGGCCTGCCGGCCCAGGAGATGGGCCAGCGCATCTCGGGCCAGGTGGAGCGCGGCCTGACCACCACCGTCAGCGACATCGAGCACATCGAATCGCAGTCGCTGGCGGGCGTGTCGATCATCAAGGTGTTCTTCCAGCCCACCGCCAACATCGAGATGGCGATCTCGCAGGTGGTGGCCTCGATGCAGGCCCAGGTGCGGCAGCTGCCGCCGGGCATCACGCCGCCGCTGGTGATCAAGTACTCGGCCTCGAGCGTGCCCGTGATCCAGCTCGCGCTGTCGAGCCCGACGCGCTCCGAGAACTCGCTGTTCGATGCCACCGTGAACCAGTTGCGCCCGCAGCTCATCACGGTGCCGGGCGCGGCGATCCCCTTTCCCTACGGCGGCAAGAACCGGCTGATCTCGGTCGACCTCGACACCCAGGCGCTGCAGGCGCGCGGCCTGTCGCCGTCGGACGTGGTGAATGCGATCAACACGCAGAACCTGATCCTGCCCTCGGGCACCGCCAAGTTCGGCGCCACCGAGTACGGCGTGCGCATGAACGGCTCGCCCGATGCCATCGCGGGCCTCAACGACCTGCCGATCCGCACCGTGAACGGCGCCACCGTCTACGTGCGCGACGTGGCCTACGTGCGCGACGGCTTCTCGCCGCAGACCAACGTGGTGCGCCAGGACGGCGTGCGCGGCGTGCTGCTGTCGGTGCTCAAGAACGGCGGCGCCTCCACGCTGGACATCGTGGCCAATCTGCGCGCGATGCTGCCCGTGGCGGCGCAGACCATGCCGCAGGACATCAAGATCACGCCGCTGTTCGACCAGTCGGTGTTCGTGAAGGCGGCCGTCAAGGGCGTGGTGTTCGAAGCCATCCTGGCCGCCGCGCTGACCGCCGCGATGGTGCTGCTGTTCCTCGGCAACTGGCGCAGCACGCTGATCATCGGCCTGACCATCCCGCTGTCGATCCTGGCCTCGATCCTGGTGCTCTACGGCCTCGGCGAAACGCTCAACCTGATGACGCTGGGCGGGCTCGCGCTCTCGGTCGGCATATTGGTCGACCAGGCGATCGTGACCATCGAGAACATCGAGCGCCACCTGCACATGGGCACGCCGCTCAAGGAGGCGATCGAGGTCGGCGCCGGCGAGATCGGCAACGCGGCCTTCGTCTCCACGCTGTGCATCTGCATCGTGTTCGTGCCGATGTTCTTCCTCTCGGGCGTGGCGCGCTTCCTGTTCGTGCCGCTGGCCGAGGCCGTGGTGTTCGCGATGCTGGCCTCCTACCTGCTGTCGCGCACGCTGGTGCCCACGCTGGTGATGCTGCTGATGGGCGGCGTGCACGGCCAGCCTGACGAGAACGCGAAGCCGAGCGCGCTGCAGCGCGTGTACCGCGCCTTCGACCGCCGCTTCGAGCGCGTGCGCCGCGCCTACACGCTGCTGCTGTCGGCCCTGCTCTCGCGCCGCGGCGGCTTCATCGCGGTCTTCCTCGGCTTCTGCCTGCTGTCCTGCCTGCTCTATCCGGCGCTGGGCCGCGACTTCTTCCCGACCGTGGACGCCGGCCAGATCCGGCTGCACATGCGCGCGCCCACCGGCACCCGCATCGAGGAGACCGCGCGCCTCACCGACCAGGTCGAGGCCGCGATCCGCGAGCTGGTGCCGCCCGACCAGCTCGAGACCATCCTCGACAACCTCGGCGTGCCCAACAGCGGCATCAACCTCTCCTACAGCAACGCCGGCACCATCGGCACCTTCGACGCCGAGATCCTGATGTCGCTGAAGGACGGCCACCGGCCGACCGAGGAGTTCGTGACCACGCTGCGCGCCGAGCTGCCCAAGCGCTTCCCGGGCATCGAGTTCTTCTTCCAGCCGGCCGACATCGTCACGCAGATCCTCAACTTCGGCCTGCCGGCGGCCATCGACGTGCAGTTCAGCGGCAACGACATCGCGGGCAACGCGGCGCGCGCGGCCGAGCTCACCAAGGCGATCCGGCAGATCCCGGGCGCGGTCGACGCCCACGTGCACCAGCGCCTCGACGGACCCTCGGTGGACCTGACGATGGACCGCTCGCGGCTGCAGCAGTACGGACTGACCGCCTCCAACGTGGGGCAGAACGTGCTGATCGCGCTGTCGGGCAGCTCGCAGACGGCGCCGGCCTACTGGCTCAATCCGCAGAACGGCGTGGTCTACAGCATCGCGGTGCAGACGCCGCAGTACAACGTCGACTCGCTCGATTCGCTGCTCAACATCCCGGTCGGCGCGGCCGGCGCGGCGGCGGCACCCGGCGGCGCTCAGCAGCTGCTGGGCAACCTGGTCGACGCGCGCGCGGCGCGCCAGCCGGCAATCCAGTCGCGCTACAACATCGCGCCCGTGATCGACGTCTACGTCAGCGTGCAGGGCACCGACCTCGCGAGCGTGGCGAGCAAGGTGCAGGCGCTGGTCGACGAGATGCGGCCCAAGCTCTCGCGCGGCAGCCGCGTCGACATCCGCGGCCAGGTGCAGACCATGCAGTCCTCGTTCATCGGCCTGGGCGTGGGCCTGGCGATGGCGATCGTGCTGGTCTACCTGCTGATCGTCGTGACCTTCCAGTCCTGGCTCGACGCCGCGATCATCATCACCGCCCTGCCCGCCGCGCTGGCGGGCATCGCCTGGATGCTGTTCATCACCGGCACCACGCTGAGCGTGCCGGCGCTCACCGGCGCGATCATGACCATGGGCGTGGCCACGGCCAACTCGATCCTGATGGTGTCCTTCGCGCGCGAACGGCTGGCCGCGGGCATCCCGCCGCTGTCGGCCGCGCTCGAGGCCGGCGCCACCCGCATCCGCCCGGTGCTGATGACGGCGCTGGCCATGATCATCGGCATGATCCCGATGGCGCTGGGCCTCGGCGAAGGCGCCGAGCAGAACGCGCCGCTGGGCCGCGCCGTGATCGGCGGCCTGCTGTTCGCGACGGTGTCGACGCTGTTCTTCGTGCCCGCGGTCTACGCGGGCGTGCACAGCTGGCTCGCGCACCGGCGCGCCGCGCACGGCGGCGGCGCCCATCCGCCGGCCGGCGCCACCGCGCAGGAGCACTGAGCGATGCCCGCCCCATCCGATCTTTTCGACACCTTGTTCGACTTGTTGTACCTGCCGCGCGCCGAGCCCTCCCACGGCCGCGCGGCCCGCCACGGAAACGGCCCCGCGCCGTACAGCGCATGACAGAGCAACGCCATTCGGCCCTGGCCATCCACCCCATCGCCGCCGACGACGGCGACGGCCCCGAGCTGCTGCGGCGGCGCCAGATCGTGCGGCGCACCCGCTGGCTGGTGCTGATCGTGGTCGTGCTGCTGGCGCTCGGCGCGGCACGCACGGTGTTCGTGCGCATCGCCAACGCACGCGAGCTGCAGGCCAGCACGGTCGAGCATGCCAAACAATACGTGCAGACCGCGCTGCCGCGCACGCCCACGGCGGGCCAGAAGCTGGCGCTGCCGGGCACGCTGCAGGGCTACGTGCAGTCGCCGATCTCGGCGCGCGCCAGCGGCTACCTCAAGCGCTGGACCAAGGACATCGGCAGCCGCGTCGAGAAGGGCGAGCTGCTGGCCGAGATCGAGACGCCCGAGATCGACCAGCAGCTGTCGCAGGCTATCGCGGCGCGCAACCAGGCGGCCTCGGGCCTCGAGCTCGCGCAGAGCACGGCCGCGCGCTGGGAGAACCTGCGCAAGAAGGACGTGGTCTCGCAGCAGGACCTCGACGAGCGCCGCAGCGCCGTCGCGCAGGCCACGGCCAACGTGGCCGCCGCCGATGCCAACGTGCAGCGGCTCAGGCAGACCGAGGGCTTCAAGCGCGTGGTCGCGCCGTTTGCCGGCGTGATCACGCGGCGCAACGTCGACACCGGCGACCTGATCGATGCCGGCGCCGGCGGCGGCGCGGGCCGCGCGCTGTTCGTGCTGGCGCAGACCGATCCGCTGCGCGTGTACATCAACGTGCCGCAGGCCTATGCCCAGCTCGTGAAGGCCGGCCAGCCGGTGGTGGTGACGCAGGCCGAGCTGCGCGGCCAGAAGTTCAGCGGCCAGGTCGCGCGCACCGCGGGCGCCATCGACACCACGACGCGCATGATGCAGGTCGAGGTCTCGCTGCCCAACCGCGACGGCGCGCTGCTGCCGGGCGCCTACGTGCAGGTCGAGCTGCCGCTGGCCGCGAGCGGCACGCTCACGGTGCCGGCCAATGCGCTGCTGTTCCGTGCCGAAGGCACGCGCGTGGCGGTGGTCGATGCGCAGGGCCGCGTCGGCTTGCGGCCCGTGACGCTGGGCCGCAACTACGGCGAGAACGTCGAGGTGGTCGACGGGCTCGCGCGCACCGACCGCATGGTGCTCAATCCCTCCGACTCGCTGGCCGATGGCGACGTGGTCGCGGTGGCGCCCGATGCGCCGGCCGATGGCGCCAAGCCCGGCGCGGCACCGGCTGCAGCACCGGCGGCCGCCAAGAAGGAACCCGCGTGAGCATGCGCCGTCCCGCCCTCGCGGCGATCGCGCTCGCCGCCGTGATGCTGGTCGCGGGCTGTGCGGTCGGCCCCGACTACAAGGCGCCCGAAACCCCGCTGCCCGTGAGCTGGAAGCTCGAGGCGCCGTGGCGCGAAGGCACGCCCAACGACATCGCCGACAAGGGCCCGTGGTGGAAGCGCTACGGCGACCCGCAGCTCGACGCGCTGCAGGACCAGGCCGTGGCCGGCAGCCCCACGCTCGCCATTGCCGGCGCGCGGCTCGCGCAGGCGCGCGCCACGCTGGCCTCGAGCTCGGCCGCGCAGTACCCGCAGCTCGGCCTGGGCACGCGCGCTTCGCGGCTCAAGATCTCGGCCAACCGGCCGCTGACCAACTACAACACCGCCAATTCGTCGACGGTGCAGAACGACTTCGCGCTCTCGCTCAACGCCAGCTACGAGCTCGACCTCGCGGGCCGCGTGCAGCGCAGCGTGGAAGGCGCGACCGCCTCGGCCGAGCAGTCGGCGGCCGACCTCGCCAACACGCGGCTGCTGCTGTCGGCCGACGTGGCGAGCAGCTATTTCAACCTGCGCTCGACCGATATCGAACTCGACGTGCTGACGCGCTCGATCGCGCTGCAGCGGCGCGCGCTCGAGCTGGTGACGGCGCGCCACGACCTGGGCGCCGTCTCGGGCCTCGACGTGGCGCAGCAGCAGGCGCTGCTCGAGACCACGCTGACGCAGGTCGACGTGCTCAAGAAGCAGCGCGCGCAGTACGAGCATGCGCTCGCCACGCTGACCGGCACGCCCGCGCCCTCGTTCGCGCTGGCGACCGACCTGCGCGAGATCCGCCCGCCCGCGGTACCGCTGGGCGTGCCCTCCGACGTGCTCGAGCGCCGGCCCGACGTGGCCTCGGCCGAGCGCGCGATGGCCGCGGCCAATGCGCAGATCGGCGTGGCGACCGCGGCCTTCTATCCGAGCATCCTGATCGCGCCCACGGTCGGCGTCGACAGCCGGTTGATCGAGTCGCTGTTCGATGCGCCCAGCCTTCTGTGGTCGGTCGGCGTGTCGGCCACGCAGGTGCTGTTCGACGGCGGCCGCGTGCGCGCGGGCGTGGACTTCGCGAAGGCCGGCTATGACGCCACCGTCGGCAACTACCGCCGCGTGGTGCTGACCGCGATGCAGGAGGTGCAGGACGGCATCGACGGCCTCGCGGCGCTCGAGCGCGCGACCGCCCAGGCGCAGTCGGCCGTGGCCGCCGCGCGGCGCGTGCTCGACATGGCCAACAGCCGCTACGAGGGCGGTGCCTCGACCTACCTCGACGTGATCACCGCGCAGCAGTCGCTGTTGACGGTGGAACGCCAGGCCGCACAGCTGCAGGGGCAGCGCCTGCTGACCTCGGTGTTCCTCGTGAAGGCGCTGGGCGGCGACTGGTGCGGAGACAGCGGCGCGGACGCCGCGCTCGCCGCTAGAACAGGCTGCCCTGCCCCGGGTCGCCAGGTGGCCGAAAAGCGCTGAGGTCGAGCGCGATGCGCTCGCGGTTGAAGCCGATGCGCGCGGTCGCCTTCTCGAAGCGCTGGCGCAGCAGGTCAGCCCACAGGCCGGTGCCCTTCATGCGCGTGGCGAAGTCGGCGTCGTAGTCCTTGCCGCCGCGCACGTCGTGGATGCGCGCCATGATGCGATCCGCGCGCTGCGGGTAGTGCAGCGCCAGCCACTGCTTGAGCAGCGGCGCCACCTCCCAGGGCAGCCGGATCATGGTGTAGAACGCGCTGCGCGCGCCCGCCTCCCAGGCCGCCTCGAGCACCTGCTCCATGTCCTCGGTCACGAACGGAATCTGCGGCGCCACGCTCACGCCCACCGGCACGCCGGCCTCGGCCAGCGTGCGGATGGTGCGCAGCCGCCGGTGCGGCGCCGCCGCGCGCGGCTCGAGCTTGCGCGCGAGTTCGCCGTCGAGCGTGGTCACGGTCACGTACACCGCCGCCAGGCCGCGCGCGGCGGCCGGCGCGATCAGGTCGAGGTCGCGTTCGATCGCGCTGGACTTGGTCACCAGCCCGAAGGGGTGGTTGACCTCCGACAGCAGCTCGATCAGCGAGCGCGTGATGCGCAGCTCGCGCTCGATCGGCTGGTAGCAGTCGGTGGCCGTGCCGATCGCGATGTGGCTGGGCCGATAGCTCTTGCGGCCCAGTTCGCGGCGCAACACCTCGACCAGGTTGCGCTTGGCGATCAGCTTGGTCTCGAAGTCCAGCCCCGGCGACAGGTTGAGATAGCTGTGCGTGGGCCGCGCGAAGCAGTAGATACAGCCATGCTCGCAGCCTCGGTAGGGGTTGATCGAGCGGTCGAAGTAGATGTCGGGCGAGTCGTTCTCGTTCATGGCCGACTTCACGTCCTCGAAGCGCACCTCGGTGGCCAGCGGCTCGAGCTCGTCGGCCTCGGCGACTTTCTCCTCGAGCGTGCCCCAGCCGTCGTCGAAGGCATCGCGCTCGTCCTTCGAGAAGCGGTGCGCGAGCCGCGTGGCGGCGCCGCGGCCCTTGATGGCATGGATGGGGATGTGGGCGGCGGGTGGCATGGCGCGACTCCTTCGCGATCTCGATACTGTTTAAACGTACAGTATTTCACCATTCGCTCAGCCTTTGGCAATTTTTTAATTTCTTTCTTGACAGAAATTTCGGAAGTCCTAGACTCCAGCGCATGGAACTCACCGACATCCAACGCAAGTTCGTCCTCCACTGGGGCGAGATGGGCTCCATGTGGGGCGTCAACCGCACCGTCTCGCAGATCCATGCACTGCTGTTCGTGCACGGCAAGCCGATCCATGCCGAGGAGTTGTCCGACACCCTGGGCGTGGCGCGCTCCAACGTGAGCAACAGCCTGAAGGAACTGCAGGCCTGGAACCTGGTGCGCGTCACCCACATGCTGGGCGACCGGCGCGACTACTTCGAGACCAGCGTCGACGTCTGGGAGCTGTTCCGCACCGTGGTGCGCGAGCGCAAGGAACGCGAGTTCGACCCCACCATCCGCATGCTGCGCGAGATCGTCGCGAGCCCCGACTTCCAGAAGGAATCGGCCGATGCGCAGGACCGCATCCGCTCCACCATGGACCTGATGGCCAAGCTCGCCACCTGGGCCGACGAGATGCTGCGGCTGTCGCCCGGCACGCTCGACAAGGTGCTGACGCTGGGCGCGAGCGTGCAGAAGTTCGTCCGTGGCGATGCGCCCGCGCCCGCCACCGGCAAGGACGATCCCGACGCCCACCATGCGAGCCTGCCGATGATCTGAGGCCGGCTCTTTTTTTGCCCATTCATTTCTGTTTTGACAGAAATATCGAGAACGAAGAACACCATGTCCCGCTCCACCGCCATCGCCTACCCGCTGACCGTCTACTACGACGCCACCTGCCGCCTGTGCAGCGCCGAAATGGGCGCGATGAAGGCGCGCGACGCGGTCGCGCGGCTCGTTCTGGTCGACTGCTCTCCGCCGGATTTCGAGGCCGGCCCGGCGCCGCGCGAGGCCCTGATGACCGCGATCCACGTGGTCGATGCGGCCGGCCGCGTGCAGGTCGGCGTGCACGCGATCCGCGCCTGCCGCGAGGCGGTCGGCCTGTCCAACGGCGGCGCCCTGCTCGACCTGCCGCTGGTCGCGCCGCTGGCCGACCGCGCCTATGCCGCGCTGGCGCGCAACCGCCAGCGCCTGCCCGGCTGGTTCGTGACCCTGCTCGCCGGCCCGGCCGCGAAGGCCTCGCGCACCTGCGTCGACGGCCAGTGCCGGCTCTGACGTCCGCCCCCCATTCCCCCACCAGGAGTTCACCGCATGCCCAGCGTCTTCCAGCCCGACTTCCACCTGCCGCACACCGCCGAGGCCCCGGCCCCGGCCCCGGTCAGCCGCGCCGACACGCAGGACTACTTCACCGAGGTCGCCACCGACTACGGCGCCTGGAGCCCCAGCTACAACATGCACTTCGGCTACTGGCGCGCGGGCCTGAATCCGCTGCGCCGCGAAGGCATGCTGGTCGAGATGAACCGCGAGGTCGGCCGCGCGCTGCAGCTCGGCGAGCGCCCCACGGACGACGGCCGCCACTGCGTGCTTGACCTGGGCTGCGGCGCCGGCGCCACCGCGCGCACGCTGGTCGGCGACGACCGCCGCCTCTATGCCGTGACCGTCACCAACGTGGCGGTGCAGAACCGCATCGCCGCGCGCCTCGACGCCCAGGCCGGCGTGGCCGACCGCATGGCGCACCTCGAGGCAGACTACACGCGCACCGGCCTGCCGGCCGCGCAGGCCGACGGCGCCTGGGCGCTCGAGAGCGCCTGCTATGCCGAGGGCACCGCCAAGGCCGACTTCGTGCGCGAGGCCGCGCGCCTGCTCAAGCCCGGCGCGCGGCTGGTGGTGGTCGACGGCTTCCTGCTGCGCCGCGAGCCCGGCCGCCTCGCGCGCTGGCTGCACCGCCTGTGGGCCGACAGCTGGGCCGTGCCGACCCTGGCCGTGCGCGAGGACTTCGTGGCCGCGCTGCGCGAACATGGCTTCGAGGACATCGACGTGCGCTCGCTGCGCTGGCGCGTCGCGCCGAGCGCGCTGCACATCCCCGCGCTCGCCACCCGCTTCACGCTGGCCGAGCTCTGGAAGGCGCGCGGACGCCTGAGCCCCTGGCGCCGCAAGCACATCGTGGCCAGCTACTGCGCGCTCGCGCTGGGCATGTTCTGGCGCGACTTCGACTACTGCATGGTCAGCGCCACGCGGCGCGCCGACTGAGCCCGCACCCGCACACACACCGAAGAGGAGAAGGATCCCGATGCGCAACGAACCCGACGACGACACCCGGTTCTCCGGACTGGCTCCGATCGATGGCCCCGCACCTCCCGCCGGGGATCCGCCGAAGCGCCGCCTGCCCTTTCGCTGGTTCTGGCCGATGCTCGCCGGCGCGGCGATCGCCTTCGTGCTGCGGCTCGCGTTCAGCGGCGCGCCGGGCCACGGCTACTCGGCGATGCTGGGCACCTTCATCTTCCTCGCACCCGCGCTGTGCGGCGCGGTCACGATCTACGTCGCCGAGCGCATCGAGCGCCGCAGCTGGACCTACTACCTGGTCGCGCCCTGGCTGTCGACCGCGCTGTTCGCGCTGGGCACGCTGTTCGTCTTCATCGAGGGACTGATCTGCGCGATCGTGGTCGTGCCGGTGTTCGCCGTCATGGGCAGCCTCGGCGGCTTCGCGATGGGGCTGGTCTGCCGCGTCACGAACTGGCCGAAGCCCGCGCTCTACAGCTTCGCGGTGCTGCCATTGGTGCTGGGCGCGATCGAGCCGCAGTTCCCGAACCCCGAGCGCCTCTCGTCCACCGCGCGCACCCTGTTCATCGCGGCACCGCCCGAGCGCGTGTGGCACGAGATCAACAACGCGGGCGCGATCCGCCCCGAGGAGCTCGGCGATGCCTGGGCCTACCGCATCGGCGTGCCGATGCCGGTGTCGGGCGTGACCCAGGAGACGCCCGAGGGCCGCGTGCGCATGGTGCGCTGGCAGAAGCAGGTGCATTTCGAGGAGCTGGTCACCGAGTGGGAACCGGCGCGCCACGTGCGCTGGCGCTACCGCTTCGCGCCCGACTCCTTCCCGGCCGGCGCGCTCGACGACCACGTGATGATCGGCGGCCACTACTTCGACCTGCGCGAGTCGGGCTACACGCTCGTGCCGCGCGACGGCGGCACCGAGCTGCGGCTCGACGTCTCGTGGCGCGTCAGCACGCGCTTCAACTGGTACGCGGACCGCCTCGCGCAGTTCCTGCTCGGCGATTTCTCCGAGCACATCCTGCGCTTCTACAAGGCCCGCAGCGAAGCCACGGCGACCGCCGATGCGCACACCGGCCCCATGATCCGCCCATGAGCCACGACACCCGCCCGGTCTTCCAGCAAGCGCTCGGCCCCGCCTGGGACCGGCTGGGCGACGCGATCCGCCGCCACTACACGATGGCCCCGCATTCGAACGACCACGTCTGCGTGCGCGGCACCATGCACGAGGTCCACCATGCGCCCTGGGCCGCGCTGCTGATGCCCTTCGGCCGGCTGTTCGGCGCCCTCGTGCCCTACACCGGGCGCGAGGTGCCGATCGAGGTCCACTACCGCTGCCGGCCCGACGACCCGCACCTCTACTGGGACCGCATCTTCCGTTTCGCGGGCCGCGCGCCCTTCCACTTTCGCTCGCACATGGAGCACGACGCGGCCGACGGCGCGCTGGTGATCGAGTACGTGCGCTTCGGCATCGGCATGCGCCTCGCGGTGAGCGCCGAGGACGGTGCCCTGGTGTTCCGCGACCGCGGCTACGTCTGGCGCCTGGGCCGCCTGCGCATCCCGCTGCCGCTGGGCCTGCTGATGGGCACGGCCTATGTCGAGGAACGGCCCGACCCGCGCGACCCCGACGCCTTCAGCATGCGGATGCTGCTGCGCCACCGCTGGTTCGGCGACGTGTTCCGCTACAGCGGCAGCTTCCGCCTGCCCGACGACCTTCCCTGCGACAGGTGATCCGCGCCGGCGCCACAATCGCCTCACCATGCCGCGCCGCCCCGAGAACCTCTACCCGCAGTACCACGCCCACGTCTATTTCGGCCCCGCCACCGTGGCCCGGGCCCGCGCGCTGTGCGAGCAGGCGGGCCGCGAGCTGATGGTGGTGGTGGGCCGGGTGCACGAGCGCCCGGTCGGCCCGCATCCGCACTGGAGCTGCCAGCTCGCCTTCGACGCGGCCGAGTTCGACTCGGTCATCGGCTGGCTCGACAGCCATCGCGACGGCCTCGACGTGTTCGTGCACGGCGTGACCGGCAACGACCTCGCCGACCACACCGACCACGCGATGTGGCTGGGCAACGAGAGCGCGCTCGACCTAAGGATGTTCCGGCACTGACCGGGACGGCGCGTCCTCCGCCGCGCCGTCGGTGGCCGCGCCGTGCACCTTGAAGAAGCGCGCCCCCTCCACCTTCTGCCCGATCGCCTGCTCGTAGGCCGCGCGCACCGCCTCGGGCTGCCCGGCCTGGCCGAAGAAATCCTTGAGGTAGGGGCCGAGCAAGGGATGCGCCGCGAGCTCCCGGCGCGGCAGGCCCTTGGCCATCTCCTCGCGACAGGCCGAGGGCAGGAACACGTCGCGGTTCTTCTGCGGATCGCGGATCAGCCCCTTGGGCTCGTGCGCCGGGTCGGCCTGCATCGCCTCCAGTTCCTCGAAGAAGCGGCGCCGCATCATCACGATGCCCTTGTCGCTCTGGCCGAGCTTCTCGCGCGTGCGGTCGGTGACGGCACCCTGCCCCACCCACACGGCGAAGTCCTGGTTGGCGACGTGGCTGGTGATCCAGCGGCCCGTGACCGGATCCCGGGTGGGCCCGTACCACGACGGAATGCGTTCCTGCACATAGGGCTCCTGCTCGGTCGGCACGCGGCTCAGCACCCACAGCACGCTCAGCGTGTGGTGGTCGTCGATCGGCACGCGCCATTCGAAGTGATGGCCGAGGAAGAAGCCGTTGGGCCACAGCGTGACGCGCCCCGCGGTCCACATCGGGTTGTCCTCGCGCTCGCCGCCGCGCAGCCGCCGGTAGACGAAGCCGTGCTCGAACTCCTCGAACGCGAGCTTCAGGTGCGTGGGCACGTACGGGCCTTCCTCGCCCTGCAGCCGCGTGGTCCAGTTGTTGTGCGTCCACTCGAAGTGCACCGGGTCGATCGAGTTCTCCTGGCACTGGAACCAGTTGCACGGGATCTCGGCGAACACCGCCTGCGCGAAGCCGTTGGCGCAATTGAACAGCTCCCAGTCGGGCAGCAGCGGCGCGGGCTGCGGCCCCATGTAGGCCCACAGCAGCCCGGCCTTCTCCTGCACCGGGTAGGCCTTGATCCGCGTGCTGCGGCGCATGCGCGCGCCGGGGTCCAGCGTCTCCTCGAAGGGCTGGTGCACGCACTGCCCGCCCGCGTCGTACTGCCAGCCGTGGTAGCTGCAGCGCAGCCCGCACTGCTCGACGTAGCCGTAGGCCATGTCGGCATTGCGGTGCGGGCAGCGCCGGTCGACCAGCCCGTAACGGCCGCCGAGGTCCTTGTAGAGCACCAGGTCCTCGCCGAGGATGCGCAGCGGCTTGACCGCCTGCGCGTCGAACTCGCTCGCACCGGCGACCGGGTGCCAGTAGCGGCGCAGGTAGTCGCCCATCGGCGTGCCGGGGCCCACTTCGGTCAGCAGGCGGTTCTTCTCTTCGCTCAACATCGTCGTCTCCTGTTTCCTGGTCAATCCGCACGGATGCCGAACTCGCGCACGAGCCGGCCGAAGCGCTGGTCGTCCTGCGCGATCTGCCGCGCCAGCACGGCGGGCGCGCCGCCCACCGGCTCGATGCCCAGCGTGGCCATGCGCGCCTGCACCTCGGGCATGCGGAGGATCTCGTTGAAGTGGGCGTTGAGCGCCTGCACGATCGCCTCGGGCATCGCCCGCGGCCCGAGCAGGCCCATCCAGGCGTTCAGGTCCACGTCGCGCCAGCCGAGCTCGTACAGCGTGGGCACCGTGGGCAGCAGGGCCGCGCGCTGGCGCTGCGCCACCGCGAGCGGCAGCAGCTTGCCGGCCGCGATGTGGCTGGCCACGGCACCGGGCGTGATCCAGCCCACGCTCACATGGCCGCCCAGGGCGTCGTTGACCACCGGCGCCACGCCGCGATAGGGCGCATGCACGAGCGCGATGCCGGCGTCGCGGTTGAACAGCTCGCCCGTGATGTGCATCGGCGAGCCCGCGCCCGGCGTGCCGTAGGTCAGCGCGCGCCCGGCCTTCGCGGCCGCCACGAGCTGGGTCGCGCTCTGCAGGCCGGTCGAGGGCGCCGTCACCAGCAGCAGCGGGATGTCGCCGGTCTTCACGATCGGCGTGAAGTCCCGGACCACGTCGTGCGCCACGCCGGGACCGGCCTTGAGCACGTGCTGCGCGATCGGGAAGGTGCTGGGCGTGAACAGCAGCGTGTAGCCGTCGGCCGGCGCCTTCGCCACCCAGGCGTTGCCGATCATGCCGCTCGCGCCGGGCCGGTTGTCGATCAGCACCGGCTGACCGACGCGCTGCGACAGCTTCTCGGCATAGGTGCGCGCGATGGCGTCGGTGTCGCCGCCGGCCGGGTAGGCCACGACGATGGTGATCGGCCGCGCGGGCCAGGTCTCGGCGGTGGCGGTGGCGGCGAACGCGCTCAGCGCCGAGAACAGCGCCGCGGCGGCCATCGTCCGGCGCCGGAGTGGATTCATCATGGGCTTTCCTTTCTTGCCTGTGCGTGGAGCCACGGGATCGGGGCCAGTGCAATGTAGGAAGCCGGGCGCGGGGCCCCAAGATATAGTTTCACTGAGTGAACCACTTCGGAAGGCCGCGGCATGTCGGACACCCAGGGCGCGCAGGGCGTGAAATCCATCGACGCGCTGCGCCGCGGGCTCGAGGTGATGCTCGCGATCCAGCGCTCCTCGGCCGCCACGCTGTCGGAACTCAGCCGCCAGACCGGGCTGTCGAAGGCCACGCTGCTGCGCATCCTCAAGACGCTGCAGCAGGCCGGCTGGGTGGAGCGCAACGAACTCGAGAAGCGCTACGTGCCGACCTCGGCCGCCGGTGCCCCGGGCCCGCTCGTCGAGTGGCGCGCGCGGCTGTCGGCGCTGGCGGCGCAACCGCGCGCCACGCTGCAGCGCAAGGTGCCCTGGCCCACCGACCTCGGCGTGCGCGACGGCAGCGCAATGCTGATCCTCGACGCGCACCGCCCGATCAACGGGCTGGCCGTGAACTACCGGGTGCTGGGCTTTCGCCCGCCGATGCTGATGTCATCGCTCGGGCGCTGCTACCTCGCCTTCTGCCCCGAGGACGAACGGCGCCAGCTTCTCGTGGCGCTCGCGCGTTCGCCGCACCAGGTCGACCGCGACGCGCGGCGGCCCGAGAACGTGCGCCGCATGGTGGCGAACGCGCGCGCCCAGGGCTACGTGTCGCGCGACCCCACCGCCACCAGCATGGATTCGCCCGACCGCTTCGGCGCCATCTCGGTGCCGGTGCGGCTCGACGAACGCGTGGTCGGCTGCATCAGCTGCGCCTGGCTGCCCGCGGTGCGCAGCGAGCGCGAGATGGTGGCGCAGCACCTGGCCGACCTGCAGGCGGCCGCGCAGGGCATCGAGCGCAAGCTGCGGCAGGCCGGCTTCGAGCCGGCGCCGCCCCCGGGCTGAATCAGAACTCCGCGTCGAGCTCGTCGATCTCGTCGGGCTCCTGCTTCGCCGCCGCCACCCATTCCTTCATCGCGGGCAGCTCCATCACGCGCTTGCAGTAGGCCGTGCAGGCGCTGTCGAGCGCCACGTCGTAGCTCAGGAAGCGGGTGACCACGGGCGCGTACATCGCGTCGGCGATGCCCGGCTGCTCGCCGAACAGGTAGGGGCCGCCGTAGGCCTTGAGGCATTCGCGCCAGATCGCCACGATGCGGTCGATGTCGGCCTGCGCGCGCGACCACACCTTGAAGTTCTTGAACCGGGCCTTGATGTTCATCGGCAGCGCGCCGCGCATGGCCGCGAAGCCCGAATGCATCTCGCCGCAGATCGCGCGGCAGTGGGCGCGGGCCGCCACGTCGGCGGGCAGCAGGCCGGCCTTGGGCTTGATCTCGTTGAGGTACTCGCCGATCGCCAGCGTGTCCCACACCTTCACCGAGCCATGCTGCAGCGAGGGCACCAGCATCGAGGACGACAGCAGCAGCATCTCGGCCTTCATGGCCGGGTCGTCGGGCGGGATGATCTTCTCGCTGAAGTCCAGGCCCGCCAGCCTGCACATCAGCCAGCCGCGCAGCGACCAGGCGCCGTAGTTCTTGCTGCTGATGGTGAGAACGGGTTTGGCCATCGGGTGTGCTCCTTGGTGCCGGCAAGCGCCGCCGGTGGCCTCAGACGTGCAAGCCCTGTGCCACCCGTTCCATCCCGGTGCGCCCGGCCTTGGCCCGCAACTTGCCTCTGGCACTGCAACGCACCACAACCATGCTCTACCGCGTCTACCAGAACCAGGCCGACCTGCTCTCCCCGCTGCGGCTCGCCTCCCAGTACATGGCGCGCGCGCTCTGGCAGGACGGCAGCGAGCGCACCATGCAGCGGCGGCTGGCGGCGCAGTGCGAGGTGTTCTCGCGCATGCGGCTCACCCACAGCCGGCCGCCCTACGGCATCGCCAGCGTGCCGGTCGACGGCGACGAGGTCGCGGTGCACGAGGAGGTGGCGCTGAGCGCGCCCTTCGGCACCCTGCTGCATTTCAGGAAGGACGGCGACCATCCCACGCACCCGCCCGTGCTGCTGGTTGCACCGTTGTCGGGCCATTTCGCCACCCTGCTGCGCGAAACCGTGCGCACCCTGCTGCGCGACCACGACGTCTACCTGACCGACTGGCACAACGCGCGCGACGTGCCGCTGTGGCAGGGCCGCTTCGGCCTGGACGACTACACGCTGCAGCTCATGGCCTTCCTCGAGGCCGTCGGCCCCGGCGTCCACATGGTCGCGGTGTGCCAGCCCTGCGTGGCCGCGCTGGCCGCCACCGCGCTCATGGCCGAGGACGACAACCCCGCCACCCCGCGCAGCCTCACGCTGATGGCCGGGCCGGTCGACTGCCGCATCAACCCGACCGCGGTGAACCGCCTCGCCACCGACCGGCCCATCGACTGGTTCCGCCGCAACCTCATCAGTCACGTGCCCTGGCCGCATGCGGGCGCGATGCGGCGCGTGTACCCGGGCTTCCTGCAGCTCGCGGCCTTCATGAGCATGAACCCCGAGCGCCACAAGAAGCAGTTCGAGGACATGTACCGCCACCTGGTCGAGGGCGAGCTCGAGAAGGCCCGCACCATCGGCAACTTCTACGACGAGTACCTGGCGGTCAACGACCTGCCCGCGGAGTTCTACCTCGAGACCGTGGAGCGCGTGTTCCAGACCTACGACCTGCCGCGCGGCCAGCTCACCGTGGGCGACCGCACCGTGAACCCGGCCGCGATCCGCCGCACCGCGCTGCTCACGGTCGAGGGCGAGCGCGACGACATCTGCGCGGTGGGCCAGACCGTGGCGGCGCAGGACCTCTGCACCGGCGTGCGGCCCTACCTCAAGGCCCATCACCTGCAGGCCGGCGTGGGGCACTACGGCGTGTTCAGCGGCAGCAAGTGGAACGCACAGATCTATCCGCGCGTGCGCGAGACCATCCACGCGGCCGCCGAGCTGCACTGAACTACGGCTGGGGCAGCGCGGCCTCCACCGCCGCCGGCTGCGCCGGCCGCCCTCCCGCCTCCAGATATTTCCAGTACGCCACATACCCCGAGAGGTAGTGCTCCACGTCGTCGATGCGCACGCGGAAGCTGTGGTGGCGGATGAAGAAGCTGCCCACGATGCGCTGCGGATTGCGGAAAAACATCGCGAGCTCGGGCCAGAAGTGCCCCGTGAGCAGGTAGCGCGCGCGCTGCTCGAGCGCGCGGTAGAACTTCTCGATGTCGAAGCCCTCGAGCAGGTGCGCATGCGCGGGGTCGGCCTGCAGCCGCGTCACCATCTTCTGCGCCGCCATCATCAGCTCGAGCAGGGTCGGGAAGGTGGTGATGCGGTTGAGCACGAACTCGAGGTGGTCGCGCACGTTGTCCAGGCCGAAGCGGAAGTAGCGCTCTTCCGGCCGGTACAGCGTGAGCTCGTTGACGCAGTAGCTGAGCCAGTGGTCGTGCGCCTCCCAGTGGCGCGCCTCGATGAAGTGCGCGAAAGCCTTTTCCACCGCGCGCAGCCAGCGCTCGTCGCGCGTCAGGCCGTAGAGCCGCATCAGTCCGAAGGCGGCCTCGCCGTCGTAGTAGATGATCCGGTTCTCTTCCTTCACGCGCAGGTCGGGATGGTGGAGCACGTGCACGAAGCGGCCGCTGGTTGGGTCCTGCATGTGCAGGATGCCGAGCGCGAGCTGCTCCATCTGCGGCAGGTAGGCCTGCTCGCCCGTGAGCTCGGTGTACTTGACCATCGCGAGCAGGCACACGGCATTGCCGCCGAGCTTGATCTCGTCCTCGATGTCGACCAGGAACGCGGCCCGCGACCCATCGGGCAAGGTGGCGGGCCGGATCAGCTCGCCCGTCAGGTGGCCCAGCGCGCGGTCGATCGCCGCCTTGTGCTCCGGCTTGCGCGTCAGCTCCCAGCCCTCGATCAGCGCATAGGTCGAGCTCGCGTGGCGCAGCGCGTTGTAGGTGGGAATGGCGCGGTCGAAGCAGGGAAACCAGCCGTAGTGGTAGGCGCCCGCGCTCTTGACCTGGCGCGCGAGGTAGGCGGTGCTGGTCTCGACGATCTGGCGCACGCGCGGCGCGTCCCAGGCCGGCAGCCGGCGGTAGCCGCGGCCCACGCCTTCGTGCTCGATGCGGTGCGCCTCCTTGCCGTCGGTGAACACGGCGCGCGTGTCGAACACCCACACCGGCTGCTGCGGATCGGTGGGCCAGCTCAGCTCGCGGCCGTAGCGGTGCTGGCCGAACAGCCGGAGGTTCGCCGCGTTGGGCGTGGCCTCGTCGAACTTGCCGTCGTAGAGCACGGCGTGGGCACCGATGTCCTGCTCGAGCATGGCCACCGACAGGTCGGCGTCGAAGGCGATGCCGCTGCGGAAGTAGTTGCGCTTGGTAGTCGAGAACGCCTGCTGCAGTCCCTTCCAGTGCATCGCCTGCACCGTGTGGACCACGTCCGCGCGCAGCCAGATCGGCGCCGTGCTCTGCTTGCGCAGCCAGGTCTGCAGCAGTTGCGCGCCGCGGCGCCACACCTCCTCGAAGTTCCTGCCGCGCACCGTCACTACGTGGGCGCGCTCCTTGCCGTTGCAGGCCGACAGGAACAGCACGCCCGCGCCCTCGGGCGCCGACGCCTCCATGCACTCGGCCCACGTCGCGGCCACCGCGGGCTTCGCGCACGCGAGCAGTTCACCCAGACTCATCGAAGATTCCTCACATGGCTTCCATCGGCTGGCGATGCGATGGCTGCGCGCATTGTCCCTCGTCCGAATGTCATTCCCAGGGCCGGGCCACCGCCGCTTCGTACTCCCGCGGCGTGCCGCAGAAGACGATCTGCTCGGCGCCGATCAGTTCGTAGGCCACGCGCGCGCCGCGCTCGATCAGCGCGTTGTAGCAAGGCGCGATGTAGTACTCGCCGCGCGTCAACAGCTGGTGGCGCTGCTGGTGCTCGAAGGCCTCGTCGAAGACGCGCGCGTCGGCGAAGTGGTAGAGGCCGTCGCTGCACAGGTTGGAGATCCGTTCCTTCTCGGTGGTGCGCAGCACCGTGCGATCGGGCCCGGGTTCGACGAAGGACCAGTGCTCGCCCTCGCCTTCGAACACCTCGAGGTAGCCGGCGGCGCCATCGGCCAGCGCCGACTTGCGGAAACCGGGCCGGATGGTGTCGATGTTGAAGACGTAGACCGCTTCCTCGCTGCGCAGCGCCTGCAGCCCGCGGTGCACCGAGTCGGCCTGCCCCAGCGTGTCGCCGTCGAGCTCGACGATGTGGAAGGACTTGACGCCCAGCGCCTTGAGTTCGCGCACCAGGAACTCGACCACGTCGTGGTCGCGCCGCACCACGAACAGGAACAGGTCGTCCTGGAAGTAGCGCTCGAAGGACTTCACCACATGGAAGAACACCGTGCGCCCGTGCAGCGGCAGCCGGTACTTGGGCAACGTGTAGCCGGCCTCGGTGAAACGGCGGCTCTGGCCCATCATCGGAATCACGAACATCCCTCAGTGCTCCATCTGTTCGTAAAGGCGCAACGCATTGGCCAGCATCGCGCGCTGGCGACGCGGCGCGTCCTGGTGCAGCGGCAGCATCGACAGGAACAACAGCACCGTGATCGGCGCCACATGGCGCGCGGTCATGCCGTTGAGCAGCGGCAGCGCCGCGAACAGCTTCTGGATCGCGGCCACGTCCTCGTCGGCATGGATGCGCAGGCGGAAATCCAGCCCCGTCCCGTCGTCGATCTCGAAGGCATCGGCCACGATGTAGTCGTACAGCCCCAGCACCGAGTGCGCGAGCTTCGCGAGGTCGTAGCGCAGGTCGCCGACGAGCCGCGGCTCGTCGCGGAAATTGAGGCCGCGCGGATCGATCAGCTTGATGCAGTCCGAGCGGGTGTCGAACAGGATGTTGCTGAAGCACAGGTCGCCGTGCATCACGCCCGGCACCAGCGGCACGCGCGCAGCGGCCTCGAGGCAACGCTCGAGAATCTCGGCCAGCGAGGGCAGCGCGCGCCCGTTGAGCCGCGTGGGCGAAGACAGGCTCATGCCGCTCGCCGTGGCGTAGGCATCGAGCCGCGCGCGCGTCTTGTCGCCCAGCATGCCGCGGCTGTCCTGCGCCACCGCCTGGCGTTCGCGCTCGCCCAGCGGCACCGCCGTCTGGCAGGCCGCCAGCCAGTCGGCCAGGTGCCTGAACACGCGCGACCAGAAGGCGGTGGAGTTGCGGCCGTGCACGTAGAGCTCGTTGAGCGGCGCCATGCACAGGTATTCGAGCTCGTAGCCGTAGCCCTCCTCGACCGCGCCGCGGTCCAGCAGCTGCGGCGCATACACGCGCAGCCGCGGCGGCAGCGCCTCGAACCAATGCGCCTCGGCCTCGAGCTTGCGCGGCTGGCTGCCGGTCTTGCGCACGCGCCGGTCGCCGATGGCGAGGTCGTTGAAGGCGCGCTGCGTGGTGATGCGCGCGCGCGAGCGGTAGAAGGTGTTGACGTGGCCGAAGTCCGACCACTGCGCGGTCTGCACGCGCTGCAGGTAGCAGGCCTCGTCGTAGGCCGAGACCGCGCGCTCGAACGAACCGCGCGCGGCCACCAGGCATTTGGCGAGCCGGCTGACCGACTGGAACGCGAAGTAGCCGCACCACACGCGCACCGCGGTCTCCGTGCCGTGGTCCACCTGCCAGTCGTAGTCGTCGGCCGACTCGGCCACGCTCAGGCAGTCCCAGCCCGTCGGCAGGTCGTTGATCAGCGTGTCGCCCAGCAGCAGCCGCATGCCGTCGTCGTAGCGGCCCACGGTGTTGATCGAGAACAGCAGCGAATCGGCCAGCGTGAGCCCGTCGGGCACGCGCAGCACCTGGATCGCGTGCGCTTCCAGCGCCTGCGCGTCGCGGTGCGAGACGGCATGGCTCTCGGGCAGCGAGAGGTAGATGGGCTCGCCCGGGAAGTGCCTTGCCAGCAGCGCGGCCTGGTGCACGAACAGCCGGTGGTTGGCCACCGGCAGGAAGGCCGGCGGCAGGCGGCCGAACTCCGACTGCAGCTCGGAGTCGACGTAGGCCGCCGAGGTGACGACGATCACTTCTCTTGCTCCAGCAGCCGGTCGATCTCCTCGCGGCTGTACTTGAGGAATTCCGAGGGACGGATCGCGCGGTCGTCGACGTAGAAGCCCTCCTCGCCGCACCAGGGCTTGCCGACGTGGATCTCGTCGTAGGGCACGTCGTGGCGGGCCAGCCAGTCGATGATGATCGGCAGCGTGTGGGCGTTGATGCGGCCGACGTTGCCGCCGAAGCTGTTGACGTTGCGGCTGGTGTAGATCGAGATCGCGAAGCCCTGCTCGCGGTAGCTGCGCAGCCGCTCGATCATGTCCTCGCGCGGGCGGGCATTGGGATAGTCCTTGCGTTCCGCCACGCACAGCGTGTGGTCCAGGTCGAAGATCAATCGTTTCAAACAGGGCTCCTAGTTCGCGGCGGCCGGGTCGATGGCCAGGAAGCGCGAGAGTTCGTCGTTGTTGCGCACGCCGGCGGCGGCCACCGCGCGTTGCACCACTCGCATCATTCGCGGGTTGTGCGCCGGGTCGCGCTGGTCGGCATCGGGCCATTGGTAGGGCGGCAGGCCGCGCTCGCGCGCCACGGCCTCGGTCTCCTCGCCGAGTGCCTGCAGGATGCGCAGCATCAGCGCATGGCCGCGCCATATCTCGTCGCGCACCACGGGCGTTCCATCGGCGAAGCGGCGCGCGCGCAATTCGTCGGGCAGCGCCATCGGCGGCTCGCCGGCCTTCGCCAGCTCGGCCAGCCGGTTCCAGAAATGCCGCACGTCGTAGGGATTGGGATTGGCGAACACGCGCGCGCGCAGTTCGGCCGGCGTGGCCGGCAGCGGCGTGCTCCACAAGGTGGGGTTGCGCCGGTTCTCGGCCAGCGTCACCCACTCGGCCCACTTCGCCATGCCCTCGAGGTACCAGCTGGCGCGGAACATCGCATGGCCGTACTGGAACAGGTGGAACAGCTCGTGCGGGATCAGGTAGTCCTTCACCCGCTCGTGGTTGCCCGCGAGCGCGGCATTGATGGCGATCGAGAGCGTGCAGCGGTCGGCGCGCGCGCGGCTGTCGGGGTAGCGGATCACGGCCGAGAACGAGAGCCCGCGCTTGTCCGCGACGCCGGGGCTGTAGGCATCGAAGTTCAGCAGGTCGATGTCGATGGTCTCGGCCTGCCGGAAGCGCGGGCTGCGCAGCGGATCGCGAAAGCCGTTGGCCAGGTAGATGCGACGCACGGTGTCCAGGTGCAACGCGGCGTCCTCGACCATGTCGGGCACGCCGTTGCCGTTGAGATCGACGCCGGTGTAGAGCGCATGCGGCCCGTCGAGCGCATAGAAGACGCGGATGCCGTTGAACTCGTGGCGCTGCGTCAGCGCCAGCCGGTGCGCATTCTTCGAGATGCGGCAGCCCGCGCCTTCGGGCCCCTGCTGCAGGCCCGGTTCGCGGTCGGCCTGGTCCTGCGCGCGCGCAGCGCCCGGCAGCAAGCCAAGGAACAGGCCCCACAGCACCGACAGGGCCAGCACGGCCTGCATGCGACGCACCCGTGTCACCGCGGCGCCGCGCCGGCCAGGGCGTTCCACAGCAGGCGGTCCATCTCGCTGGCCGGGCCCGCGGGCAGGTCGGCCGACAGCATCGCGCGCAGCTCGCCGCGGCCATAGGCGGCGGCGGGCACGGCCTCGACGGCATGGATGTGCTCGAGCGGCCGCCGCCGCACCCCCTGGAACAGCAGCGCATGCGCGAGCGAACAGTGCGAACGCAGCCGCTTCGGAAAGCCGAACCAGTTCTCGCGGATGGCCTGGGTCTGCAGCCCCAGCGTGTTGGCATAGCAGCCCATGGCCTCGGGCGAGCCGACCGCGAACTGGTCGCCGGCATAGAGCGTCTTGGTCACCGCGAGGTGGTTGAAGAACAGCACGCGCTGGCGGCGGCAGGCCTCGGCCATGCCGGCCCAGTCGGGCGCGGCCGTGCCGGCGCGGAAGGCGCGGTCGGGCCGGATGCGGATCGCCAGGTCGTAGTCGCCACCGTCCTGCAACATCAGGCGGTGCGCCTCCTGGATCTTGTAGAACATCTTGAGCTGGTTGTTCGCATCGTGCTCGAACTCGGGCCGCCGGTGGCTCTCGATCGCCACCACCGCGTCGGCGCCGTACACCGCGCGCAGGTCCGCTTCGCCGAGCGTCGACGACACCTCGAGCCTGGCGAAGAAGTTCGGATAGGCCTTCTTCATCGCGGCCAGCCCGTAGCGGAAACCGGCCTGCCGGTAGGCCTCGGCGAAGGGCGCGAACTTGAAGATCCGGTCCACGCCGTTGCCCGACATCGGATCGGGGAAGCGCCAGCCCGTGTCCTCCCAGGTATGGACGAAGTACTTCACCTGGTGGCCGTCCAGGCCCAGGTGCTTCCAGGTCTGGAAGGCGGCCGCGTAGCCGCGCATCTGGCCCGATACGCACACAGCGATGCGCAGCGGCGCGCCGGTGGCCGGCGCGGTTGCATCGGAGCGTGCCGCGCCCGACTCGAAGGCGCGCGCGATCCTCGCGCTGGCACGCGCCTGCCTCGCCTGCTTGCCGCCCTCGGCCGGCGGCAGGTGGCGCACCTGCGCGAGGATGCGCTCGTACAGCGCCTCGTCGAACAGGCCATAGCCGAGGATCAGCAGCCGGCAGATCGCCGCGTCGCTCAGCGTGCGCAGCCCCTTGTCGTCCTGCAGCAGGTCGTTCGCGAAAGCACGCAGCAGCGCGCCGTTCGCGGGCAGCACGCTCTGGAAGAAGCGGCACAGCGTCTCGTGGTCGCAGCTCTGGAACAGTTCGACCAGCATCTCGCGCCGCAGGTCGTCGCCATAGCCGCGGAAGCCCTCGACCGCGAGCATCAGCGCGGTGCGGTCGCGCGGCTCGGCGAATTCCCGGTGCTCGAACAGCGGCCGCGCCACGCCGGCCAGGCTGCGGTAGCTCGCGCCCTGGTGGCGCTTGAGGCCCGCGAGGAAGCTCGCGAAGGCGAAGGGAAAGGCCTCGAGGGTCCGGGCCAGCCGGGCCGCATGGCCATCGATCTGGCCCGCGATCATCTGCACCGCGCCCGCATCCATCTCGCCCTTGGCGGGAAAGTGGCGCGCCCAGATCTCGCCGCCGCGCAGCTCGAGCGCCGCCGCGACGTTGCCCGACAGCACCAGCGCCTCGTGGTAGCGCAGCACGATCTCCTTCTCGAAGGCATGGCCCTCGCCGAGGGCGCGGCGCAGCCGGTAGAGGCTCAGCTCATGCTGGTCCGCGCGCGTGAAGGCCGCCAGCGCGGCCTCCATGTCGGCGACCGAGGTCCAGGCCTCGGAAGCGATCGCTTCGAGCGGAGCGTCTTCCCGCCACATCGCTCAGGCCGCCAGCGCCGCGGTTTCGGCCTCGCGCACCACCGGCAGCCAGGGCGTGGTCAGCATGCCGATCGGCGGCGGCGTCTCCAGGCTCATCAGCAGGTGGGCGCGGCTCGAGGGCTGGTTGCTGCGGTTCACGGCGCGGTGGTTCACGTCCACGCGCACCAGCCAGGCCGAGCCGTCGGCGGGCAGGTGCACGCTCTCGATGCTGCCGTCGGCGCGCTGCCATTCGAAGAAGCAGTTGGGGTTGGTGATGATCGGCACGTGCAGGCGCCAGGCCTCGCGCACGGCATCGGTGTGCAGCGGCATCTCGTCGCCTTCGCTCTCGAGTTGCATGATTCGCGCGCGAAAGGGCTTGAGGCCGCGCGCGGACAGCGCGTCCATCACCTCGGCGAGGCTGCCCGAGCAGGCGTCGGTGGGCTGCGTGCCGCGGCTGGGCATGGCGGCATTGGGGTTGATGCGGCGGATGCCGTCGATCAGCGTGCCGTCGCGGCTGGTCACGGCCCAGCCGATGTAGTCGACGCGGTTGTCGCGGTAGGGCGTCGACGGCAGCGTCTTCACGTGGTGGAGGAAATGCGCGCGCAGCGCGTCGATGTCGATCTTGAAGTTCGCCAGCCGGGCGAACATGACGTCCTTGGATTGCTTCACGGTCTCTCTCCTCGGTTCCCTGGATGAATGGCCATCGCAAGCGATGGCGCCGGCCCGCGCGCGGCGGGCGATGCGCAATGGCTGCGCAGGCGCCGCACGGCAAAGCGCAGCGCGGTCCGGGCACGAGGCCGGACCTAGGCGAGGGAGGAGGAAAGGCGCGGCGGCCGCTTCGGCGGCGCGAAGAAGGTCGAGGAGGAGAAGGAGGCGAAGGAGCGCGGCAGCGCGCTGGACAGCACGATCAGTTCGAGCGCGTAGCCCTCGAACGGGACCTCGATGCCGTGGCCGAGGTCCGCGTCGTCGGCGGACGCCGAGGCGGACACCGACGTGCCCGCACCGCGCGGATAGTCATCGGAGGAGGCCGAAGCATCGGACCACAGGGTCTGCGCGACGAGGTCGCGGTGCATGCCCGCCTCGACGAGGATTTGCGCGAACACCACCACGGCCTGACAGCACAGAAGGACCGCGAGGACGAACGCAACGAGCGAGCGGGACATGACCGCCAAATCTTAGCGGCAGATACCCCACCTCGGAAACAATTCGTTCACCTTTACAACGGTGTTTGGCGCAGTGAGAACTACGGTTTTCGGTAGCTTCTCGCGCCTTTCGCGACGCGTCGCACCGGCAACTCGCCGGCCTGCGGCAGGCGTTCGCGCAGAAAATCGATCAGCGCCTGTGCCGCCACGTTGCGCATCGGCCCCGGCAGATAGGCCAGCACCACGCGGCGTTCGATGCGCGGCTTCGACAGCGCCAGCACGACCAGTTCGGGATCGCGCAGCGAGGCCGTGTACAGCCGCGGCATCAGCCCCAGCGCCTGGCCGCCGCGCACCAGCGCATAGAGGGTTTCGGAATAGCTCACGCGCAAGGGCTCGAGCCCCTGCGCGAACTGCGCGCGCGCGGGATTGCCGAGCGCCGGCATGCTGCCGCTCTCGAACAGCACCAGCCGCTCGCGGCCGATGCGTTCCCACTCCGTCTCGCCGGTCGCGGCCAGCGCATGGTCGCGCCGCACCACCAGCACCAGCGGGTCGCGGAACAGGTCCACGCATTCGAGCCCGCCCGGCGGCTCGGTGATGGCGGCCACCGCCATGTCGAGCTGGCCGCTGCGCAACTCCGCCAGCAGCGTGGTCGAGGGTGCGTCGCGCCATGCGAGCTCGACCTCGCCACGGCCCGGCATGGCCGCTAACTCGGCGGCGGCCGCCGCCACGCGCGCGGCGGCCGAGGGGATCACGCCGATGCGCACGAAGGCCCGACCGCGCCGCACCGTGCTCTCGATGTCGCGCAGCGCCACCTCGACCGTGCGGACCAGGAAGTCGGTGCGCGCCAGCACCTCGGCGCCCAGCGGCGTGAGCTCGACGCGGTGCGTGGAGCGCGTGAGCAGTTGCGCGCCCAGCAGCTTCTCGATCTGCTTGATGGCGTTGCTGAGCGCGGGCTGGGTGATGGCGAGGCGCCGCGCAGCGCGGCCGAAGTGCGCCTCCTCGACCAGCACCGAGAAGCACTGCAACTGGCGCAGCGTGAGCGCGCGCAGCGGCAGCGAAGACGCGGCCGGCTCGGGTGCGGCCGGGGACTTGGGAGCGCGCGAAGAGGTGGCCATGCTTATAGATCGGACGAATCAAATTATAGAAATTCAAAATTTTCCTTATCGCATCGCCCTCACTAGACTGGCCTGCATGACCGCCAGCCCCTCCGCCAGCCCGTCTTCCGCCGCCCACGGCTTCGACCTCGAAGCCATGCTGCGCGCCATTCCCAAGGTCGAGCTGCACTGCCACCTGTTCGGCACCGTGCGCCACGAGACCTTCAAGCAGCTCAACCTGCGCGCCGGCTCGCCGCTGGCGGCCGACGAGATCGAGGGCTTCTACACGCGCGGCGAGAAACCCGTGGGCGTGCTGCGCGTGCTGCGCGCGCTCGACGCCGAGCTGGTGCGCGGCCCCGACGACCTGCACCAGCTCACGCTCGAATACCTGCAGGACGCCGCGCAGCACAACGTGCGCCATGCGGAGTTCTCGTGGAACCCGACCGGCACGGTGCAGGTATCGGGCATCCCCTATGCGCTCGCGCAGGGCGCGATCGTGCGCGCGATCCGCGATGCGAAGCAGCAGTTCGGCATCGACGGCCGGCTGATCGGCGCCATCGACCGCGAGGCCTCGCCCGCGGCCGCGCTCGAGATGGTCGAGTGGATGGCCGCGAACCGCTGCGACGAGGCGATCGGCATCGGCATCGACTACCGCGAGGTCGACCGCCCGCCCGAACTCTTCACCGAGGCCTATGCGCGCGCCCGGCAGGCCGGCCTGCGCACCACCGCGCATGCCGGCGAGTTCGGCATGCCCTGGACCAACGTGCGCACCGCGCTCGACGTGCTGCGCGTGGACCGCATCGACCATGGCTACACCGTGGTCGACGCGCCCGAGTTCGCGCATGAATGCGCCGAGCGTGGCGTGCTGTTCACCGTGGTGCCGACCAACTCCTACTACCTGCGCACCCTGCCGCCCGAGCGCTGGGCGCTCGACCATCCGATCCGCCGCATGCCGGGCCTGGGCCTGCGCATCCACCCCAACACCGACGACCCGACCCTGCACAAGGTCACGCCCACGCAGGCCTGGCTGATGATGGTGCGCGACTTCGGTTTCGGCCTCGACGACCTGCGCGGCTTCATGCTCAACGGCCTCGACGGCGCCTGGATCGACGAGACGCAGCGCCGCGACTGGCGCGCGCAATGGAGCGACGCCTTCGACCACCTGCGCAGCCGCCTCGGCGATGCGCCCACTTCTTCCCAATCCCACGCCTGAAGCCCGCCATGAAAGCCCTGCGCCCTCCCCTGCTCGCGGTTGCGACGCTCTGCGCCGCCCTGCTTCCCAACCTCGCCCCGGCCCAGCCCGCCTGGCCCTCGGCCAAGCCGATCACGCTGATCGTTCCCTACACCGCGGGCGGCAGCGTCGACGTCAATGCGCGCCTCGTCGCCACGCGCCTGGCCGAGCGCCTCAAGCAGTCGGTGGTGATCGACAACGTGGCCGGTGCCGGCGGCGCCATCGGCGTGGCCAAGGCCGTGGCCGCCGCGCCCGACGGCTACACGCTGGTGGTCGGTCCCGACAGCGCGATCGCCATCGGCCGGCTGGTCAATCCCTCGGCCTTCCGCTTCGATCCGCTCAAGGACCTGGCGCCGGTCGGCCTGCTCAACACCGCGCCGATGGTGCTGGTGGCGCGCCCCGGCCTGCCCGCGAAGAGCTACGCCGACTTCGTGCAGCTCGCCAAGGCCGCGCCCGGCAAGTACAACTACGCCACCTCGGGCGTGGGCACCGTGCTGCAGCTCGCGATGGAACTGCTCAAGCAGCGCAGCGGCATCTTCGTGACCCACGTGCCCTACCGCGGCGGCGCGCAGATCGCCACCGACGTGATCGGCGACCAGGTCGACCTCGCGATGCTCGTGAGCACCAGCGCCATCCCGCACGTCAACGGCAAGCGGCTGCAGGCGCTGGGCATCACCGGCACCAAGCGGCTGCCCTCGCTGCCTGGCGTGCCCACCTTCGACGAGATGCCCGGCCTCAAGGGCTTCGACATGGTGAGCTGGACCGGCATCTTCGCGCCCGCGAAGACGCCACCCGCCGTCGTCGCGCGCATCAACCAGGAACTCGAGGCCGTGCTGCGAGAAGAAGGCGTGCGCAGCAAGCTCGCCGAGCAGGGCGCCTTGCCGGGCAGCGGCACGCCCGAAGCCTTCGGCCGCTTCGTGCAGGCCGAGTACGCGCGCAATCAGAAGATCGTGCAGACGGCCAACATCAAGGAGTGAGCGGGAGCGCGCACCGCCTGTTCTTCTGCATACACTCGCGGCGACCCGGTCATCGGAGATCGCCGCCATGCCCATCGCCTCCCTGGCCCCACGCCTTCGCCTGCTGCTGGCCGCCCTGCTGCTGCCGGCCCTGCTCGGCGCCTGCGCCAGCCTGCCGCCGCCCGTGGTACAGGCGCCCGTCGCCGCGATCGGCGACTACGCCGCCACGCCGCTGAACGCCATCGCGCAACGGGCACTGGCACCGGGCAACGCATCGGGCTTTCGCCTGCTGCCCTACGGCCCGACCTCCTTCGCCAGCCGCATCGAGCTCGCGAAGCTCGCCACCCGCAGCCTCGACGTGCAGTACTACCTGCTGGCCGGCGACAACACCGGCCGCGCGCTGATGCGCGCGCTGCGCGATGCGGCCGCGCGCGGCGTGCGCGTGCGGTTGCTGGTGGACGACCTCTACACCACCGGCGAGGACGAACTGCTGCTCGGGCTGGCCAGCCATCCGAACGTGGAGGTGCGCCTGTTCAATCCCTTCCCGGCCGGCCGCGGCAGCGACCTCACGCGCTTCGCCGCGTCGGCCATGGATTTCGAGCGCATCAACCGGCGCATGCACAACAAGCTGTTCGTGGCCGACAACGCCGCCGCCGTGGCCGGCGGACGCAACATGGCCGACGAGTACGTGATGAACGCCAGCGCCAGCAACTTCATCGACATGGACGTGTTCGCCGCGGGCCCGGTGGTGCGCGAACTCTCCGACGCCTTCGACCACTACTGGAACAGCGAGGCCGTCTATCCCGTGCAGCGCATCGCGCGCAGCAGCCTGTCACCGGCGCAGCTGCGGCAGCGCTTCGAGGAACACACCGCAACGGCCAGGCCGCCGCAGGCGCCGCGCATCCCCGACGACGGCGTCATTCCCAACGCCACCGAGGGCGAGCCCAGCGCCATTCCGCTCGAGATGGTGCCGATGATGAACCTGCCCTTCGAGCTGGCCGAGCGCAGGCTGAGCCCGTTGCTCGCGGCCGACGCGCGCGTGCTGTTCGACCCGCTGACCAAGACCCAGGGCTGGAACGAGCGCGAGAACTCGAACAAGGGCACCGTGACCGAATCCGTCGTGCGCTGGTTCCGTACCGCGCAGCGGACCATCAAGATGGTCTCGCCCTATTTCGTGCCCTCGGACGCGGCCGTCGCCAGCCTCGCCGAGGCGCGGGCCGCGGGCCTGGAGGTCGAACTCGTCACCAACTCCCTGGCCTCCACCGACGAACCCTGGGTCTACGTCGGCTACTGGCCGCACATCCACCGGCTGCTCGAGGCCGGCGTCGAGATCTACGAGCTGAGCCCCTCGCTGAGCGTGCACCGCGGCAAGCTCGGCCTGTTCGGCCATGGCACCGGCGCGCTGCACATGAAGAACGGCATCGTCGACCATCGCCAGGTCTTCCTCGGCTCGATGAACCTCGACCCGCGCTCGGCGCGGCTCAACACCGAGCTCGGCCTCATCATCGACAGCCCCGACATGGCGCGCCAGCTCGAGAGCTTTGCCGACACGCGCAGCTTCTACCGGCTGCGGCTCGATGCGAAGGGCCGCAACGTCGAGTGGGTGGACCAGGACGACGACACGCGCGTGTTCGACGTGCCGCCCGAGACGACGGCATGGCAGCGCTTCAAGCTGAGGCTGCTGGGGCCTTTGATTCCGCAGAGCCAGTTGTAGAAGCCGCATGTCCCGCTCCGAACGCCTGCTCGCCCTGGTCCAGGCCCTGCGCCGCCATCGCCGGCCTGTCAGCGGCCAGGCCCTGGCGGTCCAGCTCGACATCAGCCTGCGCACCCTCTACCGCGACATCGCGAGCCTGCAGTCCCAGGGCGCGTCGATCGAAGGCTCGCCCGGCCTGGGCTATGTGCTCAAGCCCGGCTACGTGCTGCCGCCGCTGATGTTCGGCCCGGAGGAGATCGAGGCGCTCGCGCTGGGCCTGCGCTGGGTGGCCGACCGCGGCGACAGGGCGCTGTCGGGCGGCGCGCACGATGCGATGGCGAAGATCGCCGCCGTGCTTCCGCCCGAATTGAAGCGCGAGCTCGAAGCCTCCGCGCTGCTCGTGGCCGTGGGGGCGAAGCGCGTGCCGGCCGCGGTCGAACCCGACCTGCTGCGCGCCGCGATCCGTGCCGAGCACAAGCTGCGGATCGGCTACGGCGATCCCGGCGGGACCGTGTCGCAACGCGTCATCTGGCCCTTCGCGCTCGTTTACTTCGAGCAGTCGCGCGTGCTCAGCGCCTGGTGCGAACTGCGCAACGACTTCCGCAACTTCCGCGCCGACCGCATCGTCGCCGCCGAGATGCTCGATGCACGCTATCCCCAGCGCCGCCAGGCGCTGCTCAAGGCCTGGCAGCAACGCGTGCGCGAGAGCGGCCGCACGATACTGCCGGAATCTGACATGCCCTCTTCCTAAGCTCGCGCCATCGTTCATTCATCAGGAGATCGGCGTGAAGTTTGCATCCGTGCGTCTAGTCACTCAACAATTCGAAGCCCTCGTTGCGTTCTACGCGCGCCTGTCGGGCACCGAGGCCACCCGGCTGGCCGACGGCTTCGCGGAGATCCGGCTGGCGGGCGCGACGCTGGCGATCTCCGAGGAGCATCTCGTGCAGCGCTTCAACGCCGGGGCCGCGACGGCCGCATCGAACCGCTCGGCAATCCTCGAGTTCGAGGTCGCCGATGTCGAAGGGACTCTGGCACGCATGGAGGAAGCGGCCGAGGTCGTGATGCGGCCGACCACGATGCCGTGGGGCAACCGGTCGCTGTTGCTTCGCGATCCGGATGGGAGTCTGGTGAACGTGTTTTCGAGGCCGGCGGGCTAGCGAGGGCCCTTCGGCGTTACACGCGTTACGGCCGAGACGTCCTTCGCTTGCCAGTCGGAGGACACGAAGCCCGGCCTTTTCTACGATGACGGCCCAATCCCCGTCCCTCCCATGAAAAGTCCGCTTCGCCTCCTGTCCGCAGCCCTGCTCGCCACCCTCGCAGCCACCCCCCACGCCCGCACCCTCTGCACCACCATCGCCGACGCGACCACCGGCCAGTTCATCGTGAAGCAAGGCCGCTGCGACGAACGCGTCACCCCCGCCTCCACCTTCAAGATCGCGATCGCGCTGATGGGCTTCGACGCGGGCTTCCTCAAGAACGAGCACGCCCCCGTGCTGCCCTTCAAGGAAGGCTATCCGGCCTGGGTCGAAGGCTGGAAGCAGCCGACCGACCCACAGCGCTGGCTCGCGCTCTCGGTGTTCTGGTTCTCGCAGCGGGTGACCGAATCGCTGGGTGCCGAACGCTTCGCGCGCTACGCGAAGGACTTCGGCTATGGCAATGCCGACGTGTCGGGCGACCCGGGCAAGCACAACGGGCTCGAGCGTTCATGGGTAGCCTCCTCGCTGCGCATCTCGCCGCGCGAGCAGGTCGAGTTCCTGCGCAAGCTGCTGTCGAACCGGCTGCCGGTATCGCCGCACGCGATCGAGATGACGCGACGGTCGATGGAAACGACCGAGCTGCCCGAGGGCTGGACCGTGCAGGGCAAGACTGGCGCGGCCTACCCGAAGAAGGCCGACGGCTCGCTCGATGAAGCCCATGGCTATGGCTGGTATGTCGGCTGGGCCACGCGCGGCGAGCGCACCGTGGTGTTCGCGCGGCTGACGCAGGACGACCGGAAACAGTCAACGACACCGGGCGTCCGCACGCGCGACGCGCTGCTGCCGGCCCTGCCCGCGCTGATCGGTTCCGGCGCGAGATGACGACGGCACCGAGCCTCGGGCCGCGCAGCACGCGCATCGATGTGCTGCGCGGCATCGCGATCCTGCTGGTGCTGTTCCACCACTTCAACATCGCCTACCGGCTCGACGGCACCGTGCTGTCGCAACTTTTCGGCTGGGAAGCGGTGCGCGCGGTGGCACGCAACGGCAACTACGGCGTCACGATGTTCTTCGTGATCTCGGGCTTCCTGATCACATCGAACGCGCGGCGCCGCTGGGGCGCGCTGCGGGACGTGAAGGCGCGCGCCTTCTACGGCCTGCGCGTGGCGCGCATCGTGCCGTGCCTGCTGCTCCTGCTGGTTGCGGTCGACTTGCTGGCCTGGGGCGGCGTGGCCGTCTTCCAGAACCGGGCGCCGGCAGGTGCGACCCCGTTGCCGCTGTGGCTGGTCAACCTCGCCTCGCTGACCTTCTGGATGAACGTGGTGGTCGACAAGTACGGCTGGACCAACTACGCGCTCGGCGTGCTGTGGTCGCTGTCGGTCGAGGAGGTCTTCTATCTCTTCTTCCCGATCCTCTGCGCGCTGCTGCGCCGGGAGCGCCGGCTGATCGCCTTCTGGCTCGCGATCGCGGTGCTGGCACCGGTCTACCGCTTCCATCGCCAGGGCGACGAAGGCGGCTACCTCTATGCCTACTTCGCGGCCTTCGACGGCATCGCGATCGGTTGCTGCACGGCGCTGCTCGCGGACTCGGTCGTTCTCTCCGCGCGACTCAAGACGCTGCTGTCGTGGACCGTGGCGATCGCCATGGCATTTCTCTACCTGCGATGGCCGATCTCGCAGAGCCACGTGCTCGGCGTCACGGCGATGGCGCTGGGCACAGCGGTGCTGCTGGCGACGATGAGCGATCGATCCGCGGACGGCACGGCGCCCACGCGAGGTCGCTGGCTCTCCACCGCCTTCGGATGGTTCGGCCGCCGCAGCTACGAGCTCTACCTGTTCCACCTGATCGTGCTCGGCCTGCTGCGGACCCTGTTCCCGCCCGCGCTCGCGAGCGGCGGCGACAGGATGTGGCTGCTCGGCGGCTACCTCCTGCTGTCGATGGCGCTGTGCGACGCCATCGCGCGCTGCTGCAGCGAGCCGCTGAACCGCTGGCTGCGAGGCCGCTTGTCCGTTGCACCCGCCTGACCCGGGCTTCTTCTTCCGTGCCCGCGCGGCCTGCTAGCGATTCACCAGCCTGGCCGGAATGAGCAGGATGAGGCCGGCACCGATCACCAGCACCACGGCCGACACATACATGGCGATGGTCGAGCTCTGGGTCAGGTCGCGCAGCCAGCCGATGAAATAGGGGCTGACGAAGCCGGCGAGCCCCGCGAAGGCATTGATCGCGGCCACGCCGGCGGCGGCGGCACTGCCGACGAGGAAGGCCGAAGGCAGCGCCCAGAACAGCGGCCCCGGCGTCATCACACCCGCGGCCGCGAGCGACAGGCCCACGAGCGCCAACGGTACGTTGTGCCCAGCGAGCGCCGCGATCGTGTAGCCGACGGCGCCCATGAGCATCGGGACGATCAGGTGCCATCGCCTTTCGCCCGTGCGATCCGAACTCCGTCCGAACGACAGCATGGCGATCACGGCCACGCCGTACGGTATTGCCGACAGCAGTCCGATGTTCACCACGCCCTGCACGCCCGAAGCCTTGATGAGCGTCGGCATCCAGAAGGTCAGGCCGTACTGGCCCATGATGACGCAGAAGTAGATCACCGCCAGCAGCAGCATGCGTGGGTCGCTGAACACGTTGCCGACGGTCGAGAGGATGCGCGCGTGGGCTCTCACGGGAATCTCCAGCGCGCGCTGGATGTGCGCCTTCTGCTCGGGCGTGAGCCACTTCGCCTGCGAAGGGTTGTTGTCGAGGAAGAAGAGCGTCATCACGCCGAGAACCAGCGAGGGTACGGCCTCGATGATGAACATCCATTTCCAGCCGGCCATGCCATGGGTGCCGTTGAAGGCCTGCATGATCCAGCCGGAGAGCGGCCCCCCGATGATTCCCGCCACCGGAATGGCGACCATGAAGAGCGCGATGATCTGGGAACGGCGATGCGCCGGATACCAGGACATCAGGTAGAAGATGACGCCGGGATAGAAACCCGCTTCCGCGGCACCCAGCAGAAAACGCAGCACGTAGTACTGGGTCGGCGTCGAGACCAGCGAGAAGCCCGCGGAGATCACGCCCCAGGTGATCATGATGCGGGCGATCCAGATCTTGGCGCCCACGCGCTGCATCACGAGGTTGCTGGGGACCTCGAAGAGGAAGTAGCCGATGAAGAAGACACCGGCCCCGAGGCCGTAGACGGTCTCGCTGAACTTGAGGTCATCGAGCATCTGCAGCTTCGCGAAGCCGATGTTCACGCGGTCGAGGTAGGCCGCCACGTAGCAGAACATCAGGAACGGAATCAGCCGCCAGGTGATCCGGCGGTACATGCGGTCTTCGGCGACGTGCGCGCTGGCGGGCGTCGCGGCCGTGAGGGTTGCGTCAGTCATTGCTTGTCTCCTGGTTGTATTTTTCTCAGGCGGACCGGTCCGCGAGTTCCGCCAGCACGTCGGCCAGGACCCGCGCCCCCGCGGTGGCGTCCTCGGGCGTGATCGACTCGGCCTCGTTGTGCGTGATGCCGAGGTGGCAGGGGATGAAGACCATGCCCGATGGGCAGATGCCGTGCAGGTAACGCGCGTCGTGGCCCGCCGCGGAATGCAGTTCGGTGTGCGGAAGGCCCAGGCGCGCGGCCGCGGCCTTGATGCACTGGCGCATCCCGGACGGGAACTCCAGGGACATCGCGGTGGAAAGCTCCTGCACGCGGACCTCGCAGGGGCCGGCCGCCTCCCGGCACAGGCCCTCGATGGCGTCGCCCAGTTGCCGCAGCAGCATGGAATCGGGATGACGCAGATCGATGGAGAAGCTCACGGCGCTGGGCACGACCGACGGCGCATTGGGCGTGACGGTGAATTGCCCGACGGTGAACTTCACGATGTCCTGCGGATCGTGCATGCGCCCCGCCAGGGCCTTGACCATGTCGACCGCCGCCAGCAACGCGTCGCGCCGCTCGGCACGCCGGGAGGTCCCCGCGTGCGCCGCCTCGCCGACCACCGAGACACGGAAGGTGCGCTTGCCCTGGATGCCGCTGACGACGCCGATGGTCTTGCCCATGCGCTCGAGCAGCGGACCTTGCTCGATGTGCGCTTCCACATAGGCGAAGACGCTGCCTCCCAGCGGCCGTACCGGCACGTCGGCCATCGTCGCGGCGACGCGTGCCAGCGCGCCCGCGACGCTCTCGCCCCCGCTGTCCACCGAGGCCTCGATGTCCGCCAGGCTGCGCGCACCCGCGAAGGCCGCCGAGCCCATCATGCCGGGCGCGAAACGGGAGCCTTCCTCGTTCATCCATGCCACCACGTCGATCGAGCGCCGCGGACGGCCACCCGATTCGACGATCGCTTCGCAGGCTTCGAGTGCCGCCAGGACGCCGTAGACGCCGTCGTACTTTCCTCCGGTGGGCTGGCTGTCCAGGTGCGAGCCCGAGAGCACCGGCGCAGCCGCCGCATCCGTCCCTTGCAGGCGCAGGAAGACATTGCCCGCGACGTCGCGCGAGGCCTGCATGCCGATCGCCTCGCCCCACCGGATCAGGAGCCGGCAGGCGGCGACGTCCTCGTCGGACAACGCCGGCCGGTTCACGCCGCCCGATGCGGTCGCACCGAGCCTGGCCATCGCCTCGTGCCGCTGCCAGAGCCGGGCCTGGTCCACCCGCCGCGACGGCCGCGCGCTCATGAGGTCTTCATGATCTGGGCCGGCACCGCGCGTGGATCCCGCGCAAGCCAGCGGTTCTGGCCGACGGTGGCCAGGAAGTCGCCCACGAGCTGATTGAACAGCGCGGGCTCCTCCAGGTTCAGCGTGTGGCCGGCCTTGGGCAGCACCGCGAGCCCGCAGGCCGGCACGGTCCGCTTGAGGAAGATGCCCGGCTGCAGGCAATGATCGTCCTCGTCGCCCACCACGACCAGCGTGGGCACCTGCATCGCCTTCAGGCGGTCCTCGAGATCGTAGAGCGAAGGCCGTCGCGCCTGCACGCCGCGCATCGTGAACGCCGCACCCGTCGCGGAGTGCTGCGCCAGCTGACCGGCGAATTCGGCCCAGCCTCGCGGATCCTTCAGCAGGTAGGCGATGCGCGACGCGGCCAGCGCGTAGGTCCTGGAGAAGGTCTCGGAGCCCTGGGCTTCGAACTGCGCCGCGACTTCGAGCGAGACGTCGCGAAAGTAGGCCTCGTGCTGTTTCTCCGCGCCATAGCCGGCCCCCGCCACCACCAGCGAGATCGCGCGCGCCGGCGCGATCAAGCCGAAGTGCAGGGTGGCGAAGCCACCCATCGACAAGCCCACGATGTGCGCGCGCTCGAGCCCCAGGTGATCGAGCACCGCGCCGATGTCCAGCGCGGCGCGCTCCTGCGTGTAGCTCTCCAGCGACTCGGGCACTTGCGAGGGCGGATAGCCGCGCGCATTGAAGCAGATGCAGCGATAGCGGCGCGAGAAGTAGCGCATCTGCGGCTCCCAGCTGCGCATGTCGCCGCCGAACTCGTGCACGAACACGATCGGCTCACCTTCGCCAGCCTCCTCGTAGCAGAGATCGACCCCGTCCGAAGTCTTCAGGTACGGCATGTGATCTCCCGGCTCAGAAGAAGTCCGCCGGCACGTCGATCTTTCGCGCCCGCTCGACCATCGACGGCAGCAGCTCGCAGAAGCGGTCGGCCCAGGCCTCGGGCACGGTGAGGCTGACCTTCACGAAACGGTCGCCGAATCGCTTGGTGTGATAGGCGCCCTGGCGGATCATCACGCCCTTCTCCTGGTAGGCCGCGACCAGCGACTCGGGCCGCAATCCCGCCTCCACCGTCTCGACGATCAGCAGGTTGGCCTGCGAGGGATACACCGGCACCGAGAAGCCCGCGATGGCGGATGCGGCGCGGGCCACCTCGGCCTGGTTGCGGCGCTGGCGGCGGAAGATCTCGGGGAACCAGTCCGCCTTGGTGCGCAGCCCGGCGATTGCGGCGCGCTGCGAGAGCACGTTGCTGCCGAGGTTGTTGGGCGGTGCCGTCGCGAGCATCTCGATGATGTCCGCGCTCGCGAGCACCGCGCCCAGGCGCATGCCCGCCAGGCCCAGCCATTTCGAGAAGCTGTAGGTCACGATGGTCTTCTCGGGATAGAACCGCAAGGCCGGGGTGAAGCTGTCGGCGAAGTGGCAGTAGGTCGCGTCGTGAATGAGGTAGGCACCCACGGAACGTGCGATGTCGGCGATCGCGCGGATCTCGTCCTCGGTATGGCAGGTGCCCAGCGGATTGTTGGGATCCACGAGATAGATGACCCGCGTGTTCGGCGTGACCGCCGCGCGCAGTTGCTCCACGGTGAGCTTGTAGCCTTGCGCGGCATCGTAGATCGGCAGCTCGATGACGTTGGCGCCCGCCTTGCGGGCGAAGTGCATCGGCCAGGCCCAGCTCGGGTCGGTGGTGACGAAGTCGGTGCCGGGCGCGCAGATGTTGCTGCAGACGTTGTAGAGCGCCTCGACCGCGCCATCGGTGACGAGCACGGACGCGTCCGGCAGGCCCATGTCCTCCTTGACGAGGGCCCGCAGTTCCTCGAAGCCGACCGGCGGCGCATAGGCGTGGTACTCGCCGCCGTCGAGCGCCTCGATGACGGCTTCGCGCACGGACGGATGGGGATCGAAGTGGTTGGTGTTCTGCCCCAGCCACATCAGGCCGGGCGTGTTGCAGAGCTTGTCGAAGTAGGCGTTGCGTGTTTCGAACTTGCGCATGACGGGCCGCCTCAGATGATGGAGCGGCGCGATGCGATGCCGCCGTCGATGGTGACGATGGTGCCGGTGATGTACGCGGCGCGCGCCGAGGCCAGCCAGACGATCAGGTCGGCGACCTCTTCCGCCTGCGCCGCACGCTTGGCCGGATACTTGTCGAACAGCTCTTCCCAGCGGCCCTCGTCGCCATACCAGTCGAGTGCGCGGCGCTTCATCATCTTGACCATGCGGTCGGTCGCCACCGGGCCCGGGTTCACGCCGACGACGCGAATGCCGTCGTCGAGGCTGCGCCCACCCACGCCGCGGGTGAAAGCCATCATGGCGGCGTTGCCGGTCGTGCCGACGATGTAGTTGGCATCCCAGTTCTCGCCGGAGTTGCCGATGTCGTTGACGATCACGCCCGAGCCGCGCTTCTTCATGTGCGCGTAGAGCTCGCGCGTCAGCGTGACATACGAAAAGATCTTCATGTCCAGGCTGGAGCGCCAGTCCTGGTCGCTCATCTGGTCGAGGGGTCCGGGCGTGGAATCGGCCGCGTTGTTCACGAGCACGTCCACGTCGCGGCAACGCTCGGCCAGTGCGGTGGCATTCGCGGTCACCGACAGGTCCATCGGGTGGATTTCGACCTTGGCGCCGTAGGCCTCCTCGATTTCCTTCCTGGCCCGCGCCAGCCCCTCTTCGGAGCGCGCAGCGAGGTGGAGGCGGCTCACTCCCTCCCTGGCAAAACTGTGCGCGGTCGCCAGGCCGATGCCCTTGGACGCGCCCGTGACGAGGACCGACTTGCCTTCCAGATCCAGCTTCATGTATCCACTCCTTGCTTTTAATGTATTCAGAAAGTAAACTTAACGAATACATATGCTACCGACCGCTTCGCCGAGCCAGGCCGGGGAAAAACCCTTGCTTCTCACTTGTCGCTAAATCAGCAGCAAGAGCGGCCTCGCCGTTCTTCGGCATCCACATCATGTATTCCATATTCGACCTATACGAATACATGATTCGGTTTCGCACGGGCATCGCATGGCTACACTCGACGCGTTTGCGCAGGAAAAGAGACCACGAGTGACCGAGCCACAGACCCATGCCCTCAACATCCAGCAAACGCTGGAGCAGGAGATCCTTTCGGGAGTCCTCGCCCCTGGGGCACGGCTCGAGGAAGTGGACCTCTCCGCCCGGTTCAATTGCTCGCGCACGCCGGTTCGCGAGGCATTGCGGCAACTGGCCGCCGCCTCCCTGATCACGGTCAAGCCCAGGCAGCCGGCGGTGGTCGCCGCGCTGTCGGCGCGCAAGCTGATCGAGATGTTCCAGGTCATGGCCGACCTGGAAGGCCTGTGCGCCCGCCTGGCGGCACGCCGCATCTCGTCGGCGCAGATCGAGCGGCTGAAGCAGGCGCATGCGCGCATGGAGTCGCTGGCCCAGTCCGACGACGTCGACCTCTTCTACGAGATCAACCGCGAGTTCCACGAAGTGATCTACGAGGCCAGCCAGAACGAGTTCCTGACCGAGCAGACGCGCAGCCTGCGCAACCGGGTGGCCGCCTATCGCAAGCTGGTGACGCAGCGACCGCGCCGCCGCACCGACACCTTGACGGAACATGCCGCGGTTCTCGAGGCGATCGTCGGCGGCGACGAGGACAAGGCCGACAAGACGATGACGGCCCACGTCAATCTGCTGGGGGAGAAATTGCTCGACTTCATCGCGCTCTTCCCCGAGAGCGACGAGGCTTTCCGCAGATAAAGCCTGCTTCGGCGAGCGCCCGCGCCTTCCCTTTTTTGGTGCGCCGCAGCTAAGGGAAATTCCCCGAACCACCCTTCCCGGTCGCTCCGAATAATCGCGCCAGTCAACCAGGGTACTTCCGAGTAACCCCCGGTTTTCCTGGCGCCACGCGGCCTCCGCGCGGCATCGGTCCCTGGTCATCGCCGCAGGAGTCGAATGTCTACCGAGCTGGTCGAATCGCCTTGGCAAAGCCGCGGAGAGCGGCAGCAGGATCGCCATGCCAAGAAGGACGCGGTGCTGCTGGCGGCGGCGCGGCTGTTCACGACCAAGGGCTTCCAGGGCACCTCGCTCGACGACATCGCGCGGGCCCTGCGCGTGACCAAGCCGACCGTCTACCACTACGTCGAGAACAAGGAACAGATCCTGTTCGAGTGCGTGCAGCGCGGGCTCGAGGCGCTGCGCGCGGGCATCCTCGAAGCGGCGCGGCGCGGGCTGCCGCCGCGCGAACGGCTGCGCGTGGCGATGGAGAACTACGCGGGCATCGTGACCAGTGACTTCGGCCTGTGCGTGATCCGCGTCGGCGAGGACCCGCTGGCCGAGCCCAGGCGGCGCGAGCTGCGCGCGCTCAAGGGCGAGATCGACACCGAGTTCCGCGCGCTGATCGAGGCCGGCATGGCCGAGGGCTGGATCGCGCGCGGCGACGCGGCGATGGCCTCGTACACGGTGGTAGGCGCGCTCAGCGGCATCGGCCGCTGGTACCGGCCCGACAGCCATCCGGCGCGCAGCCTGCAGGATGCCGTGCGGCACTGCATCGAGATGCTCATGCACGGCGTGCTCAGCGCCCCGACGGAGCTGCGGCCCTCGCAGAGCTCCGCGTCCTCGTGGTCCCAGTGGGGAGATTCCATGCCCAAGATGCGACGTGAAGTGCACTTCAACGAGCGCGTGGTGCGCTGCTTCGCCGAGCGGCCCGCCAACGTGGCCCGGATGCTGGCCGACGCGGTGCGGCTCTCGCCCGATGGCGAGGCGCTGGTCTGCGACACGCTGCGGCTGAGCTGGCGCGAACTGCACCATGCCACCACCAAGTGCGCGGGCGGCCTCGCACGGCGCGGCGTGCGGCCGGGCGACCGGGTGGCGCTCTACCTCTCGAACGGGCCCGAGTTCGCGATCGCGGTCTACGCCTGCGCCTGGCTCGGCGCGGTGGCGATGCCGGTGAGCGCGCGGGCGCGCACGGCCGAGCTCGAGTTCTCGCTGGCCGACGCCGAGGCGGTAGCCATCGTCTGCTCGCAGGAGCTGCAGGCGCTGGTGCCCTCGCCCGAGGCGCTGCCGCTGCTGCGCCTGCGCTTTTGCACCGGTGCCGCGCAGCCGGGCTTCGAATCCTTCACGGCACTGATGCAGGCCGAGCCGCTGGCCACCGCGCACGCGGCCGCCGAGGAAGACCTCGCGGTGCTGCTCTACACCTCGGGCACCACCGGCAAGCCCAAGGGCGCGATGCTCACGCACCTGAACATCGGGCACTCGGTGATGCACTTCGTGCACGCGATGAGCCTGGGCGAATCGGACCGCAGCATCGTCGCGGTACCGCTGAGCCATGTCACCGGGCTGGTGGCGCAGCTCTACACCATGCTGCATGCGCGCGGCTGCGCGGTGCTGATGACCCAGTTCAAGGCGGCCGAGTTCGCGCGGCTGGCGGCGGCCGAGCGCATCACGCACACGATCATGGTGCCGGCCATGTACAACCTGTGCCTGCTGCTGCCGGACCTGCAGGCGCACGACCTCTCGGCCTGGCGCATCGGTGCCTACGGCGGTGCCTCGATGCCCACGGCCACCATCGAGGGCATCGCGGCGCGGCTGCCGGGCCTCACCCTGATGAACGCCTACGGCGCGACCGAGACCTGCTCGCCCGCCACCATCATGCCGCCCGGCATGACGGCCGAGCACCGCGACAGCGTGGGCCTGGCCGTGCCCTGCGGCGAGATCTGCGTGGTCGACGAGAACGGCAACGAAGTGGCGCGCGGCGAGGTCGGCGAGATCTGGATCGCGGGCCCGATGGTGGTGCCCGGCTACTGGCGCAACCCGCAGGCCACGGCCAGCGAGTTCCGCGGCGGCTACTGGCGCTCGGGCGACATCGGCAGCATGGACGCCGACGGCTACGTGCGCATCCTCGACCGCAAGAAGGACGTGATCAACCGCGGCGGCTACAAGATCTTCTGCGCCACGGTCGAGAACACGCTGATGGAGCATCCGCAGATCGTGGAGGCGGCGCTGGTGGGCGTGCCCTGCGCGGTGCTCGGCGAGCGCGTGCATGCCTTCGTCTGCGTGAGCGAGCTCGACGAGCGCACCCAGGCCGCCGCCTTGCAGGCCTTCTGCGCCGAGCGGCTGTCGGACTACGCGGTGCCCGAGACCTGGACCATCGGAACCGAGGCGCTGCCGCGCAACCTCAACGGCAAGGTCATGAAGCGCGAGCTGCGCCAGTCGCTGCACGCTGCCCTGAGCTGAAGCGGAGCGCCCCCACCATGACGACGAAGAAATTCAAGGCCACGCAGCAGGGCATCGTGTCCGCGCTGTTCGCGCTGCTGTTCGCGGGCTTCGCGGCGTTCCTGCCGGGCTTCGCGCAGATCGACAACCTGCTCACGCTGGTGCAGAACGTGGCCTTCCTCGGCATCCTGGGGCTGGGCATGGCGGTGGTGGTGATCGGCCGCGGCATCGACATCTCGATGATCGCAGCGCTGGCCGTGCCCTCGGGCCTGCTCTTGCAGCTGGTGCAGAACGGCCATTCGCTCGGCTCGGCCTTCCCGATCGCGCTGGGCCTGGCGCTGGCCTTCGGGCTGGTCAACGGCTGGCTGATCGCCTATGCCGAGGTGCCCTCGCTCTTCACCACGCTGGCCTCGGGCCTCTTCCTCGCGGGACTGGGCCAGGCCTACTTCTTCCAGCTCGAGGTGGTGCAGTGGCCGGCCGCGCTCGACCCGGCGGCCTGGCTGGGCCGCGGCACCCTGGCCGGGGTGCCGACGCCGGTCGTGATGTTCGGCGTGGCGGCTGCGGCCATGGCCTTCTTCCTGCGCCGCATGCGCGCGGGCGCCTTCGTCTACGCGATCGGCGACAACCCCTTCGCCGCGCGCGCCACCGGTCTGCCGACGCGGCCGATGGTGCTGCTGCAGTACGTGCTGGCGGCGCTGATCGGGCTGTTCGCGGGCGTGGTGATGGCGGCCTCGGTCAGCAGCATGCCGACGCGGATCTTCAACTCCACCATGATCTACGACGTGGTGCTGGTGGTGGTGCTCGGCGGCATCGGCCTGTCGGGCGGCCGCGGCGGCGTGTTCAACGTCGTGATCGGCACGCTCCTGATCGGCACCATGCTCAACGGCATGACGATCATGGACCTCTCCTACTCCGTGCAGAACATCGTCAAGGGCGTGGTGCTGCTGGCCGCGATCCTGATCGACTCCATGCTCAACCCGCGCAACGAAGAGACCGCGCAGCAGGGCGACATCTGATCCCCGGGTCCGCGAGCGGATCCACCTGTTTTCCGAAGCCGGGCGCCAGGCGATTTTGGCGTCATCCGAGACCACCGAAAAAAGGAGACATGCAATGCACTTCGTTCGCACACTCGCCGCATCCGCGAAGCTCGCGGGCATCGCGCTGGCGCTGGCCGCCGTATCGCAGCACGCGGCCGCGCAGGGCAAGGGCCTCGACGAGCCCTTCCGCGACGGCTACAAGAAGGCGCTGGCCGGCAAGACCGTGGGCTACATCCCGGTGGCCATGGGCTTCGACCTCGCGCAGGGCTGGTACAACGGCCTCAAGAAGGAGCTCGAGCCCGCCGGCATGAAGGTGGTGGCACGCGATCCCAACTGGAACACCAACGCCGGCGCGCAGGCCTTCACCGCGCTGATGGCCGAGAAGCCCGCGGTGATCGTGATCCACAACCCCGACGTGCAGACCTACGCCAAGCTGATCAAGAAGGCCGAGGAAGACGGCATCTACGTGGTGCAGATCAACATGCGCTCGGTGCAGCCCTCGACCGTGTTCGTGGGCGCCGACTGGGTCGACGTGGGCGAGCGCAACGCCGAGGCCGTGGTGCAGGCCTGCAAGGGCAAGTCGAACAAGATCGCCATCGTGCAGGGCGCGCCGACCGCGGCCACCAGCGCCTACACGCTCAAGGGCGTGGAGAACGTGCTGGCGAAAAATCCGCAGATCAAGGTGGTGTCGAATCAGGCCGCCGACTGGGACGCGGCCAAGGCCAAGGGCCTGACGCAGACGGTGCTCAAGCAGAACCCCGACCTGTGCGGCATCGTCGGCTTCTGGGACGGCATGGACATCGGCACCGCGGCCGCCATCAAGGAAGCCGGCCTGACCGGCAAGGTCTACCTCGCGACCTCGGGCGGCGGCGAGCAGAAAGGCGCCTGCGACCAGGTCAAGTCGGGCGCCTTCGACCTCGACGTGAGCTACGACGTGCCGACGCAGGCCGCCAACATGGCCGCCATGATCAAGTGGCTGGTGCAGGGCGGCATGAAGCCCGGCGCGGCCAAGCAGAACATCTACACCACGCTGATCCCGATCACGAAGGAGAACGCGGGTGCCGACGGCACCTGCTGGAAGCTCACCGCCGCCAAGTGACGCCGACGCCGGAGCCGCACCGATGAACGAGACGCTCACCCGCCTGCGCTACCGCTGGTGGCCCGACCACTGGGTCGGCGAGATCCTGTCCAAGCGCTGGACCGAGACCGCGATCCCCGTGCTGCTGCTGGTGGCGGTGCTGCTGGCCTCGGGCCAGCTCATCGGCAACTTCTGGTCGCCGGTGGTGCTGGCCGACACGCTGCGGCAGGCCGGCGAGATCGGCTTCATCGTGCTCGGCCTGGCGCTGGTGATGATCGTGGGCGGCATCGACCTGTCGGTGGGTTCCATCTTCGCGCTCACCAACTTCTGCGCGCTGATGTGCATGCACGTGCTGAAGTGGCCGATGGGCGCGTCGGTGCTGGCCACGCTGGCCGTCGGCGCGCTGCTGGGCGCGGTCAACGGCGTGCTGATCGGCTACCTGCGGCTGCGCGCCTTCCTCACCACGCTCATCACGCTGATCATCTTCCGCTCGTTCTACGAGATCCTGAGCCTGCAGTACTCGACCGCGATCGCGGGCTCGCTGCCCGACTCGCCGGCCTGGGACTTCCTGGGCAACGGCACCTTGCTGGGCCTGCCGACCGTGGCCTGGGCCTACGCGGCGGTGGCGATCGCGGGCCATGTGCTGCTCACGCGGCTGCGTGCGGGCTGGCACATCATGGCCATCGGCGGCTCGCGCCGCTCGGCCTACAACAGCGGCATCGCGGTGCGGCGCACCGTGGCGCTGTGCTACGTGGCCTCGGGCACGCTGTGCGGCGCGGCCGGCTGCTTCTTCGCCTCTCGGCTGGCCACGGCCGGCGCCGACATCGGCGTGGGCATGGAGGTGCTGGTGCTCACGGCCGCCGTGCTCGGCGGCATCAGCCTGGGCGGCGGGCGCGGCTCGGTCGCCAAGGCGCTGGTCGGCACGCTGCTGGTGCTGCTGATCACCAACGGCCTGACCTCGATGTCGGCGCCCGGCGGCGTGATCCGCATGGTGCTGGCCGCGATCCTGGTGCTGGCGGCCGTGATCGACGTGCGCTGGCTCAAGAACCGCCAGCGCATCATCAGCAAGGTCTACGTGAGCCCGACCTACTTCGCACTGCCGCCGGCACCGGCCTGCAGCGGCGACGGCGCGGGCGCGGGCCCGAGTGTCTACGCGGTCAACAACAAGCTGCGCGACGTCACGCTGATCGGCCTGGGCCGCATCGAGTCGCCCGAGGACGTGATCCTCGACCGCGACGACAACCTCTATGCCGGCTCGCGCCACGGCGACGTGATCCGCTTCCTCGCGCCCGACTACGAGCGCATGGAGGTCTACGCCCACATCGGCGGCCAGCCGCTGGGCCTGGCCTTCGACCGCGAGGACAACCTGCACGTGTGCGTGGGCGGCATGGGCCTGTACCGCGTCACGCCCGAGCGCAAGGTCGAGCGCGTGACCGACGAGACCAACCGCAGCTGGACCTCGATCAACGACGACAGCCGGCTGCGGCTGGCCGACGACCTCGACATCGCCGACGACGGCCGCATCTTCTTCAGCGAGGCCACGGTGCGCTACGAGATGCACGAGTGGCCGGTCGACGGGCTGGAGGCGCGCGGCAACGGGCGCATCGTCTGCTTCGATCCGCGCGACGGCTCGACGCGCACCGTGCTGCGCGGGCTGCGCTTTCCGAACGGCATCGCGATCGCGAGCGACGGCCAGTCGATCCTGTTCGCCGAGACCTGGGGCTGCTGCATCAAGCGCTACTGGTTCGACGGGCCGAAGGCCGGCCAGGTGCGGATGGTGATCGACAACCTGCCCGGCTATCCCGACAACATCAACCTCGCCTCCGACGGCCACTACTGGCTCGCGCTGGTGGGCATGCGCTGCCCGGCCTACGACCTCGCGATGCGCATGCCGGGCTTTCGCCGCCGCATGGCCACGCGCGTGCCGGTGGACGAATGGCTGTTCCCCAACATCAACACCGGCTGCGTGCTCAAGTTCAGCGAGGCCGGCGAGATCCTCGAGACGCTGTGGGACCTGGGCGGCGAGAACCACCCGATGATCACCTCGATGCGCGAGCACCGCGGCCACCTCTACCTGGGCGGCATCTCGAACAACCGCATCGGCCGCTACAAGCTCGAGGGCGCCGACCCCGACTTCGTGCAGTACGAACGGCGCTGGAGGACAGCCTGATGCTCGACACCCTTCGCGGTTTCACCGACCGCCTGCTCGGGCGCGGCAGCGCCGCCATCACGGTGCCGGTGATGGACGGCGTGCTCAAGCCCAACCGCGCGCTCGACAACGCCGAGGTGGTGGCCGAGCTCGCCGACATCGACGACCTCGCGGTGGCCGACGGCGTGCTGTGGATCGCGGCCGGACCCGCGCTGTACCGGCTCGACGGCGGCGCGCCCGCCGAGGTGCGGCGCTTCGAGCGCCCGATCACCGCGCTGGCCGCGGCGCCCGGCGGACGGCTCGCGCTGGCGCTCGGCGGCACGCAGGTTCTGCTGCTCGCGCCCGACGGCGCCACCGCCCACACGCTCGCGGAGGCCGGCGGCCGCGCGCTGCGCTGCGTCAATGCGCTGGCCTGGGACGAAGCCGGCCGGCGCTGGCTGCTGACCGAGGGCTCGGCCGAGCATGCGCCCGAACGCTGGTGCCACGACCTGATGGCGCACGGCGCGAGTGGCCGCGTCTGCGCCTGGGCGCCGGGCGGCGGTGCCGCGCAGCAGCTCGCGGCCGGGCTGCGCCATGCCTTCGGCGTGCTGTCGCAGGCGGGCGGCACGGTGCTGGTCGGCGAGAGCTGGGCGCACCGCGTGCTCGCGCTGGGGCCGAACGGCACCGCGCCGCGCGTGGCCGACCTGCCCGGCTATCCCTCGCGCATGGCTGCGGCGGCCGGCGGCGGCTTCTGGCTCAGCTGCTTCGTCTGCCGCACGCAGCTGGTCGAATTCGTGCTGCGCGAGGAGGCCTACCGCCGCCGCATGGTGGCCGAGATCGATCCGCGCTACTGGATCGCACCGGCGCTCTCGTCGGGCCACAGCTTCCTCGAGCCGCTGCAGGGCGCGGGCGTCAAGCAGATGGGCGTGCTCAAGCCCTGGGCGCCGCCGCGCTCCTACGGGCTGGTGGTGCGCGTGAATGTGCAGGGCCAGGTCGTGTCTTCGCTGCACAGCCAGGTCGACGGCCGCCACCACGGCATCACCGCGGTGGCCGAGCATGGGGGCGCGCTGTTCGCGGCCTCGAAGGGCGGCGGCCGGCTGCTGCGGGTGCGCATGACCGCCGAGGAACAGGGAGCCGCGCGATGAATGCCCGCGATACCACCGCCGACACCGTGGCCGCCGAGCCGGGCGCGCCCGCCGCGGTCGAGACCATGCTCGAGCTGCGCCAGGCCACCAAGAAATACGCGGGCGTACCCGCCATCGAGGCGGTCGACTTCACGCTGCGCCGCGGCGAGATCCACGCGCTGCTCGGCGAGAACGGCGCCGGCAAGTCGACGCTGACCAAGGTGATGGCCGGCGTGGTGCCGCTGAGCGCGGGCCAGATGCTGGTGGAAGGCCGGCCGGTGCAGCTGCGCACGCCGCTGGAAGCGCGCCACGAGGGCATCGCGATGGTGTTCCAGGAAACCAGCCTGGTCCCGACGATGACGGTGGCGCAGAACCTGTTCCTGGGCCAGGAGTCCTTCTTCAACCGGCTGCGCGGTGTCTACATCTCGGCGCAGCAGTTCCTGCAGTCGCTCAATTTCGACGTCGACCCGACCGCCACCGTGGGCATGCTCGGCGCGGCCAAGAAGCAGATGGTGGAGATCGCGCGCGCGGTGCTGCACAAGGCGCGCATCATCATCTTCGACGAGCCCACGGCCAGCCTCACGCCCGAGGAGAAGAAGTACTTCTTCGACCTGGTGTTCGACCTCAAGGCGCGCGGCGTGTCGGTGATCTTCATCTCGCACGCGCTCGAGGAGGCGCTGCTGCTGGCCGACCGCATCACGGTGCTGCGCGACGGCCGCCACGTCGTGACCGACGACAAGGCGAATTTCGACCGCGAGCGCATCGTGCAGGCGATGGTGGGGCGCGATCTCTCGCAGACGCTCTACGGGCAGAAGAAGACCCACGTGCGGCCGCAGGGCGAGTGCCTGCTGTCGGTGCGCAACCTGCGCATGGCGGCGATGGTCAAGAACAACTCGCTGTCGGTGTTCGCGGGCCAGATCACGGGCGTGTTCGGCCTGGTGGGCGCGGGCCGCACCGAGACCTTCAAGGTGGTGGCCGGGCTGATCAAGCGCGACTTCTTCCATGGCGGCGAGATCCTGCTGCGCGGCCGGCCGGTGCGCTACCGCGTGGCGCGCCAGGCGGTGCGCGACGGCATCGCCTATATCACCGAGGACCGCAAGTTCGAGGGCTTCTTCGAGACCATGTCGATCGCGCAGAACATCTACATGGGGCTGCAGGGCAAGCTGGCCGGCGCGCGCGGGCTGGTGTCGGGCGCGAAGGCGCGTTCGGTGGGCGAGCACTGGAGCCGGCTGCTCAATGTGCGCGCCATCGGCAAGGAGGTGAAGGTGATCGAGCTGTCGGGCGGCAACCAGCAGAAGGTGGTGATCGCCAAGTCGCTGGTGCAGGAACCCGACATCGTGATCTTCGACGAGCCCACGCGCGGGGTCGACGTGGGCGCCATCGCCGAGATCCACGCCGAGATCAACCGGCTGGCCGACGCCGGCAAGGCGGTGGTGGTGATTTCCTCCTACCTGCCCGAGGTGATGGCCCTGTCGGACCGCATCCTCGTGGCCAAGCAGGGCAAGGTGGTGACGGAGTTCTCGGCCACCGAGGCGACGCAGGAGGCGATCATGTACGCGGCCATCCACTGACCGCGCCGATCGCCGCGTTGCGGCGCTTCAGTTCTTCTCGTCTTCCGCCGGCCAGTCGCGGATGTAGGCCTTGAGCATCTTGTTCTCGAAGTTCTGCGCGTCGACCACGGCCTTGGCCACGTCGTAGAAGCTGATCACGCCCATCAGCATGCGCTTGTCCATCACCGGCATGTAGCGCGCGTGGCGCTCGAGCATGATGCGGCGGATCTCGTCGAGGTCGGTTTCGAGGGTGCAGGTGACCGGGGCGTCGTCCATGGCCTTGCGCACCAGCGTGCCGCCGACCTGGCCGCCGTTGGCGACGATGGTCACGATCACTTCACGGAAAGTGAGCATGCCCACGAGGTCGCCATGCTCCATGACGACCAGCGAGCCGATGTCCTTGTCCGCCATCGTCTTGACGGCTTCGGCCAGCAGATCGTCTGGCGTGATGGTGAAGAGCGTGTTGCCCTTGACGCGAAGGATGTCGCTGACTTTCATCGTGTGCTCCTCTCGGACTCTGTCTTTCCCGGCAACCTGCCTTTTTTGAATATAGCCCACAATCGGCGCCGACTCCCACGGCCCGGTATGCCGCTGTCACGCAGCGGACGCGACCCGGCCCATAGCGCCGCTCCAGAAAGGACCCCATGCCCGGCTATTCCGACCCCGGTTTCGACACCCTCGCGCTGCACGCCGGCGCCTCGCCCGACCCCACGACCGGCGCGCGCGCGGTGCCGATCCACCTGACCACCTCCTTCGTCTTCGAGTCGAGCGACCATGCGGCCGCCCTGTTCAACCTCGAGCGTTCGGGCCATGTCTACTCGCGCATCAGCAACCCCACCAACGCGGTGCTCGAGCAGCGGGTGTCGGCGCTCGAGGGCGGCATCGGCGCGATCGCCACCGCCAGCGGCCAGGCGGCGCTGCACCTGTCCATCGCCACGCTGATGGGCGCGGGCTCGCACATCGTGGCCAGCACCGCGCTGTACGGTGGCTCGCAGAACCTGCTGCACTACACGATGCGCCGCTTCGGCATCGAGACCACCTTCGTCAAGCCCGGCGACCTCGACGGCTGGCGTGCCGCGGTGCGGCCCGAGACCAAACTGTTCTTCGGCGAGACCGTGGGCAACCCCGGCCTCGACGTGCTCGACATTCCGGCCGTGGCCGAAATCGCGCACGAGGCCGGCGTGCCGCTGCTGGTCGACTCCACCCTGACCTCGCCCTACCTGATCAAGCCGCTGGACTTCGGCGCCGACCTGGTCTACCACTCGGCCACCAAGTTCCTCTCGGGCCACGGCACGGTGATCGGTGGCGTGGTGGTCGACGGCGGCAGCTTCGACTGGGAGAAGTCGGGCAAATTCGCCGAGCTGAGCCAGGCCTACGACGGCTTCCACAACATGGTGTTCAGCGAGGAGAGCACGGTCGGCGCCTTCCTGCTGCGCGCGCGCCGCGAGGGCCTGCGCGACTTCGGCGCCGCGATGAGCCCGCACACCGCCTGGCTGATCCTGCAGGGCATCGAGACCCTGCCGCTGCGCATGGAGCGCCACATCGACAACACGCAGAAGATCGTCGAGTTCCTCGCCGCCCATCCCTTCGTCTCGCGCGTGGGCCATCCGCTGATCGAATCGCACCCGAGCCACGCACTGGCGCAGAAGCTGCTGCGCCACGGCGCGCGCGGCGCGGGCGCGGTGTTCAGCTTCGACATCAAGGGCAGCCGCGCCCAGGGCAAGGCCTTCATCGAATCGCTCAAGCTCTTCAGCCACCTCGCCAACGTGGGCGACTGCCGCAGCCTGGTGATCCACCCGGCCAGCACCACCCACTTCCGCATGACCGACGAGGCGCTCGCGGGCGCGGGCATCTCGCAGGGCACGATCCGGCTGTCGATCGGCCTCGAGGATCCGGCCGACCTGATCGACGACCTGAAGCGCGCGCTGAAGGCGGCCGAGAAAGCGGCATGAGCGCCGCGCCGGGCCACCCCAGGCAAGCTCGCACCGCAGTGCGAAGCACGAAGGTACTTCGATGAGCGTGGACGACGCCGCCGAGGCGATGGACGGCTACGAGCGCCAGCGCGCCGCACTGCTCGCCAGCGTGCCGCGCATGCCGCACCATTGGCAGGAAGCCGGCCGCTCGCTCTACGAGCAGGCCCACCTCGCGCGCCGACTCGGACGCCACCCCGAATCGCGTGCGCTGATGCTCGAGGCGGTCACGCGCCTGGGCTCGATCGCACTGCCGCAAGCCTGGTTCGAGGTGGCCGACTGGGCCTGGGAAGACGGCGACCACGACGTGGCGGGCCGGCTCTATCACGACGCGATGTTCAAGACCGGTGGCTGCACCGAAGAGGAGGCGCAGCGCATCGTCGAACGCCTGCGCTCGCTCGGCGACGACCATGGCCATCCGTGGGTCTGGGCTGCGCTCATGCGTGCCTCGCTCGGCGACCCCGGTGAAGACTCGGCGCCCGAGCGCCTGCGCGCCATCGAGGCAATGCACGCGCGCGCCGGCGGCCTGCCGGCGGCACTGCGCATCCGCGCACGGGCACGCGACAACGCCGGCGACCTCGAAGGCGCAGCGGCCGACCTCGATGCCTGCATGGCGCGCTCGGCCGATCCGCGCGTGCCGGTCTGGCGCGCGCTGCTCGACTACCGCATGGGCCGGCCCTTCGACCTCGAGGCCATCCAATGGCCCGAGCACCCCGACCTCGGCGGCGGCGACTATTACAGCGCCGGCTGCGAACTGGCGGAGGTGGTCGAGTTGCTGCAGCAGCAGGAAGGCCAATACACGGGCAGCCAGGACCTCGCGCGCGTGAAGGCCGTGGAGGCACGGGCCTATGAGCTCGGCGCGGCGCGCTTCGAGCACTACTTCGCCACCGGCGAGGGCGGCCCGCTGGACGCCGAGCCCCACATCTACGCGATGCTGTGCAACAACCTCGCGATCGCCGGCGGCTTTCGGCAGGAGAAGTTCGCGCAGGCCATTCCCTGGCACGACAAGGGCTGGGCCGTATCGCCGTTCTGGGAGCAGTACCACGGGCGGCTGCGCTGCCAGGCGCGCATCGGGGACTGGGCCGGCGTCGTCGACTCGTGGACCGTGCTGCGGCGCGCTTTCGGCGACGACTGGCCGGTCGAGCAGGCGGCGTGCGAGGTGGCCTGGGCCTTCGAACGGCTCGGCCAGCCGGCGCAGGTGCTCGAGCTGATGGACCTGCGCGCCGCGCACGCGGGCACGCCGCTGTCCGAACTGATCTCCGACGTCGAGGCCGAGACGCGCCGCGCGGTGCTGATGGCGCTGGGCGCCCAGGCCGCCGCCCGGTTGGGCCTGCGCGGGCCGGTCGAACGGATCGCGCGCGAACTGCTGGCCAGCGACCGCCTGAGCGACGGCCTGTGCCGGCACCTGGCACAGGCCTGGCGCCTGCTGGGCGACGAGGCCCAGGCCGAGCGCTGCGAGCGTGCGCTCGACACGCCCGACCCACATGAACGCCCCGCCCTCGCGCAGGCGGCCGCGCCCGAGGTGGCCGCCATGCTCGGCTGGGCCCGGGCGCCGTTCCTCGACGACGGCTACGCGGTGGTGCGCTTCGCGGCCCTGTCCGACGACGGCTGGTCCTTCGAGCTGCGCAAGGACGGCGAGATGGGCGACGAGACGCTGCCCATCTACGCACAGATCCGGCGCGGCGGCGATGTCCACGACGGCGAGGACGAAGCCCCGCTCGCCGTGCCCACCTGGCAGTTCGGCGTGCTCAACGAAGCGCCGGGCCTGTTCGGTCGACTGCGCGGCAAGGCGCCGACCGCGCGGCTCTACCTGGCCCACAGCCCCACGGGCCACGCACCGCCGGCCGAATGGACCGAAGCGCCGATCGCGCAGTTGCCGCCCGTGTGGGCCGAACTGCAGCGGCGCGTGAGCGAGGCCGACGCGGCCTGGCAGCGGCTGGCCGCCGCCGCCCCGCTCGAACGCATCGAGGCCACCATCGCCCGGCTGCACGCGCAGGGCGTGCTCGACGGACGCGACACCGACCTCGGTATCTGCCGCATCGGCCCGTACCTCGGCGCCTCGGGCGGGGCCTGGGTCGGCCTGAGCGTGGACCGCAAGCGCGACACCGATCCCACGCTGCCCGAGCTGGCCTACGACCCTTATCACTTCATCTACCAGATCGTGCCGGCCACCGACACCGGGCCGGCCTGGGTGATGTACGGCTTCCAGCAGGACGCCGGCAAAGGCCGGCAGATCAAGCCCGGCGACGCGGCGCTCGCACTGGCGGCCGCGCGGCTGTTCGAACGCGCGCTGCAGCGACTGCAGCGCTGGGAGGCCGCGCGATGAGCGCCGGCCCGCACGCACCACAAAGACAGGAAGCCATCGAGGAACACGCATGAGCACGTTCGACGTCAACCACCATCCCACCTATTGCTACACCGGCGGCAAGCCCTTCGATGCCGCCAAGCCCACCGTGGTCTTCGTCCACGGCGTGCTCAACGACCACAGCGTCTGGATCCTGCAGAGCCGCTGGTTCGCCAACCACGGCTGGAACGTGCTCGCGGTTGACCTGCCGGGCCACTGCAAGAGCGAGGGCCCGCCGCCGGCCAGCGTCGAGGAGGCCGCGCAGTTCGTGCTCGCGCTGCTCGACGCGGCGGGCGTGCAAAAAGCGGCGCTGATCGGCCACAGCTTCGGCTCGCTGATCGCGCTGGAAGCGGCCGCGCGCGCGCCGGAGCGCGTGACGCACCTGGCGATGGTCGGCACCGCCTACCCGATGGTGGTGTCGCCGGCGCTGCTCGAGAGTTCGCTCAACGACCCCGAGCGCGCGATCGCGATGGTCAACACCTTCTCGCATGCGCTGCTGGCGCCGCCGCCCTCGGCGCTCGGCCCGGGCACCTGGCTCTACGGCAGCTCGCGCGCGCTGATGCGCCGCGTGCTCGCGAGCAACCGCGAGGCCAACGTGTTCCACGTCGGCTTCAAGGCCTGCAACGACTACGCGGGCGGCGAGGCGGCGATGGAGAAGGTGCAGTGCCCGGTGCTGTTCCTGCTCGGCGACGCCGACCAGATGACGCCGCCGCGCGCCGTGAAGGCCCTGGCCGCCAAGGCGCGCGACGGGCGGACGGTGACGGTGCACGCGGGCCACGCGCTGATGAGCGAGGCGCCCGACGCGGTGCTGTTCGCGCTGCGGGATTTCGTCTCGCGCTGAGGCGAAGCCGCGCTAGCCGCGCGCGGCCAGGTCGTTGATGTCGAGCGGGTCGAGCACCCGCTTGCTCGCTCCATGCCGCGCCACCGCCAGCATCGCGAGCCCCATGTTCTCGGTGGTGGTCACCAGATGCGGCCACAGCCGTCGCGCGAGCCCGAACACCGGCGTGAGCAGCACGATGCCCGCCTTGTACAGCGGCGTCTTGGTGTTCGCGCCGTGCAGCGGCTGGATCGCGCCGGGCCTGAACATGTAGGCGGCCCGGAACGGGAGCTTCAGCAGCGCGTTCTCGGTCGCGCCCTTCACGCGCGCCCACATGCTGCGGCCGCGCTCGCTGCTGTCGGTGCCGGCGCCGGTCACGTAGGCGAAGGTCATCTCGGGATTGAGCCGCGCGAGCACGGTGGCGGCGGCCAGCGTGAGGTCGTAGGTCACGCGGCGGTACGCGTCCTCCTTCATGCCGACCGAGGACACGCCGAGGCAGAAGAAGCAGGCGTCGAAGCCCGTGAGCCGCGGCTCGGCCGCCGTGTAGTCGTACATGTCGGGAAGCACGAGATCGCGCAGCTTGGGATGCTGCTGGCCGCTGGGCCGGCGGCCGACGGCCACGACCTCCTCCACGTCGGGAGCAAGCAGGCATTCGCGCAGCACGCCGAAACCGACCATGCCGGTGGCACCGAAGACGAGGACTTTCATGGGAGGGCCGGCCCCGCGGGCCGCGTGTGTGGACGAGCCGAGTAGATCAGGCGGCCCGCGGCACTGTAAAGAGCGCGGGCTTCTTCTCGAGCACCGCCACCAGCAGCTCGGCATGCAGGCTCGAGGGCTGCGGCGCCGGCAGCGCGGTCAGCATGCGCGACAGCGTTTCGGCATGCGGCAGCAGCGGGCCGAGGAAGCGCGTGCCCGCGGCATCGGCCACCAGCAGGGTCGGGAAGGTCTCGACGTCGAACTCGTCGGCGATGTCGGCATGGTCCTCGATGTCGACCCAGGCGAAGCGCAGCCCGGGATGCGCGCGCGCCACCTGCTCGAACAGCGGCCGGTAGTCGCGGCAGGTGCCGCACCACTCGGCGCACAGGCACACGACCCAGGGCGCGCCGCCGGCCGGCGCGGCGGAATCGGGGGTGGAAGGCAGGGCGCTCAAGGCTCGTACGTGGGCAGAAGGGGGAAGAAAGACCCGGGTGGTGCGCCCGGAAGGTCGTGGCTATTATGGACAAAGCCCCTCCGGGGCGCAGGAGACGCACGATGAACACCTCCACCGCCACTCCCTCCGCTGCGAGCGTCGATCCGCGCCAGTTCACGAGCTTCGCGGAGTTCTATCCCTTCTACCTGACCGAACACGCCAACCGCACCTGCCGGCGGCTGCATTTCGCGGGCTCCACGCTGTCGCTGGCCTGCCTCGCGATGCTGGTGCTGACGCTCAATCCGCTGTGGCTGCTGGCCGGGCTGCTGGTCGGCTACGGCTTCGCCTGGGTCGGGCATTTCGGCTTCGAGAAGAACAAGCCGGCCTCGTTCAAGCGGCCGCTCTACAGCTTCATGGGCGACTGGGCGATGTACCGCGACATCTGGCTGGGCCGCGTGAAGATCTGAGCCCGGCTGCTAGATCAACAGCACGTCGCCCAGCCGCAGCGAGCGCAGCGGCCCCTTCTGCCACAGGTCCTCGAGCGGCTCGGCCTTGGGCATCAGGAGCGCCTCGAGCAGCGGCTCGATCGGCGTCGACGGGTCGGCCAGCAGCACGTAGCGCGGGTCGCCGCCATCGCCGTCCTCGGCCAGCGGCGCGATCCAGTCGAGCGCCACCAGGGTGTCGAGCACCGGCACCAGTTGCAGCGCGTCCACGCGCATCGAGGCCACCAGCCGCGCCGCGCCCGCGCCCTTGTCGGGCGTCGCGCGGGCCCGGGCGAGCTGCTGCAGCACCTCCATCGCCAGTTGCAGCGGCCAGCCGGCGCCGCCGCCGCGCCGGGCCACGCCGGTCAGGAGGCTCGGCAGGTAGGCCGCGATCACCGCGCCCAGCAGCACGATGACCCAGGCCACGTAGATCCACACCAGCAGGATCGGGAAGGTGGCGAAGGCGCCATAGAGCACCGAATAGGTCGGCACCAGGCTCAGGTAGTAGCCCAGCACGCGCTTGGCGATCTCGATCGCCGCCGCCACGAACACGCCGCCGGCCCAGGCATGCGACCAGCGCACATTGGTGTTGGGCACGTAGTGGTAGAGCGAGGCCATGCCGGCGGCCAGCAGCACGAACTCGAAGGCGTCGAAGAACAGCTTGACCGCGCTCACGCCCACCACGTCGCGCGAGGCCGCGAACACATAGGAGGTGGTGGACAGGCTCACCGCCAGGATCAGCGGCCCGAGCGTGATCGTGGCCCAGTAGATCAGCACCCGCTGCGCGAACGGCCGCGGCGAGCGCACGCGCCAGATGTTGTTGAGCGTCTTGTCGATGGTGAGGATCAGCGCGATGGCGGTGATCAGCAGCACGATCAGGCCCGCGATCCCCAGGCCGCTGGCCTTGCTCGCGAACTGGTTGAGGTAGCCCAGCACCTGGCGCGCGATGTTCTCGGGGATCAGGCTCTCGATCAGCCAGCGCTGCAGGCGGCCCTGCATCTTGGCGAACATCGGGAACACGGTGAACAGCGCGAGCGCCACCGTGAAGAACGGCACCATCGCGATGGTGGTGGTGAAGGTCAGGCTGCTGGCCGTGAGGCCGAGGCGGTCCTCGCGAAAACGCTCCCCGAGCACCGCCGCGGTGTTTCGCCAGGGGAAACGGGAGAGATCCCTCCAGAGCTGACGACGATTCATGGCCGGTATCATGCCATCCGCCTTTCATGTTCCCGCAGCGAGGGCGCCCCCGGATCTCCCCCTTGCCCTCTTCACCTTCGCCGCCCGTGAGCCTCTCCCCGCCCCCGCCCTCCTCCGTCGCGACCACCCGCTGGCTCGCGGTCGGCAGCCTCGCCGGGCTGATCGTGCTGGGCCTGGCCTGGGAACTCTGGCTGGCGCCGCTGCGCCCCGGTGGTTCGCTGATGGCACTCAAGGTGCTGCCGCTCGCCATCCCGCTGGCCGGCCTGCTGAAGAACCGCATGTACACCTACCGCTGGGTCAGCCTGATGGTCTGGCTCTATTTCACCGAGGGCGTGGTGCGCGCCTGGAGCGACACCAACGGCATCAGCCAGCTGCTCGCGCTGGCCGAGGTGCTGCTGTGCCTGGTGCTCTTCGTCGCCTGCGCCTGGCATGTCCGCCTGCGGCTGCGCCACGCCAAGGCCGCCGCCCGTCCCCTGGAGGCTTCCACCCCATGACCCCTTCCGCTTCTTCCGCCGCCCTGCTCGAGCGGCTGCGCGCCATCGTCGGCGCCAACCACCTGCTCAACGAGGGCGACCTCACGGCCTACGAACAGGACTGGCGCAAGCGCTCGCGCGGCAAGGCGCTGGCCGTGGTGCGCCCGGCCGATGCGCAGCAGGTGGCCGAGGTGGTCAAGGCCTGCGCCGAGGCCGGCACCGCCGTGATCCCGCAGGGCGGCAACACCGGCCTGGCGGTCGGCTCCATTCCCGACGACAGCGGCACCCAGGTGGTGCTGAGCCTGCAGCGGCTCAACGCCATCCGCGGCATCGACGCGGCCAACCTCACGATGACGGTGGAGTCGGGCTGCATCCTGCAGACCCTGCAGGAGACCGCCGAGAAGGCCGGCTACCTGTTCCCGCTGAGCCTCGCGGCCGAGGGCAGCTGCACCATCGGCGGCAACCTCGCGACCAATGCCGGCGGCACGCAGGTCGTGCGCTACGGCAACACGCGCGAGCTGTGCCTGGGCCTGGAGGTCGTCACGCCGCAGGGCGAGATCTGGCACGGCACCAGCGGCCTGCGCAAGGACAACACCGGCTACGACCTGCGCGACCTGTTCGTCGGCAGCGAGGGCACGCTGGGCATCATCACGGCGGCCACGATGAAGCTCTACCCGCTGCCGGCCGCGCAGCTCACGGCCTGGGCCGCCGTGCCCTCGCTCGACCACGCGGTCACGCTGCTGGGCCTGGCCCACAAGCAGCTGGGCCCGGGCCTCACGGGCTTCGAGGTGATGGGCAAGTTCGCGCTGAGCCTGGTCGACAAGCACATGCCGCAACTGCGCGTGCCCTTCATCGGCGACGAGAACGTGCCCTACTGCGTGCTGCTCGAGAACTCCGACAGCGAATCGGAGGATCACGCGCGCGCGCGCTTCGAGGCCCTGCTCGAAACCGCCTTCGAGGACGGCTGCGTGACCGACGCGGTGGTGGCCGAGAACCTCGCGCAGGCGCACCAGCTCTGGCACATCCGCGAGAGCATTCCGCTCGCGCAGGCCGAGGAAGGCCTCAACATCAAGCACGACATCTCGATCCCCGTCTCGCGCATCCCGGCCTTCGTGGCCGAGACCGACGCGCTGCTGGCGCGCGAGATCGCCGGCGTGCGGCTGGTGAACTTCGGCCACCTGGGCGACGGCAACCTGCACTACAACGTGCAGGCGCCCGAGAACGTCGATACCAAGGCCTTCCTGAAGAACGAGGAAGACCGCATCAACACGCTGGTCTACGAGGCGGTCGAGAAGTTCGGCGGCTCGTTCTCGGCCGAGCATGGCGTGGGTTCGCTCAAGGTCGACACGCTCGAGAAGCACAAGTCGCCGGTGGCGCTCGAGATGATGCGCGCGATCAAGCGCGGGCTCGATCCGAAGAACATCCTGAATCCGGGGCGGGTGATTCGGGTCTGAGGACTTTCTCCCTCCCCCCGCTGGGGGAGGGTCGGGGTGGGTGCACGACGGCTTGCGCATCCGCACGAAGCTCCTGTGCGGGCGCTGGCCCCCATCCCGGCCTTCCCCCAGCGGGGGAAGGAGTCAAGACCCGAAGTCGCCAGGCCGCAACTCGATCGGCTGCCCATGTGGCGTGCGGTCGGCCGCGTGGTCCCAGGCCTCGCGGTAGCGCCCCAGTTCGTCTTGCGAACTCGCGCCCTTGCGCGCCACCAGCGTCTCGAGCGCGGCGAGCCAGTGCCGGTAGTAGGTGTCGCCCGCATCGGGGTCGCCCGCGGCCTGCGCGGCCTGGATCTGCGCGGCCAGGGTCTCGGCCCATTCGCTCCAGCTGAACAGGCCCTTCTCGTGCAGCGCCAGCGTCATCGCGAAGGCCTGGGCCTGCCAGGGCGCGCCGAAGACCGGGCCGTCGGCGTCGCGTGGCATGCCGGGGGCCAGCATCCCGTCGGGATACTGCGTCATTCGGCTGCCTCCAGGTAGCTTTCCCAGGCATCGACCGACACCGCGAGCCTCTGCGCCGCGCCGCCCCAGAGTTCCGCTTCCTCGAACACCACCGTGTAGAGCCACTGCGGCGCCTCGCCCGCGCCCTGCGCGTTGCTGTCGGCGAACACATGCGCGCCATGCAGCCGCTCGACGGTGCCGCGCCGCCCCTGCACATAGCCCGGCAGCCGCGTGTGATGGTCGACGCGGCCCGCGCGCATGCGCACCGCCTGGCCGATCGCGAAGCGCGCGGGCGCCGCGGCCGGCCGCTCGGTGGGCGAGCCCCTGGCCAGCACCGCGGCCACGTCGGCCGCCTGCAGCACGCGCTTGACGGGCGCGGGCGCATGCAGCATGCGGCCCTGCGCGATCTCGTCCTCGAACAGCTGGCCGCGCTCGATCATCAGCCGCTCGAGCGCAGTGAGCCAGATCCGGTAGTAGCTCAGTTGCAGGTAGTGCGGCAAGGTCTCGCGCACGGCGCGGCTCGCATCGATGTTCCATGAACCGGTGGCGCCCATCGCGAGCACCAGCGCGAGCGCGCGCGGTTCCCAGTCGGCATGGAACAGCTCGCCCTCGGGCTCGGGCTGCACCGCGCCGAAGCCGGTGCGGCCGCCGAGGTCGGCCTGGGTCCGGTAGCTCATGGCTGGCTCCCCTGCCCCGGCGCATCGGCGAGCCGGGTGCCGATCATCGAATCGCGCGACACCAGCGCCGCGAGCTCCTCCTCGCCCAGGTGCTCGGTGCCCGCGGGCCGCTGCGGAATCACGAGGTAACGCACCTCCGCGGTCGAATCCCAGATCCGGATGCGCGTGGTCTCGGGCAGCACGGTGCCGAAGTCCGCGAGCACGCCGCGCGGGTCGCGCACCGCGCGCGAGCGGTAGGGCGCGCTCTTGTACCAGGTGGGCGGCAGGCCCAGCACCGGCCACGGGTAGCAGCTGCACAGGGTACAGACCACCATGTGGTGCTGATCGTCGCTGTTGGCCACCGCCACCATGTGCTCGCCCTGGCGGCCGGTGTAGCCCAGCGAGGCGATGGCCGCGGTGGCGTCGGCCAGCAACCAGTCGCGAAAGGCCGGGTCGACCCAGGCCCTTGCCACCACGCGCGCGCCGTTGCGCGGGCCGATGCGGGTCTGGTAGGTGTCGATCAGCGCATCGAGCGCGGCCGGCTCGATGTAGCCCTTCTCGGTGAGCACGCTCTCGAGCGCGCGCACGCGCAGGTCCATCTCATCGAGCTCGCTGTGGTCATCGCCGTGGTCGTGGGTGTGTTCGCTCATGCCCCTCATGCTAAGCGCTGCGACCTACCAGCGGTAGGTCGCGGACGCCACCGCCTTGCGCCGCTCGCCGTAGAAGCAGCCGTAGGTGCACGAGGCGATGTAGGCCTTGTCGGCCAGGTTCGTGAGGTTGAACGCGTAGCGCCAGTGGCCGGTGTCGTACGACACCATCGCGTCGAACACGGTGTACGAGGGCACGATGCCGTTCACGTAGAGCCCGGTGGAAGCGCCCACGTGGCGCACGCCCAGCCCCGCGCGCAGGCCCGGCGCGCCGGCCGCGCCGAAGTCGTACTCGCCCCAGGCCGAGAAGGTGTTGTAGGGCACGTTGCCGCGCCGCTTGCCGACGTTGGCGGCGGTGGTGTCGGCGGTGACGCGCGCGTCGGTGTAGGCATAGGCGGCGATCAGGCTGGCGGAGCGGCCGATGCGCGTGCGCAACTCGATCTCCAGCCCGCGCGAGCGCACCTCGCCGGTCTGCACCGAGAAGCCGGTGTCGACGGGGTCGGTGGACAGCACGTTCTGCTGCCTGAGCTGGTAGACGGCCGCGCTCAGCAGGGTGTCGCTGCCCGGCGGCTGGTAGCGCAGGCCGAGCTCGTACTGCTCGCCGCGCGTGGGCTCGAAGCGCGCGCCCATGCGGTCGACGCCGCTCTGCGGCTGGAACGACTGGCTGAAGCTCGCGAACGGCGCGAGCCCGTTGTCGGCCAGGTAGACCAGGCCGGCGCGGCCGGTGGTGGCCGAGGTCTTCTCCTTCGAGTTCGCGGTCTCGCCGTCGACCGGCACCTGGCGGTCGGTCACGCGGTCGTGCCGCGCGCCGAGCACCACCACCCAGCGCCCGGCGATCTTCATCTGGTCCTGCAGGTACAGCCCGGTGGCATTGCCGGCCATGTCGGGGAAGTAGGTGTTCGGTACCGGCGCACCCGCGACGTAGACGTAGTTCGGCGCGTAGTAGTTGAACTGGGTCGCGATCTCGCGCGACGCGCGCCGCGTGGTGTAGGACTGGTAGGTGGTGTCCACGCCGGCCAGCAGCGTGTGCGCGACGGGGCCGGTGTCGACGCGGTACTCGAGCGAGGTGTCGGTGGTGCGCGCGCGCGAGCGGTCGCGGCGGTCGTAGGACTCATGGAAGGTGGAGCTGGCGCCGTCAGGACTCACGCCGGAGGCGGAGGTGCTCGGGAAGTCGACTTCCGAACGGAAGGCATGTGCGCTGTGGCGCAGCTTCAGGCGATCGCTGAAGGCATGCTCGAAACGGTAGCCGACGGCGGCGTTGGTGCCGGCGTAGCGGTCACGCCCCGGCGTGCCGGTGTAGCGGCTGCTCGGCACCGGTCCGTGGATGTTCGGCAGGATCGTGATGCCGCCGGCCAGCCCGTACACGTAGTCGGTGCGGTTGCGCAGGTACTCGGCCTGCAGCGTGAGCGAGGTCGCCGCGCTCGGCTGCCAGCGGATCGCGCCCGACAGGAAGCGCCGGTCGTCGGGCACGTGGTCGATGAAGGTGTTGCTGTCGCGCACGAGGCCCGTGAGCCGGTAGGTCAGCGTGCCCTGCTCGTCGAGCTTGCCGCCGAAGTCGCCCTTGATCTGGCGGCGGTCGCGGTTGCCGAACTCCACGCCCAGCTCGCGCAGCGGCTCGGCCGTGGGCTGCTTGGTGACGGTGTTGACCACGCCGCCGGGCGCGGCCGTGCCGTAGAGCAGAGAGGCCGCGCCCTTGAGCACCTCGGCGCGCTCGAGCCCGTAGAGCTCCTGCTGGCCGTCGTAGGCGTTGACCATGAACTTCGAGCCGTCGCGGTAGAGGCTGCCCGTGCCGGCGCCGGCCTGGAAGCCGCGGATCACGAACGAGTCGGTGGTGCGGTCGGCGCCTTCCGAGCGCCTCACGCCGGCCGTGTAGTTGAAGGCGTCGACCAGGCTGGTGGGCTGCTGGGCCTCGATCTGCTCGGCCGTGACCACCGAGATCGACTGCGGCGTCTCGAGGATCGGCGTGTCGGTCTTGGTGCCGGCCGTGCTGCGGCGCGCGATGTAGCCGTCGGCCGGCCCGCCGGCGGCGCCGCGCTCGGCATTCACGCGCACTTCGGCCAGCATGGCGGACGGCGCGGGCGCCACCACCTGCGGCGCGGTGGAGGCGGCCGGCGCGCCCGCGCGCACGGTGTAGCCGCCCGCGTCGGTCGGCAGCAGCTCGAGGCCGCTGTCGGCCAGCGCGCGACGCAGCGCCTGCGGTGCGTCGTAGCGGCCGCGCACCGGTGCCGAGGCGCGCTGGCCGACCAGCGCGGCATCGACCGTCAGCGCCAGCCCGGCCTCGCGCGCGATGCGGTTGAGCGTAGCGCCGAGCGGGCCGGGCGGCAGGTCGTAGTCGCGCAGCATGGGGGCGGCCTGCGCCTGCGCGCGGGCTGCCGTCGGCAACAGGGCCGGCATGGCGGAGGCGAACAGCAGCGCGGCGACGAGCGGGGTCGGACGGAACGGGAAGGACGAGGACAAGACGGGACTCCAGGCAGGGGAAGGACGAGGGTTCTCTTCCTGCTTGCCGGACGAGCTTCGAAAAGTGAGAGGGGGCGGCCGAAAAAAATCCGGCGCCGCCCCGATCCAGGCTTCAGCGCGGTGCCTGCCTCGGCTCGATGCGCAGCCACCAGCGCGTGCCGCCCACGAGTTCGACCGGCAGCGCGGCGGTGAGCGCCAGCAGCGCCTTGTCGGTATCGTCCAGCGGCAGCGTGCCGGTCACGCGCAGGCCGGCCACGCGCGGGTCGACTGCGAGGTGACCGGGCCGGTAGCGCGCGAGTTCGGCCACCACCTCGGACAACGGCTGGTCGTCGACCACCAGCATGCCGTCCTTCCAGGCATCGGTGTCGGGGCGCGCGGGGCCGGGGGTGCCGGCGCCGTCGGCGCGCAGTTCCAGGCTCTGGCCCTGCTGCACGATGCGTTCGCCCTCGCAGGCCTGCGCCGGATCGGCCGCGCAGGTGGCCGGCCGTGCCGCCACCGCCGACTGCGTGACCGTGAGCCGCGTCCCGGCGCCGTCGCCGAGCCGGCGCACCACGAAGCGCGTGCCCAGCGCGCGCAGGCTGCCCTCGGGCGTGAGCACGACGAAGGGGCGCTGCTCGGCCGCGTCGCCATGGGCGGTCTCGATGGCGATCTCGCCCGCGCGCAGCACGATCGCGCGCCGATTGCCATCGAAGGCCAGGTCGACCGCGCTGCGGGTGTCGAGGTGCAGCACGCTGCGGTCGGGCAGCACCACGGTGAGCCGCTCGCCGGTGCCGGTGCGGTAGTCGGCGCTCAGGGTGGCCAGCGGCTCGAAGCGGTCGACGGCACCGAGCCCCAGCAGCAGCGCGGCCAGCAGCCCCAGCACGCCCGCGGACTGCTTCCAGCGCCGCGCGGCGCCGCTGCGCACCAGCGCCGAACGCACGGCCTCGCTGCGCGCGGGCGCCAGTTGGGCGTCGAGCTCGCCGAGCTGGGCCCAGGCGCGCCGGTGGTCGGCGTGGGCGTCGAGCCAGCGGCGCAGGCCTTCGGCATCGCGCGCGCCGGCCTCGCCCGAGCCCATGCGCAACTGCCAGCCGATCGCCGCGTCGAGCACGGCCGCGGACACCGGCAGCGACGCCGAGGCCTGCGCGCTCATGCCGACGCTGCCGGCAGCGCGACGCCGAAACGCAGTTCGTAGCCGCGGCGCGCGGCCGTCGCCAGGTACTGCCGCACCCGCGGCACCGACACGCCGAGTTGCCGCGCGATCTCGGCATGGGTCATGCCGTCGAGCCGGCTGTGCAGCCAGGCGGCGCGGGTCTTGGGCGTGAGGCTCGCGAGCAGCGCATCGAGCGCGCGCAGCGCCTGCACCGCCTGCAACTGCTCCTCGGGCGAGGGATAGAGCGCCGGCGGCAGCGCCGCGAGGTCGGCGAGGTAGGCGCGCTCGAGGTCGGCGCGGCGGAAGCGGTCGATCAGCAGGCCGCGCGCCACCGTCGTCAGGTAGGCCCGCGGCTCCTTCATCTCGACCGGCGCCGCCTGCGGCGGGCGCGCGGCCAGCAGCCGCACGAAGGCATCGTGCGCGAGGTCGGCCGCATCCTCGGCGCAGCCCAGCCGGCGGCGCAGCCAGGCCTGCAGCCAGCCGTGATGGCTGCGGTAGAGCACCTGGAGACTGTCGTCGATGGCGGGGGCGGACACGGGATGGCTGCGGCGGAATGTTGAGAATAGTTCTCATCTTAAGGGCTCGCCCGGGGTCCGGACGGGCCGGTCCGCGTCCGAATAAGATTCGGGGCCATGCCCCGCCGTCCGGGGCGCGCCGTTTTCACCGCCATGACCCAACGCCCCATCCGCTCCCAGTACGAAGACTTCATGCGCCACGTCGACACCCACGGCGTGTACAAGAGCGACCGCACCGGCACCGGCACCAGGAGCGTGTTCGGCCACCAGATGCGCTTCGACCTCAACGAGGGCTTCCCGCTGGTCACCACGAAGAAGGTGCACGTGAAGTCCATCATCCAGGAGCTGCTGTGGTTCCTGACCGGCTCGAGCAACAACAACTGGCTCAAGGAACGCGGCGTCACCATCTGGGACGAGTGGGCGCGCGAGGACGGCGACCTGGGCCCGGTGTACGGCGTGCAGTGGCGCAGCTGGCCCACGCCCGACGGCGGCCACATCGACCAGATCGCCGAGGTCGTGAAGACGCTCAAGTCCAACCCCGATTCGCGCCGCATCATCGTGAGCGCCTGGAACGTGGCCGAGCTCTCGAAGATGGCGCTGATGCCCTGCCACGCCTTCTTCCAGTTCTACGTGGCGCCGCCGCAGAACGACGGCGAGCGCGGCCGACTCAGCTGCCAGCTCTACCAGCGCAGCGCCGACATCTTCCTCGGCGTGCCCTTCAACATCGCGAGCTACGCGCTGCTCACGCACATGATGGCGCAGCAGTGCGACCTCGACGTCGGCGACTTCATCTGGACCGGTGGCGACTGCCACATCTACAGCAACCACGCCGAGCAGGTCGCGCTGCAACTGAGCCGCGAGCCCTACCCCTATCCCACGTTGCGCATCAAGCGCCGGCCCGACTCGATCTTCGACTACCGGTACGAGGATTTCGAGTTCGAGGACTACCGGCACCACGACCCGATCAAGGCGCCGGTGGCCGTCTGATCGTCCGCGGGGGCCAAGGGGTGCGGATGCGGTCAAAATCGGGCCGCTTCGAACCCGCCTTCCCCTCGCCATGAACCTCAACCTCATCTTCGCGCGTGCCGCCAACGGCGTCATCGGCGCCGCCAACACCATCCCCTGGCACCTGCCCGAGGACATGGCGCACTTCAAGGCGCGCACGCTGGGCGCGCCGGTCATCATGGGCCGCAAGACCTGGGACTCGCTGCCGCCGCGCTTCCGGCCGCTGCCGGGGCGCCGCAACATCGTGGTCACGCGCCAGGCCGGCTGGCAAGCCGAGGGCGCGCAGCGAGTGGGCAGCCTGCGCGAGGCGCTCGAGGCCTGCGAGCGGCTCGAGGCGCCCGATGTCTGGGTGATCGGCGGCGCGCAGATCTATGCCGAGGCCGAGCCCCTCGCGCGCCGCGCGCTGGTCACCGAGATCGCGCGCGACTACGAAGGCGATGCCTTCGCGCCGGTGCTCGACGCCAGCGCCTGGCGCGAGACGCAGCGCGAATCGCACGTGTCGGCCAAGGACGGCCTGGCCTTCAGCTTCGTGACGTACGAGCGCGTCACGGCCGGCGCATGACACTGGCGCTGCGCCGGCGCACGCTGCTGGCCGGCGCGGCGCTGGCGGCCGGCGGCATCGCACCCGCGCTGGCGGCCGAGCCGATGGAGCCCGACGAGGAGGCGCTGTTCATGAACGGCACCGCGCGGCCCACCGACGACGGGCGGCTCGAGGTCGACATCCATGCCTGGGTCTACGAGCGCGAGCGCCGCTGGGGCCTCAACGCCGCCTTCGCGCGCTACCTCGGTCTCAACCTCAAGAAGCTCTCGCCGGCCGCGCAGCTGCGCTTCAACCAGCGCACCGCGCTGTTCCATGCCGAGTCGGAGGACGGCAAGGTGTTCGACGTGGAATTCGACGGCAGCCCCGGGCGCAAGACCATGCCGCCCTCGGGCGCCGACGGCCGGGTGAACGTGCGGCAGGTGATCGAGGTGCCGCGGCTGTCGCCCGCGCAGCAGTGGCTCGAGTTCCACGCCGTCACCGGCCCCGGCGAACTGCTGCACCGTTTCCGCGGCCGCGCGCTGATCGTGCCGGCGCAGGGCCTGTCGGTGATCTCGGACATCGACGACACCATCAAGCGCACCCAGGTGCGCGAGCGGCGCGAGATGCTGCTCAACACCTTCGCGCGCCGCTTCGAGCCCGCGCCCCACATGGCCGGCTGGTACCGCGCGCTCGCGAGTGCGCCCGACACGCGCTTCCACTACCTGTCGGCCAGCCCGATCCAGCTCTATCCGCCGCTGGCGGAGTTCGTGCGCGAGGCGGGTTTTCCGCCGGGCAGCATGCACCTGCGCGAGAGCACGACCTGGCGCACGCTGATCCCGGGCGACGAGGATTCGCGCGCCCACAAGCTCGGCGTGATCGCGCGCCTGCTGGCCGACTTCCCGCAGCGCCGCTTCGTGCTGGTCGGCGATTCGGGCGAGGCCGATCCCGAGATCTACGCCAGGGTGTTCCGCGACAACCCGGGGCGCATCGACGGCATCGTGATCCGCGACGTGACCGGCGAAGGGCGGCTGTCGCAGCGCTACCGCGCCACCTTCGAGGGCATCGACCCGGTGATGTGGCACCTCGTCGCGCCAGACACCACGGCCTGGCCGATGCCGACGCCCTGACGTGCCGCGCGCACGCTGCGGCGCAACAGAAAAGCCCGCTCGCGACACCGCTGGAAACGAAGCGCCGCGCCACGCGCGACGCTTTACGAAAAAGAGTGCTTCCGTACTGCCGGACTACCACCTGACATAGGCACGAGCGGCGCAGGGTTTAGGCTGCCCTAAGAGTTTTTGCGCACAATGTCACGAACCCATTGCCATCAACGTTCAAGGAGACGGCATATGCCCATGGAGTTTCTTCGGACCATCGCCGAGCAGAAATTGCCATACGTCGTGCACACGCCCGCCGAGATCGACAAGCTGCGCGTGCTGCGCGCGGCGGACCTCGTGACGGCCTTCATTCCCCCTTCGGAGCGCAACCCGCAAGGCCGCGCGATCCGCCAGCTGGCCCAGGTCGAGAGCATCACGGCCAAGGGCATGCTCGCGCTGAACAAGGCGACCTCGGCGTTCATCGAGCTGTAGCGCGCCAGGCTTCGGGAGAACAACCGAACTGGGTGCCGAACCACCGGGTGAAGGCACTGTGCGTGCTGTAGCCCAGCATCGCCGCCACCTCGCCCAAGCTGTGGCGGCCATTGGCCACGTAGCGCCGCGCGAGTTCCTGGCGCACGTCGTTGACCAGTTGCTTGAAGGTCAGCTCGCGCGCATCGAGCTGGCGCTGCAGGGTGCGCATGCTGAGCCCCAGGCCCTGCGCCACCGACTTGCAGGTGGCACGCCCCGCCGGCAGCATCAGGTAGATGGCCTTGCGCACCTCCTGGTCGATCGAGCGCTCGCGCTCGCCGGGCACGGCATCGATCAGCTTGCGCGCATAGGCGGCGAGCACGGCATCGGCCCCGGGATTGGCCACGTCCAGATCCGCCGCGCGGCAGACCAGCCCGTTGAAACTGCCGTCGAACTCGACCGGGCATTGGAAGAAGCGGCGGTGAAAGGCCGCGTCGGCGGGCGGCCCGTGGGTGAAGCTCACGCTGGCGGGCCGCCACCGGTCGCCCAGCAGCGCCGCGCACATCCGGTAGAGCACGCCGATCGCCAGCTCGATCGACTGCCGGGCCGGCATGGACATGACCAGTTCCTCGCGCAGCAGCACCAGCTTGCCGACATCCTCCACCTGGATCGCCAGCCTTTCGTTGAGCAGGTGCAGGTGCTCGATCAGCGTGAGCAGCACCTGCCGCAGCGTCGGCTGGTGCATCAGCAGCAGGCTGACCACCCCGAAGTTCGATAGCTGGCGCCGCGCGGCAATGCGCAGGCCGAAGGACTCGCAGGCCGTGTCGCGCGCCGCGTCCTCGAGCAGGCGGGCCACGCGATCGGCCTCGATCAACTGGTCCGGCTCGCGGACCATCCGTGCGCGCAGTCCCGCCCTGCGCAGCGCCGCGCCGGGGTCGTGACCGAGTTCCTGCGCAACCTCCGAGAAGTTCGTCAGCGCCGCCGCGCGAATCAGTGCCGTCATGCCGGGCCTTTCCAGGGTGGCGGAAATTCTGGCACCAAATGCACAGCGAATGGCACGGAATGCAAAGCGGCGCCGCCCCCTCGCTCCTACAGTCGCCCCCATGCCCGCACCCCGGAGGCCGGGGCGGAAAGACCCAAGAAAAAGCACGGAGACAAGACATGCGGATCGAAGCGTTGACCTGCGCCATCGGCGCGCGGCTCGATGGCATCAGCCTGGCCGATGCGGCCCGGGACGACGGCCTGTTCGAGGAAATCCGGGCGCTGCTGCTGCGGCACAAGGTGCTGTTCCTGCGCGATCAGAAGATCAGCCGGGCCGAGCACGTCGCCTTCGCGCGGCGCTTCGGCGAACTGGAGGACCACCCGGTCGCCGGCAGCGATCCGGAGCACCCGGGGCTGGTGCGCATCTACAAGACGCCGGACGCGCCCAACGACCGCTACGAGAACAGCTGGCACACCGACGCCAGCTGGCGCGAGACGCCGCCGATGGGCTGCGTGCTGCGCTGCGTCGAGTGCCCGCCCGTGGGCGGCGACACGATGTGGGCCAACATGGCGCTGGCCTACGAGCGCCTGCCCGAGCACGTGAAGGCACTGATCGCGCCGCTGCGCGCCCGCCACAGCATCGAATGCACCTTCGGCGCGGCAATGCCGATCGCGCAGCGCCTCGCGCTCAAGGCCCGCTACCCCGATGCGGAGCATCCCGTGGTGCGCGTCCATCCCGAGACGGGCGAGCGGGTGCTGTACGTCAACGGCTTCACGACGCACTTCACCAACTTCCACACGCCCGCCAACGTGCGCTACGGCCAGGATTTCACGCAGGGCGCGTCGGCGCTGCTGCAGTACCTCGTCAACCAGGCCGCCATCCCCGAATACCAGGTGCGCTGGCGCTGGCAGCCCGACAGTGTGGCGATCTGGGACAACCGCGCCACGCAGCACTACGCGGTGATGGACTACCCGCCCTGCCACCGCAAGATGGAACGCGCCGGCATCGTCGGCACGCCGACCGCCTGACCCGCCTTTTCCCCCTTCGCACCACCCGCATCCCCGGAGCCCTCGATGAATTTCCTAGACGGTCACCTGTTCCCCGAAAACCAGCAGCCGCTGATCATCACCGCCGCCCCCTACGCGCCATCCTGGCTGCCCTCGGACTTCCCGGGCGAGATCGCCGTGACGATGGAGGAGCAGGTGCAGAAGGCGGTGGACTGCTACGAAGCCGGCGCCACCGTGCTGCACCTGCACGTGCGCGAACTCGACGGCAAGGGTTCCAAGCGCCTGTCGAAGTTCAACGAGCTGATCGCCGGCGTGCGGGCCCGCGTGCCCGAGATGATCATCCAGGTCGGCGGCTCGATCTCGTTCGCGCCCGAAAGCGAGGGCGCTGCCGCCAAGTGGCTGTCGGACGACACGCGCCACATGCTGGCCGAGCTCGACCCCAAGCCGGACCAGGTCACGGTGACGGTCAACACCTCGCAGATGAACATCCTCGAGCAGTTCGACCTGCGCGACATTCGCGGCACCTCGATGGAGGACCCGGTCGTCTTCAATGCCTACAAGGAGATGACGGTGCCGGCGCAACCGGGCTGGGCCGAGGAGCACATCCGCCGCCTCAGCGCCGCGGGCATCCAGAGCGCCTTCCAGTGCTACAACATCAACAGCTTCGAGTCGGTCGAGCGGCTGATGCGCCGCGGCATCTACAAGGGCCCGCTGGTGCTCAACTGGGTCGCGATCGGCGGCGGCATGGACGCGCCGAACATCTACAACCTCGCGAACTTCGTGCGCGCGGTGCCCGACGGCGCGGTGCTCACGGTGGAGAGTTCGGTGCTCAACGTGCTGCCGGTCAACATGATGGGCATCGCCATGGGCCTGCACGTGCGCTGCGGAACCGAGGACAACCTCTGGAACCAGTCGCGCACCGCCAAGATCGGCACCGCCGCGCAGGTCGAGCAGCTGGTGCGCATCGCGCGCGAATTCGGCCGCCCGATCGCCACCGCGCAACAGGCGCGCGAGATCTCGCGGATCGGCGTGTTCCACGACACGGTGGAAGAGACGCTGCGGGCCAACGGCTTCGCGCCCAACCGCAACGGCGGCCAGCAGGGCTTCCTGCGCAAGGCCGCCTGAACCTCCACGCACCGGAGCAGCCATGCCGCGCCTCACGCACCTCGCCGCCCTGCTCGTCGCCGCCGCGTCGGCGCTGGGCTCGCCCTGGACCCAGGCCTACACCGACAAGCCGGTCAAGATGATCGTCCCCGCGCCGCCGGGCGGCACCATCGACGTGCTCGCGCGCATCGTGGGCGACCAGCTCTCGCGCGACATCGGCCAGCCGGTGGTGGTCGAGAACAGGCCGGGCGCCGGCGGGGCGATCGCCGTCAAGTACCTGTTGTCCCAGCCGGCCGACGGCCAGACGCTGATGATGACCGCCAGCAACGTGCTCACCGAGGTGCCGCACGTGCTCAAGGGCGGCTTCGATCCGCTCAAGGACGTGCAGCCGGTCGCGCTGATGGCGCGCTCCTCGCTGCTGCTGATCGCCTCGCCGCAGTTCCCGGCCAGGGATGCGAAGGAGGCGATCGCCTATGTGAAGGCCCATCCGGGCCAGGTCTCCTACGCCTCCTACAGCGCGGGCACGGCCTCGCAGTACGCGGGCGCCATCCTCAACCAGGCGGCCGGGCTCGACATGCAGCACGTGCCCTACCCCGGTTCCGCGCCCGCGCTGGCGCAGGTCATGGGCGGCCAGGTGCCGCTGATGTTCGACGGCTCGGTCACGGCCCGGCCGCTGATCGCCGCCAACCGGGTGCGGCTGCTGGCGGTCGCGACCCAGGCCCGGCTGCCCGAATTTCCCGCCGTGCCCACCTTCGCCGAGCTGGGCTACCCGGCGCTCGACTTCGCCAACTGGACCGGCGTGATCGCGTCCTCGCAGATGCCGGCGCCGCTGGTCGAGAAGATCCACGCGGTGCTGCGCAAGGTCGCGGCCAACCCGGCGGTGCGCGCAAGCGTGGCCAACGCCGGCTTCGAGCCGATGGCGGACCGCACGCCCGCGCAGGCGCAGGAGGCACTGCGCGAGGAGTTCACCCGCAACGCCGGCATCGTCAAGCGCTACGACATCCGCCTGAACTGAAGACCATCCAGAACAACGAGGAGACATCGCCATGCCCCAAGCCATCCGCTTCCACGAGACCGGCGGTCCCGAGGTCCTGCGGCTCGAGAACGTCGAGGTCGCAGACCCCGGTCCCGGCCAGGCGCGCGTGCGCCACAGCTTCATCGCGGTCAACTTCATCGACATCTACTTCCGCACCGGCCGCTATCCGCTGGCGCTGCCCGACGGGCTGGGTTCGGACGCGGTCGGCGTGGTGGAGGCCGTCGGCCCCGGCGTGACGGAGGTCAAGGCCGGGGATCGCGTGGGTTATCTCATCGGTCCGCAGGGCGCCTACTCGCAGGTCCGCGTGATGCCCGCCGCAGTGCTGATCCCGCTGCCCGAGGGCCTCCCCGATCGCACCGCCGCCACGCTGATGATGAAGGGCATGACGGCGCAGTACCTGTTCCGCCAGGTCCGTCCGCTGCAGGCCGGCGAGACCATCCTCTACCACGCGGCCGCCGGCGGCGTCGGCCTGATCGCCTGCCAGTGGGCGCGCGCCCTGGGCGTCACGATGATCGGCACCGTCGGCACCGACGAGAAGGCGGCGCTCGCCCGGGCCGCCGGCTGCGCCCACGTCATCGTGACCGCGCGCGAGAACACCGTCGAGCGCGTGCGCGAGATCACCGGCGGCCGCGGCGTGCCGGTGGTCTACGACTCGGTGGGCAAGGACACGTTGATGGATTCGCTGGACTGCCTGCAGCCGCGCGGCACGCTGGTCAGCAACGGCACCTCCTCGGGATCGGTGGTGATCGACTCGCAGCTGCTCGCGGCCAAGGGCTCGCTGTGGATGACGCGGCCGGCGATGGCGCACTACATCCAGCCGCGCGCCCACATGCTCGAGATGGCGCGCGAGCTGTTCGACCACGTGCTGGCCGGGCGCATCGTCAGCGAGCCGCAACGCAGCTTCGCGCTCGCCGATGCGGCGCAGGCCCATCGCGCGCTCGAGTCGCGCCAGACGGCCGGATCGACCGTGCTGGTCCCCTGAGGAAGCCCGCCATGAAGACCACCACGCTGGCCCTGTCGCTGCTGGCCGCCACGGGCGGTGCCGCCGCGCAATCCGCCCTCACCGTGTTCGGCGTCGTCGACGCCGGCATCAGCCACTACAGCACCCGCAGCCGGTCCTGGGGCCTCGCAGCGCCGCGCCAGGTCAGGCAGAGCCAGACCGCGCTCTCGCCCTCGGGCTACGCGTCCAGCCGGCTGGGCTTTCGCGGCACCGAGGACCTGGGCGGCGGCCTCGCGGCCGGCTTCTGGCTCGAGGCGCCGCTGGCCAACGACAACGGCGGCGGCATCGGCAACTTCGGCCGCCGTTCCACCCTGAGCCTCTCGGGATCGTTCGGCGAGCTGCGCCTGGGCCGCGACTACACCGCCTCGTTCTGGAACGACGGCGTGTTCGACCCCTTCGGCGTCAATGGCGTCGGCACCAACCTGATCGCCGTGGTCAACAGCAACCTCGCCGCCTCGCGGGCACTCGCCACCGGCGGCCTGCTCAACGGCGTTCTCTCCGCCGGCACCGACAGCTACCTGCGCACCAGCAACGCCCTCAGCTACTTCCTGCCGCCGGGGCTCGGCGGCTTCTACGGCCAGGTGCAGTACGCCTTCCACGAGAACGTGAAGGCGAGCGACGCGAGCGACAGCCCGTCCGGGCGCGGCCGCTATGCCGGCGCGCGCGTGGGATGGACCGACGGTCCGGCCGACGTGGCGCTGGGCTACGGCGAGAGCACGCTCGTGAGCGCCGCGCCCCGCGGCGAGAAGATCAGGAGCCTGAACCTCGGCGGCTCCTACGACTTCGGCGCGGTGAAGCTGCTCGGCGAATGGTCGCGCGTGCGGAATGCGCGCGACGACGCCGGCCTGTTCGGCAGCCGGGCCACCGACCGCTACGACGGCTTCGTCGCCGGCCTGAACATGCCGGTGGGGCCGGGCATCGTGCGCGCCTCGTTCGCGCGCGTGAATTTCGGCAACGGCAACGGCGTGCCCGGCGGCAACGCCTCGGTCGACAAGCTGGCGCTGGGCTACGTGCACAACCTGTCCAGGCGCACCGCGCTCTATGCGACGGTGGCGCGCATCGCCATCCGCGACGGCCACAACAACCCCGGCGTGATGGGTGTCACCCCGCTGGTGCTGAGCCTGCCGGCGATCTTTCCGCAGGCGGCCTACGTCACCAAGGGCGGCATGGAGCCGCGCGGCGCGACCGGCTACGACGTCGGCATCCGGCACGCCTTCTGATCGCGCGGGACCCGCGCGTCAACGCCCGCGGCCACCGGCCTTCTTCGCATCGAAGCCGAGCATCTTCATCGCCGCATTCGGACTGCGCGCCGCCTTCGCATAGCCCTCCCACGGCGCATTGCCGCGATCGAGCCTCGTATGGATGTCGCGCAAGGTCCAGTGGTCGCCGCCGCGCAGGTCGAGCACCTCGTCCCACGCCACCGGCACCGACACGCCCATGCCCGGCCGCGCGCGCAGCGACCAGGCGCTGACCGTGGTGGCGCCGAAGCCGTTGCGCAGGTAGTCGATGAAGATGCGGCCCACGCGGTTCGAGGGTCCGCTCTTCGCCACGAAGAGTTGCGGCAAGGTGCGCGCCATGTGGCGCACGATGGCCTGCGAGAAATCCTTCACCACGTCCCAGCCATGCACGCGGCGCAGCGGCACCACCACGTGCAGGCCCTTGCCGCCACTGGTCTTGCAGAAGGGCACGAGCCCGAGCTCGACCAGGATCACGCGCATCAGCTCCACGGCCTGCAGCATCGCGGGCCAGTCGACGCCCTCGCCGGGGTCGAGGTCGAAGGTCATGCGGTCGGGCTTGTCGATCGCGGACTTGACGGCGTTCCAGGTGTGCAGCTCGATCACGTTCATCTGTGCCGCGCCCGGCAGGCCGAGCGCGGCCGCCACCTCGATCAGCGCGGGATGCGCGGGCCACAGCGCGGCATCGAGCTGGCGGATGCCCTCGATGCTGCCGTCCTCGAGGTGCTTCTGGAAGAACAGCTGCCCGCCGATGCCGCGCGGCGCGCGCACCAGCGACACCGGCCGGCCGCGCAGGTGCTCCATCATCAGCGGCGCGACCAGGCCGTAGAAGCGCACCACCTCGACCTTGGTGATGCCGCTCGACGCATCGACCACGCGCTCGGCATGCGAGACCTTGAAGTTCGCGGGCAAGGTGGCGGCCGGCCCTTTCGTCTGGGTCTTCGCCTGCTCCCGGTCCGCCGCGCGCGCGGGCACCGGCGCCTCGCGCACGATCTGCTTCGCGGGCTTGTCGCTGCGCAACGCATGGAACACCGGGTGGCGCACATGGCCGTCCTGCGTCCACTCGGAGAACGTGACCTCGGCCACCAGCACCGGCTTCACCCAGTGCGCGCGGCGCTCGTTCTCGATGCGCCGCTTGAACGGACGTTGGTCGATGGCCAGGGGCTTCAGCCGCGCGAAGATCTCGGCCAGCGAACGCTCGTTGAAGCCCGTGCCCACGCCGCCCGCGAACACCAGCTCGCCGTGTTCGTCATGCACGCCGAGCAGCAGCGAGCCGAAGCCCGTGCGCGAGCCCTGCGGGTCGGTGTAGCCGGCGACCACGAACTCCTGCCTGCGCGCGCACTTGAGCTTGATCCAGTCGGGCGAACGGCGCGAGCGGTAGGCGCTGCCGCGCCGCTTGCCGATCACGCCCTCGAGCCCGATGCGGCAGGCCGAGGCCACGATGTCCTCGGGCGGTGCGTCGAAGACCGCGCTGAAGCGGATCTCGGGCGGCGGATCGGCGAGCAGCCGCTCGAGCAGCGCGCGCCGCTCGACCAGCGGCACGGCGCGCAGGTCGTGACCGTCGTAGTACGGCAGGTCGAACAGGAAATAGACGATGTCCTGGGTCCGCGTGCTGTCGAAGGCGCTCTGCAGCGCCTGGAAGTCGGTGCGGCCGGCCTCGTCGAGCACCACGATCTCGCCGTCGAGCCAGCCCGGCTTCAGCTTCATGCGCTGGATCGCGCGCACCAGGTGCGGCATGCGATCGCTCCAGTCATGGCCGTTGCGCGTGAACAGGCGCACCGTCTTGCCCTCGATGCGCGCGAGCAGCCGGTAGCCGTCGAACTTGATCTCGTAGACCCAGTCGCCCGGATCGGGCGGCGGCCCGTCGACCAGCGTGGCGAGCACCGGCGCGAGCTTGGGCGGAGGCTCTGCCTCGACGGCTTCTTCGGGCCACTCGGAACGCTTTCGCGCCGCCTTCTTCGCGGCGGGCTTCGACACTGTGCTCGCCCGCGGCATCGCGAGCGCGGCCACGCTGTCGGGGAACTGGTCGACCACGCTGAATTCCGCGGCCTCGCGCGCGAACTCGTCGCGCTCCTTGATCAGCAGCCACGGATCGCCGCTGCCCTCCTTGCGCGCCTTCATGCGCACCAGCGCCCAGCGCCCGCGCAGCTTGTGGCCATGCAGCTCGAACTTGATGTGGCCCGCGCGGTAGTCCTTGCGCACATTGCCCAGCGGCACCCAGAAGCCCTTGTCCCAGACGATCACCTTGCCCGCGCCGTACTGCTTCGCGGGAATCTCGCCCTCGAAGGCGTTGTACGACACCGGGTGGTCCTCCACATGCATCGCCATGCGCTTGTCATGCGGGTCGTAGCTCGGTCCCTTGGGCACGGCCCAGCTCTTCATGGTGCCGTCGATCTCGATGCGGAAGTCGTAGTGGAGGCTGCGCGCCCAGTGCTTCTGCACCACGAACTGCAATGCGCCGGGCAGCGACTCGCCGCCCCCGGCGGGCTCGGGCGTGATGTCGAAATTGCGCTTGGCCTGGTAGCGCTTCAGTGCGGCGGTGCGCGCCATGCGGGAGCGGGTGTCACTGCGATGCCGGCGCCTGCCGCCGGTTGCCCGCCATCGTCTTGGCGGCGTTCAGGTGCTCCTTGAGTGCCGGCAGCGTCTTCTCGGCGAAGGCGCGCAGGTCGGCATCGTTGGCGTCGCGCGCCATGTTCTCGAACAGGCGGATGTCGGCCTCGTGGTCCTGGATGCCCACGCGGTCCACATAGGCCCGGTCGAAACCCTCGCCCGACAGGCCCTGCAGCGCCTCGATGCGCGCCTTCTTGTCGGCCGGGATCTCGGCCACCAGCGGCACCGACTTGCGCGCGGCCAGCCGGCGCAGTGTCTCGTTCGATTCGCCGTGATGCTTCGCGAGCATCAGCGCGTAGTCCTTCACGTCCGCGCTCACGGCCTTCGAGGCGGCGAGCTTCGAGACCTCGACCTCGTAGAGCCCGGCGCCGGCGGCCAGGTTCATCAGGCTGCGGTCGGGTGCGCTGAGCGCGCCGGCCTGGGCGACCTGCACGGCAGGTTCGGCCGCGAAGGCCGTGGGCGTGGATGCCACGCCGCCGAGCACGATGGCGCACGCGATCGCGCGGGCCCGTCCCCGGGACGAATGGCGGAGCGTCGAAATGGAATGCATGCCGGACCTCGCGATCTGCAATGGGAGGACAAGGCCATCGGAAGGCTCGCCACGGGCCGGCGATGACCACCTGGAACCACGCTGCGCCCGCCATGCGGCTGCGGACGTAGGAAGCCGCCCCTTGCGCGCACAAGCCGAGGCGCACACCGCCGCGTTCAACCCGCCTCGGCCGCGGCCGGATGGCTCGACGCATGGCGCTCGAGCAGCAGGTACATCAGCACCCCGCCGCCCAGCGGCAGCAGGTAGTAGAGCGCGCGGTAGGCCAGCACCGCGCCCATCAGCGTGCCCTGCCGCACGCTGCCCGACAGCAGCGCGAGGTACACGGCCTCGAGCACGCCGAGCCCGGCGGGAATGGGCGTGAACACGCCCACGATCGAGGCCGCCATCAACACCGACAGCGTGGTCGCGTACGGCACCTTCTGCCCAAGCAGCAGGTACATCGCCGCGCCCATCAGCGCCCAGTTGCAGGCCGACAGCGAGATCTGCAGCAGCGCGAGCCGCGCCGAGGGCAATTGCACGTTGCGCCCGCGCAGGGTCCAGCGCTTGCCGCGCGCGACGCCGCAGGCGATCACGTAGCCGATGGCCAGCGCGATCATCAGCACGCCGAGCGCGCGGAACGCGATCACGCCCAGGTGCGCCTCGCGCGGCGGATCGATCGCGCCGGCGGCGAACAGGCCGCCTGCCAGCAGGCCGTAGCCCAGCCAGTTGGTGGCGAGGCTCACGCCCACGATCTGCGCCACCGTGGCCTCGTCGAGGCCCGCGCGCGCATAGAGCCGCGCGCGCATCGCCACGCCGCCCACCAGCGAGCCCAGGTTCAGGTTGAAGGCATAGCTCGTGACCGCGATGGCCCAGGTGCGCAGCGCGCCGAGCTTGTGACGCGTGTGCAGCCGGCCGAGCAGGTCGAAGCAGCCGTAGAGCGCATGGCTGGCGGTCGAGAGCGCGAGCACGCCGAGCAGCAGCCCGAGCGGATAGCGCTGCAGCGCATGCCAGGCGCCGGCCCAATCGACCTTGTGCGCATGCGAGAGCAGGAGGCCCAGCACCACGATGCCGAGCGCGGGCAACGCCCAACGCTTGCAGCGGCGCCAGAGGCCTTGGGGAACGGAGGCGGCGTCGGTGCGGTCCGCCTCGCGAGAGAGTGTGGCTGTGGCGGCGGTCTGTGGCATCGTGAGCCGATCTTCGGGATCGGTCCGGCTACCCGACAGTCGCCGCCAGCGCTTGTGCGCGTAGTCCGGAAGCGATGGCCCGGATCAGGAGTCGGCCTTGCCCGGCGGCAGCTTGACCTTGGTGACCGTCACCGACACCGGGTCGCTGGCGGGAAAGGACTCTTCCACGCCGCTGTCGAGCGCGTCCTCGCTCGGTGCCTCGTGGGTGGGCTTGTCGTGTTCGGGGGCGGGCTTGCCGTGCGACTCGGCGGTGGGAAACGGAAAGGGCTTGCTGGTGTCCTTGGGGTCGCGGGTGTCGGTCTTCGAGGCCATGGGGTTCTCCTTCCAGAAAGGGAAAGCACTCGGTGCATCCATCCATTCTGGAAAGCGGCCCGCCCTGGCGCGTAGGACAACACGCGCCCTGGGCCGTCGCCGCGAGGGCGCCCGCCTCAGCGGGGAATGCGGATGAAGTCTTCCGAGGTCAGCGAGATCAGGCAGCGCGGCTCGTCGCGGTAGCGTTCCCGGGCCTTGGCCTCGATCGCGTCGAAGTAGGCGCGGCAGGCCTCGAGCAACTGGGGGCCGCCCTCGCGCACGCCGAATTCATCGTGCAGCGCGTCTTCCGTGATCTCGGCCAGCACGCGCTGGCCCTGCGGACCATGCGGGTAGAACGCGAAGCGCACCGTGGCGGTGTCGAAGCAATAGATTCCTTCGAAGTTCATCTCTCTTGTCTCCAGCGGGTTGCATCTTGTTTCGTCGCGCCGACTAGAGCGCGCCGCGCGCCAGCTTTTGCGAGGACGATTTCGCGTCCCCGTGCAGGAATCCGCCTACAACACCAAAGGCCTCGCGACGCTGCGCCTGCGCGCATCGGCGATGTCGTCCCACGCCGGCCTCCCCCTGCCTTCGGCGAGGCTTTGGACTTCCAACCCGAGGACCTCCACGACCATGAATACCACCGCCACTTCACGCCTCGACGCCCGCATCGCCGGCGTGGTCGAGTTCCGCGCGGGCGATGGCCCGCAGATCCGCATTCCCGAAGGCGTCTGCCAGGCGCTGGTCGCGGACGACAGCGTGGTGCTGACCTGGACCGAGGACGGCAATCCGCTGACCGCCGCGATCCCGCGCATCGAGTTCGACCGCTTCGTCACCGAGGGCCAGATCGTGCTGGGCCACGCGGAAGAGGACGCCGCCGACGCGCCGAAGAAGGACTAGCGCGCAACGGCCCGCGGGCCGGTGGTGGCTTGCTTGAAAAGGCGGGCGCGAGCGACGACGATGCGTGCCGCGCCATCCGCGCCACGCCCTGGAGTCCTTCGCGCTTGAATCCGCTGCCCCCTTTTCCTCACGCCTGGCGCGCCCGCCTGGCCGATGCCCACTGGCAGCGCCAGACGATCGGCGAATTGGGCGCCGATGTGTTTCGCATCGAGACCGCCGATGGCGAGCTCCTGTTCCTCAAGTCCGAGCCCGTGGCGCCCCTCGCTGAACTGCCGGGCGAGATCGCGCGGCTCGAATGGCTCGCGCGCCAGGACCTGCCCGCGCCCGCGGTGCTCGACCAGGCCCTCGAACACGATCGCCATTGGCTGCTGATGAGCGCCGTGCCGGGCCGCGATCTCACATCGGGCCCGTTCCGCCCGGGCGAGATCGTCGTGCACATGGCCGATGCGCTGCGCCTGCTGCACCGGGTGCCGGTCGCCACCTGCCCTTTCGACCATCGCCTGGCACAACGGATCGAGGACGCGCACGCGCGCGCCGTGGCCGGCCTGGTCGACGAGAGCGATTTCGACGACGAGCGCGCGGGCTGGACCGCCCTCGATCTGTTCGAGCGACTGCGCGCGACGCGGCCCGCGAGCGAAGACCTCGTCGTGACCCACGGCGATGCCTGCCTGCCGAACCTGATGGCAACGGCCGACGGCTTCACGGGCTTCATCGACTGTGGCCGCGTCGGCGTGGCCGACCGCTGGCAGGACCTCGCGCTGGCCGCGCGCAGCATCGGCTTCAACCTCGGCGAGGCCTGGACCGCGCCCTTCTTCGAACGCTACGGCATCGCGCCGGATGCCGAGCGCATCGCGTTCTACTGCCTGCTCGACGAGTTCTTCTGAAGGTGCGCCGAAGGTGGCGCGGGGAGAATGCGGGCATGAAATTCGATCCCCTGCCATCGCAGTGCCTCGTCGACCAATCGCTGGAGATCCGCCTGCGCGGTCTCGCACCCGGCGAGCGCGTCGCGCTCCAACTGAGCAGCCGCTTCGGACACGAGGTGCTGCAGTCCGAAGCCTTCTTCGTGGCCGATGCCAACGGCACGGTCGATGCCACGCGCCAGTCGCCGGTCGCGGGCAGCTACCAAGGCGTCGACGCGATGGGCCTGTTCTGGTCGCGTGCGCCGGTGCCGCCCGAGCGCGTCGGCGGCATCGTGGGCCTGAGCGAAGATCCGCTGACCGCCACGCTCCGCGCAGTGCGCGGCAACGACGAGGCTTCGATCGCGGCCTCGATCCGCCGCGTGTATGTCGGCGACGGCGTGCGCCAAAGGGAGGTCAGGGAACGCGGCCTGGTCGGCCGGTTGTTCGAACCCGCGGGCGCGGGTCCGCATCCGGCCGTGCTCGTGCTCGGCGGATCGAACGGCGGCCTGGCGTGGTCGCAGGAGATGGCCGCGCTGCTCGCCTCGCATGGCTTCGCCGCGCTGGCGCTGGCCTACTTCGCGGCCGAGGGCCTGCCGCCCACGCTCGACCGCATTCCGCTCGAGTACTTCGGCACGGCGCTCGAATGGCTGGCCGAACAGCCCGGCGTGCGAGCCGACCGCATCGGCACCGTGGGCGTGTCGCGCGGCGGCGAACTCGCGCTGCTGCTCGGCGCGCACTTTCCCGCCATCGGCTGCGTGATCGGCTATGTGCCCAGCGGCATCGTGTGGCCCGCCTATCCCGCGAGCGGCCATGGCGCATGGACGCTGGACGGCCAGGAGATCGCTTTCGCCTCGACGCTCACGCATGCGCAGTGGGATGAAGCCGTCGCCAAGGGCCTTGCGCGAGAAGACGGCTTCGACTGGTACCTGATCCCGCTGCGCGATCCCGCGCTGGTGGAGCAGACCGCGATACGGGTCGAGAACATCAACGGCCCGGTGCTGCTGATCTCGGGCGAGGCCGATGGCCTGTGGCCCTCGACCGATCTCGCCGACTTCGCGCTGCAACGCCTGCTCGAGAAAAGATTTCCGCACCGCGCCGAGCACCTGAGCTACCCTCGCGCCGGCCATTCGATCGCGTGGCCGAACGCGCCGACCACCATGACGCGCTCGGTCCATGCGATATCCGGCGAAACGATGGACATGGGCGGCACGCCCGAGGGCAATGCGCGGGCGCGCAGTGCATCGTGGCCACGCATGCTCGCCTTCTTGCGTGATGCACTGCAGCGCTGAAACCGCCCCCGGATTTCCGTCGCTCTACCACGATTTTTCGGACGGAACCGCGAGGTGGCGCAGTCTTTTTTGCACGCCCGCGCACCCCTGCCTATTCAACAGGCAATGTGGCGGGAAGCCCCGCCAATCCTCGCTTCGCGAATCCGCTCCCCGCACAACCCACAGAGTTGTCCACAGAAAAATCGAACAAGTCATCAAACCGACTTGGCCGCGACATATCCCTTGAACATTTCCCGCAGGCGGGTCTTGAGCAACTTTCCGGTGGCCGTATGCGGCAGGCTGTCGACGAAGACCACATCCTCGGGCAGCCACCACTTGACAACGCGCTGCGCGAGGAAATCGCGCAGCTGCGAAGCGGTCACTTCGCTGCCGGGCCGCTTCACCACGATGAGCAGCGGCCGCTCGGTCCACTTCGGATGCGGGATGCCGATGACCGCGGCCTCGGCCACCGCCGGATGGGCGCTGGCCGCGTTCTCGAGGTCGATCGACGAGATCCATTCGCCGCCCGACTTGATCACGTCCTTCGCGCGGTCGACCAGCTGCACATAGCCGTCGGCATCGATGGTGGCCACGTCGCCGGTCGGGAAGAAGCCCTCGGCATCGAGCACGCTGCCGCCCTCGCCGCGGAAGTAGCCGCTCGCGATCCACGGCCCGCGCACATGCAGGTGGCCGAAGGCCTTGCCGTCGTGCGGCAGGCGCCGGCCGTCCTCGCCGACGATCTTGAGCGCCACGCCCCAGACGCCGCGGCCCTGCTTCATCTTGATGCCGATCTTCTCGTCCTCGCTCAAGGCCGCATGCTTGGGCAGCAGGTTGCCGATCACGCCGATCGGGCTGGTCTCCGTCATGCCCCAGCCCTGCACGAAGTCGGCGCCGAAGTCGCGCTCGAAGCGCTCGATCATGCTGCGCGGCGTGGCGGCGCCGCCGAGGCCGATGCGCTTGAGGCCCAGCGCGCGCGGATCGAGTTCGGGATGGGCATCGAAGTACTGGAACAGCATCAGCCACACCGTGGGCACGGCCTGCGAGATGCTGACCTTCTCGTCGCGCATCAGCTCGTAGAGGTTCTGCGCGTCGAGATGCGGGCCGGGCATCACCAGCTTGACGCCGGCCATCGCCGCCGCGTACGGCATGCCCCAGGCATTGGCATGGAACATCGGCACCGCGAGCAGCAGGGTCATGCCCGAGTTCACGCCGAAGGTGTCGGGCGTGCACTCCATCAGCGAGTGCAGCACGGTCGAGCGGTGCGAATAGAGCACGCCCTTGGGATTGCCCGTGGTGCCCGAGGTGTAGCACAGCGACGAGGCCGTGCGCTCGTCGAACACGGGCCAGTCGTAGTCCTCGCCCTGCGCATCGATCAGCTCGTCGAAGCACAGCAGGTTCGGCACGTCGATGGCCGGCATGTGGGCGCGGTCGGTCATCGCGATGAAGGCGCGCACCGAGCGCAGGCCCGGCGCGAGCTTCTCGACCAGCGGCGCGAAGCTGGTGTCGAAGAACAGCACCTTGTCTTCGGCATGGTTCACGATGTAGTCGATCTGCTCGGGAAAGAGCCGCGGGTTGACGGTGTGCAGCACCGCGCCCGCGCCCGACACGCCGAAGTACAGCGCCAGGTGCCGGTGCGTGTTCCAGGCCAGCGTGCCCACGCGGTCGCCGGGGGCGATGCCGAGCTGCGCCATCGCGTGGGCCACCTGCTTCGCGCGCCGGTGCACCGCGTCGTAGTCGGTGCGCACGATCGGTCCTTCGACGCTGCGCACCACGATCTCGGTGTGCGGGTGGAAGGTGGCGGCATGCTCGATCAGCGACGAGATCAAGAGCGGGCGGTCCTGCATCAATCCGAACATGGGTGTCTCCTTTTTCTGCCGGGATTCGGGGAGGCGGACATCCGGACGCAGAGGACGCGAAGGTTTCGCGAAGGACGCGAAAAAACAGCCGAAATGATGGGGCCGTGCTTCGGCGGCCATTGCACCCCGAACAAGGCCCGCAAGGCCATGAGCGGTTGCCCAACGGCAGCCCACCTTTTGGGGTTTCCTTTGGCGTCCTTCGCGAAACCTTCGCGTCCTCTGCGTCCGGTATCCGCTTTCTCTCGCGCCTCAGAGCCGCTCGACGATCGTCACGTTCGCCATGCCGCCACCCTCGCACATGGTCTGCAGCCCGTAGCGCTTGCCGCGCTGGCCCAGCGCATGCACGAGCGTGGTCATGAGCTTGGTGCCCGAGGCGCCCAGCGGATGGCCGAGCGCGATGGCGCCGCCGTGGACGTTGAGCCGCTCGGGATCGGCGCCCGTCACCTGCAGCCAGGCCAGCGGCACCGGCGCGAAGGCCTCGTTGACCTCGAACAGGTCGATGTCGGAGATCTTCATGCCGGCCTTCCGCAGCGCGCGCTGCGTGGCCGGGATCGGTGCCTCGAGCATGATCACCGGGTCGTGGCCCATCACGCTCATGTGGTGGATGCGCGCGAGCGGCTTCAGGCCGAAGGTCTTGAGGCCGCGCTCGTTGACCACCATCACGCCGCTGGCACCGTCGCAGATCTGGCTCGCGGTCGCGGCCGTCACGCGCCCGCCCTCGGCGATCAGCTTGACCGCGCCGATGCTCTCGAGCGTCGCGTCGCCGCGGATGCCCTCGTCGGCCAGGTGCATCTCGCCGGGCTCGCTGCCATCGGCCAGCCGCACCGCCACCGGCACGATCTCGCGCTCGAAGTGGCCGGCGCGCGTGGCCGCGGCCGCGAGCTGGTGGCTGCGCAGCGCATAGGCATCGAGCTCGGCGCGCGCGATGCCGTAGTTGGCGGCGATCATCTCGGCGCCCGTGAACTGGCTGAACTCGACGCCGGGATAGCGCTTCTGCATGCCGGGGCTGACATAGAAGCCCAGGCCGTTCTTCAGCGGCAAGGTGGTCGGCAGGCCCATGGGCACGCGCGTCATGCTCTCGACGCCGGCCGCGATCGCGACGTCCATGCTGCCCGACATCACGGCCTGGGCCGCGAAATGCAGCGCCTGCTGCGACGAGCCGCACTGGCGGTCGACCGAGGTGGCCGGCACCGACTCGGGCAGGCGCGAGGCCAGCACCGCGTTGCGCGCGATGTTCGAGGACTGCTCGCCGGCCTGGCCGACGCAGCCCATGATGACGTCCTCGATGGCGGCGGGATCGACGTCGGTGCGCGCGACCAGCGCGTCGAGCACCTGCGCGGCGAGGTCGGCGGGATGCCAGCCGGCCAGGCGGCCGTTGCGGCGGCCTCCAGCGGTGCGGGCGGCGGCGACGATATAGGCTTCGGGCATGGGTTCTCCTGGGGCTGGGTGTGACTCGGGGAATTGTTGGCCCCCAGGATACGGCGGGCGTCGTCGGATCGGACGATTTTGGGCGCGGCTCAGCGGTGGCGGAACACCGGTTCGCGCCGGGCGAGAAAGGCCCGCATGCCCTCGCGCGCATCCTCGGTCGCGAAGCGCGCATGCAGCTGCCGGCGCTCGAACAGGATGCCCTCGGACAGCGAGGACTCCCAGGCACGGTTGACCGACTCCTTGATCGCGACCAGCGCCGGCAGCGAGAAGCCGGCGATGCGCGTGGCCAGCGAAAGCGCCTCGTCCAGCAGCGAGGCGGAAGGCACGACGCGCGACACCAGCCCGTACCTGTCGGCCTCGTGCGCATCGAGCACGCGCGCGCCCAGGCACATCCCCATCGCCTTGGCCTTGCCGATGGCGCGCGGCAGCCGCTGCGTGCCGCCCGCGCCCGGCAGCATCGCCAGCCTGACCTCGGGCAGCGCGAAGCGCGCCGACTCGGCCGCCAGCACGATGTCGCAGGCCAGCGCGAGCTCGCAGCCGCCCCCATAGGCGAAGCCGGCCACCGCGGCGATCACGGGCTTGCGCACCCGGCGGATGGTCTCCCAGTTGCGCGTGATGAACTCCCGCGCGACCACCTCGGCATGGTCCCATTCGGCCATGGCCGCGATGTCGGCGCCGGCCGCGAAGGCGCGCTCGTCGCCCGTCAGCACGATGGCCCCGATGCCGGGGTCGTCGTCGAAGGCCAGCAGCGCGGCGCCGAGCGCGTCCATCAGCGCGTCGTTCAACGCGTTCATCTGCCGCGGGCGGTTCAGCGTCACGACGCCGACGCGGCCCTCGGTGCGCACGAGGATCGGTGCTTCCAGCTGCATGCGGTCCGGCTCCCGTTCAGTCGACCACGATCTTCTGCCGGGCGATCAGCGCGGACAGCACCGCGCCCTCCTCGGCCAGCAGCTTGCGGAACTCGGGCGTGTCCATCGCCACCGGCTCCGCGCCCAGGTCGGCATAGCGCGACTTCAGCGCGGGCTGCGCGAGCGCCTTGCCGATCTCGCGGCTCATGCGCGCCAGCACCTCGGGCGGCGTGCCGTTGGGCGCCCACATGCCGAACCAGATGTCGAGGTCGGCGCCCGGGAAGCCCTGCTCGCCGATGGTCGGCACCTCGGGGAAGAAGGGCGAGCGCTTGGCGCTCACGATGCCCAGCAGCTTGGCCTTGCCGGTGCGGATGTGCGGGAAGGCGATGCCCGGGTCGCAGACGAAGTCGGCCTGGCCCGAGAGCACGTCCTGCAGCGCGGGCGCGGCGCCGCGGTACGGCACGTGGGTGGCCGAGACCGCGGTGGCCTGCTTGAACAGCTCGCAGGCCAGGTGCGGCGGCGTGCCGGTGCCGGCCGAGGCGTACGAGAAGGTGCCGGGCTTGGCGCGCGCCAGCGCGACCAGTTCGCGCGCATCCTTCGCGTTCATCTGCGGCTTGGCCACCAGGTACATCTGGGTGCGGCCCACGGTCGCCACCGGCGACAGGTCGCGCGAGGGCAGCAGGGTCGACTTGAACAGCGACGGGTTCGCGGTCTCGACCGAGGTCGGCGCGATCAGGAAGGTGTGGCCGTCGGGCGCCGCGCGCACCACCTCGGCGGCCGAGATGTTGCCGCTGGCGCCGGGCTTGTTGTCGATCAGCACGGTCTGGCCCAGCGACTCGGTCAGCGACTGCGCGAGGATGCGCGCCATCACGTCGGTGCTGCCGCCGGGCGCGAAGCCCACGACCACGCGGATCGGCTTGGTGGGCCAGGCCGTGGGCGACTGCGCGAAGGCGGCGCCCGCGAGCGCGAGGCAGCCGAGCGCGATGAAGGCCCGGCGCAGGCGCGCCGGGGCCGGGAACGAAATGGCCATGTCTTGTCTCCGTTGTGTTTTGGGGGGTGCTGTCGTTCTCGGGTCCGCGCCGGGCTCAGCCCGCCGTGCCCGCCTCGTTCGCCTCTTCCGCGCGCAACAGCTCGCGCAACTTGAATTTCTGGATCTTTCCCGAGGGCGTCGAGGGCATGGTCTCGCGCAGCACCAGCCGCTCGGGGATGTACTGCAGGGCCACCTTCTGCGCCTTGAGGAAGTCCGAGATCGACGGCAGGTCGACCTGGCAGCCGGGCCGCGGCACCACCACCGCGCAGGCGCGTTCGCCCAGGCGCTCGTCGGGATAGGCCACGATCGCGGCCATCGCGATGCCGGGATGGCGGTAGAGCAGCGACTCGATCTCGACCACCGGGATGTTCTCGCCGCCGCGGATGATCACGTCCTTGGTGCGGCCCGCGATGCGCACATAGCCGCGCTCGTCGATGCGCGCGAGGTCGCCGGTGTCGAACCAGTCGTCGGCATCGGTGCCGTTGAGCTGCGGGCGCTTCAGGTAGCCGCCGAAGTTGGAGCAAGCGCGCAGCAGCAGCCGGCCCACCTCGCCCGCGGGCAGGCGCCGGCCGTCGACGTCGACCACCTGGATCTCCACACCGGGCAGCGGGCAACCATCGGTCTGGATCGAGCGCTCGTCGTCGTCGTCCAGCCGCGTCAGCGTGACCGCGCCGTTCTCGCTCATGCCCCAGGCCGAGACGATCTTGGCGCCGAGCGCGCGCCGCGCCTGCTCGACCAGCGCGCCCGGGATCGGCGCGCCCGCGCAGAGAAAGACCTTGAGCGACGGCACCTCGGTGCCGCTCTCGGCCACCGTCTTCGCGAGGTCCGAGAGAAAGGGCGTGGAGGCCATGGTGAAGCTCGCGCGCTCGGCGTTGATCGCGGCGATGGCCTGCCTCGGGTCCCAGACGTCCTGCAGCACGGCCGAGGCGCCGAGCATGATCGGCATCATCAGCCCATACATGAAGCCGGTCTGGTGCGCCATCGGCGAGGCCATCAGCACCACGTCGTCCGCGCCCAGGCCCAGGCGCTGCGCGTAAGGCACGATGTTGGCCATGGTGGTGTTGGCCGAGTGCATCACGCCCTTGGGCTCGCCGGTGGTGCCCGAGGTGTAGATCAGCTGCGTGATGTCGTCGGGCCCGGGCCGGCTGTGCGAGAGGATCGCGGCGGCATCGGGCGCGTCTTCCCAGGCCGGTCCCGAGAGCAGGGCATCGAAGCTGTTCGGCCCCGCGCCGCCCACGATCACCACCTGCCGCAGCGCGGGCAGCTCGGGCTGCAGGCCCGTGACCATGGCCTCGAAGTCGAAGCCGCGGAAGCGCGCCGGCGCGATCATCACCTTGGCCGCGCCGTGCTTCAGCATGAACGAGAGCTCGCGCTCGCGGAAGATGTGCATCAGCGGATTGATCACCGCGCCGATGCGCGAGCAGGCCAGGTAGGTCAGCGTGAACTGCCACCAGTTGGGCAGCTGGCAGGCCACCACGTCGTCGCGCCCCACGCCCAGGCGCGACAGGCCCACCGCGATGCGGTCCGCCATGCGGCCGAGCTCGCGGTAGCTGAAGCGCTGGATGACACCGTCCTCGATGCGCATGGCGCTCAGCGCCAACTTGTCGGGCGTGGCCGCGATGCAGGCATCGAGCGCGTCGTTGATGGTGCGGTCGTGCCACAGGCCCTCGGCGATCATGCGCGCGCGGCGCGGCGGCAGCAGTACGGCGTCGAATTCCATGATGTCGTGTCTCCTCGTTGTCGTGCGAAACCGGGGCAAGACCAGGCTCAGGCCGGCACGGCCGAGCGCCCGGCGCGCGTGCGCGCCACGATGGTCTTCATGATCTGGGCCGTGCCGTCGCCGATCTGGAAGCCCAGCACGTCGCGCAGCCGCTGCTCCATCGGCCCGCGGTCGTAACCGCCATGGCCGAACATCAGCAGGCACTGGTGGATCGCGTCGTAGGCCAGCTTCGGCGCCCACCACTTGCACATGGCGGCCTCGGCCGTGTGCGGCGCGCCACGGTCCTTGAGCCACAGCGTCTGCAGGCACAGCAGGCGCGCGGCCTCGACCTGGGTGTCGAAGTCGGCGAGCGGATGCGACACGCCCTGGAAGGCCGACAGCGGCTTGCCGAAGGCCTCGCGCTGCGCCACGTAGTCCCAGGTCTCCTCGAGCGCCACGCGCGCCACCGCCAGCACCTGCAGGCCGATCAGCGCGCGCGAGAAGTCGAAGCCCTGCATCACCTGCACGAAGCCCTTGTTCTCCTCGCCCAGGCGATGGTCGAGCGGCACGCGCACGTTCTCGAAGAACAGCGAGCCGCGGCCGATGGCGCGCTGGCCGTGGCAGTCGAAGCGGTTGCGCGTGAGGCCGGGCGCATCGGCGGGCACCAGCAGCGCGGTCACGCCGTGCGCGCCCGATTCCACCGGGCCGGTGCGGCCGAACACCACCACCGCGTCGGCCTGGTCGGCCGCCGAGATCGAGGTCTTCTCGCCGTTGATCACGTAGTGGTCGCCCGCGCGCTCCACGCGCAGCCGCAGGTTGGCCGCGTCCGAACCGCCGCGCGGCTCGGTCAGCGCGATCGCGAGCAGCGCCTCGCCGCGCGTGAGCTTCTGGAGCCACGGTCCCGCCACCTCGGGGCGGCCGTGCTCGGCGAGGATCTGGCCGTTGAGCGAGGCCAGCAGGTTGATGTAGCTCAGGCTCAGGTCGGCGCGCGCGATCTCCTCGTGGATCACGCCGGCCGCGAGGCAGCCCATGCCCTGGCCGCCGTGCTCCTCGGCGAGCTCGGGCGCGATGAAGCCCATCTCGCCCATCTCGCGCATCAGCGCGCGGTCGAGCACGCGCGTGGCGTCGCGCTCGAGGAAGCCCGGCGCCACGCGGCCGGTGGCGAAGCGGCGCGCATGCTCGGCCAGCGCGGCGAGGTCGTCGTCGATGTAGGGGTTCATCGCGGTGTTCTTCGCTGCGCGGCTATTTCGCGTACTTGCGGAACTCGGGCTTGCGCCGTTCCTGCAGCGCCTTCACGCCCTCGCGCGATTCCTCGGTGTCGTAGTAGAGCTTGAGCGCGTACATGCCCATGCCCGCGATGCCGGCCTGGTGCGCGGTGTCGGCATTGAAGCTGCGCTTGGCGATCGCGATCGCCGTGGGGCTGCGCTCGCAGATCTCCTCGGCCCACTTCTGCACCTCGGCGTCGAGCTGCTCGTGCGGCACCACCGCGTTGGCCAGGCCCATGGCCACGGCCTCGGCGCCGCTGTAGCGGCGGTTCAGATACCAGATCTCGCGCGCCTTCTTCTCGCCGACCACGCGCGCCAGGAAGGCGGTGCCGTAGCCCGGGTCGACCGAGCCCATCTTCGGGCCGACCTGGCCGAAGACGGCCTTCTCGGAGGCGATGGTGAGGTCGCAGATGGTGCACAGCACGTTGCCGCCGCCGATGGCGAAGCCCTGCACGCGCGCGATCACCGGCTTGGGGACGTTGCGGATCGCGTCGTGCAGCTCCTCCATCGGCAGGCCGATGGTGCCGCGGCCGTCGTAGTTGCCGTCGTGTGCCGACTGGTCGCCGCCGGTGCAGAAGGCCTTCTCGCCGGCACCGGCCAGCACGATGGCGCCGACCTCGCGGTCGTAGCCCGCGCGGTTGAGCGCGCGGATGATCTCGTCGCAGGTCTGGCCGCGGAAGGCATTCATCTTCTCGGGCCGGTTGATGGTGATCCACGCCACGCGGTTGCGCACGTCGTAGAGGATGTCTTCGAACTGCATGTGTTGCTCCTTGGGAATCCGTAGGGGGCCGGGGTCAGCCGTTCATCGTCAGGCCGCCCGAGACGCTGAGCACCTGGCCGGTGACGAAGGCCGCGTCGTCGCTCGCGAAGAACAGGATCGCGCCCGGCAGGTCGTCGGGCTGGCCGATGCGGCCCAGCGGGATGGAGCGCGTGAAGGCGTCCATCAGCTTCTCGGGATTGCCCGCGCCTTCCTTGTAGTCGGCGAACAGCGCGGTGTCGGTCGGGCCCGGGCACACCACGTTCGCGGTGATGCCGTGGCGCGCATGCTCGCGCGCGATGGTCTTGGTGAACGCGACCAGGCCGCCCTTGCAGGCCGCGTACACGGCCTCGCCCGAGGAGCCCACGCGCGCCGCGTCCGAGGCGATGTTGACGATGCGCCCCGCCTTGCGCGCGGCCATGCCCGGCAGCACGGCATGGTGCATGTGCAGCGCGCCCGTGAGGTTGATGGCGATCAGCTTCTCCCACTGCGCAGGTTCGGTCTTGGCGAAGGGCCGGAACACGTCCCAGCCCGCGTTGTTGACCAGCACGTCGATCGCGCCGAAGCGCTCGAGCACCGCGGCCACTGCCGCATCGACGCTGGCGCGCTCGGTGATGTCGCAGCGCAGCGCGAGCGCGCGGCCGCCCTCGGCCTCGATGCGCGCGGCGACCGCTTCGGCGGCGCCGGGGTTCAGGTCGAGCACCGCCACCCTCGCGCCTTCGCGCGCGAAACGACGGCAGGTCGCGCCGCCGATGCCGCCACCGCCGCCGGTGACGACCACTGTCTTGTCTTCGAATCGTTGCATCAGGTTCTCCTTGGGTCCGCGGGCTTGCTATCGTTGGCCGGTCGCGCCGGCTTCGAATCGGCATTTAGGTAAAGATGTTGACGTATTATGCGTTGGCATAGCTTCGCCGTGCAACCCAGTTCACGAAGATATCTATGGTTTCCCCTAATGAAAATGACGCTTCCGCCCGCATGGCGCTGGCCAACAGGGTTTTCTTTCGTCTCTACCAATGTGCCAATATGTTGCATAAAACGGGCACCCGCGCGGTCGAGAACGAGGGCCTGACCACGCAGCAATGGGCGGTGCTCGGCGCGTTGTCGCGCGACGAGGCGAAGGGGGGAATGAGCGTGGGCGACCTGGCGCGCTACCTGAAGGTGAGCCGGCAGAACCTCTCGGGCCTGCTGAGCCGCATGGAGCGCGACGGCCATGTGAAGACCGCGCCCGACGGGCGCGACCGGCGCTCACGCCTGGTGACGATGAGCGAGTCGGGACAGCATGTGTGGGTGGTCGAGGCGCAGCCGAAGATCTACGCCTACTACGAGCAGGTGCTCGAGGGCTTCTCGGTCAACGACGTGACCCACACCCTGCACTACCTGCTGAAGATCCTCGACAACATGCAGAAGGTGGATGACCGGCAGGGCGGGGCCGAGGAGCCGGCGGAGTAAGACTGCGCCAGCGCCGCACGCCTATCCGGGGATCGACGGCACCGCGTTGGACGAATACCTCGGGCTCGGCTGGCGCGAGGAGACATACAACCCCAGCACGACCAGCACGCCGCCGGCAACGGCCCAGCCGGTCGGCACCTCGCGCAGCAGGACGAAGGCGAAGGCACCCGCAAACAGCGGCTCGGCGAGCTCGAGCGTCTGCACCTGCCCCGGCGCGATGCATTGGATGGCACGCGTGGTGCAGACGAAACCCAGGACGGTCGGAAACACGGCCAGCAGCACGAGCGCGCCGACGGCCGACGCACGCCACTCCACGCGCGCGAGCGCATCGAACTGCACCATCGCCGCCAGGTAGAGCGACCCGAACAGCAGCAGTCGGGCGGTGAGCGCGAATCCGCCGGGCAGGCCGAACTTCTTCACCAACACGGAGAACACGCCATAGCCGGTGCCGGCGAGCGCCGCGAGCAGCAGGCCACGAGGGCTCTGGGCGACACTCACGCCGGCGACCATCCCCACGCCCAGCAGCGCGATGCCCAGTCCGATCCATTGGAAGCGACCGGGCCTGTCGCCCAGCAGCGGCCAGCCCAGCACGATCGCTGACAAGGCCGCAAAGGCCATCAAGGTCACGACCACGTTCGCCGTGGCCTCGTGCGCGTAGGCGGCGGTCTCGAAGTAGAACAGCACGAAGATCCCGAAGAACGCGCAGGCCGCTGCCTGCCACCACTTGCCGCGCCACCCGGAACGCAAGCCTGCCAGCCCGATCGCGCCCACCACGACGAATCCGATGAGGGTCTTGAGCGCCGCGATGGCATCGGCCTGCAATCCCGTCGCCACCACGAACTTGGTCAGGACGCCGATCGTTGCATTGAGCGCCGCGGCGGCGAGCGCGTAGAGCACGCCCTTGTGGAACTCACGCATGGAAGGCTCCGGACGGCGCAATCCGATGCGCTGTCGCCACGCGGTCGCGTGGCATTCGAGGATGAAGACGAAGGGGCAACTGAAGTTCTCGCGGATGTCGGCGCGCCGCGGCGCCGGTGGCTGGCGCGCGAGCATAGGACAACCGGGAGCGACGCCCCGAGGCACCGAGGAATATTCGGGGGTTGGCGCGAAAAAGTCGGCGCCGACGCCTCCGCCTACCGCGGCGCCATGCGAATCGCCCCGTCGAGCCGCACGCTCTCGCCGTTGAAGTAGCCGTTGGTGATCATCAGCTCCGCCAGCGCCGCGTACTCGGCCGGGTTGCCCAGCCGCTTCGGGAACGGCACCGAGGCCGCCAGCGCGGCCTTCACGTTGTCGGGCGCGCCCTGCAACAGCGGCGTGTCGAAGATGCCCGGCAGGATGGTGTTGACGCGGATGCCCTCGCTCATGAGGTCGCGCGCGATCGGCAGGGTCATGCCGACGATGCCGGCCTTCGAGGCGGTGTAGGCGGCCTGCCCCATCTGGCCGTCCTGCGCGGCCACCGAGGCGGTGTTGACGATGGCGCCGCGCTCGCCGTCCTCGAGCATGTCGAGCGTGAGCATGCCGGCGGCCGACTTGGCGATGCAGCGGAAGGTGCCCACCAGGTTGATCTGGATGATGCGGTCGAAGTTGGCGAGCGGAAAGTGCTTGATCTCGCCCGTGGCCTTATCGCGGCTCGCGGTCTTCACCGCATTGCCGGTGCCCGCGCAGTTGACCAGCACGCGCTCCTGGCCGTGCGCGGCGCGCGCGCGCTCGAAAGCCGCGTCGACCTGCGTCTCGGAGGTGACATCGACCTGGCAGAACACGCCGCCGATCTCGGCCGCGAGCGCCTCGCCCTGCGCCGCGTTGAGGTCGAACAGCGCGACCTTCACGCCATGGCCGGCCAGGCGCCGCGCGGTGGCCGCGCCGAGGCCGGAGGCGCCGCCGGTGACGACGGCGGCAATGCGGGAATCGAGTTGCATCTTCGGAGGTCCTTGCTGGATGGTTTGGCGCCGGCCAGTTTAGGAAGCAGAATCGACGCGGGCATCGTCGGAACCGACGGTATCCGCTTTCCCCCGCGGCGACCGCACGGCCCGCGCCCCACTCCGCCGTTCGCGATGTCGTCCGCTCCTTCCGCCCGCATCCTCGAGACCAAGCTCAGCCCGCCGGCCTTCGCCGCCACGCAGGTGCTGCGCGACGCGATCTGCGAACGCATCGCGGCCAGCGCGGTCAAGCTGGTGCTGGTGCGCGCGCCCGCGGGCTTCGGCAAGACCACCACCATGGCGCAGAGCCGCGAGCGCATCGAGGCGCGCGGCATCGCCACCGCCTGGATCACGCTGGACCGCGCCGACAACGACGTCTCGCGCTTCCTGGCCGGCCTCGGCGAGGCCGTGCTGCGCCTCGGCGTGGAGGAGCCGCGCGCGCGCACGCCCTTCGACGCGGTGGCCGCGCTGGCCGCGCACGACGCGCCCTTCGTGCTGTTCCTCGACGACTTCGAGGGGGTGCAGGAGCCCGCGGTGATCGGGCTGGTGCGCGAGATCGTCGAGCACCTGCCGCGCGGCGGCAAGCTGGTGATCGGCTCGCGCGGCCTGCCCGACCTCGGCGTGGGCCGGCTGCGCGCACGCGGCCAGCTCGAGGAGATCGACACCGACCGGCTGCGCTTCAACCTCGAGGAGACCGGGGCCTTCTTCGGCCTGCGGCCGCACGCCGGCGATACCGCCGCGCAGGCCCTGCCGCACGAACTGCTCGCGCAGCTGCACCGCAAGACCGAGGGCTGGATCGCGGCGATCTGGCTGGCCTCGATGGCGCTCGAGCGCCATGGCAGCGCGACCGGCTTCGTCGAACGCTTCTCGGGCTCCGACCGCGCGGTGGCCGACTACCTGGCCGAGGACGTGCTCGCGCACCAGCCCGCCGAGGTGCGCGAGTTCCTGCTGCGCACCAGCATCCTGCGCCAGCTCGATGCCTCGGTGTGCCAGGCGCTCAACCCGCGCGCCGACAGCGCGGCCATCCTCGAGCGGCTGGCCGCGGCCAACCTGTTCCTGACGCCGGTGAACGGCGGCGCGGACGGCGACGGCGCCTGGCGCTACCACAGCCTGTTCGCCGACTTCCTGCGCGCCCAGCTGGCGCGCGAGATGCCCGGCGAGATCGCGCGGCTGCATCTCGCGGCCTCGGGCTGGTACGAATCGCAGCAGCGGCCGGTGCCCGCGATCGACCATGCGATCGAGGGCGGCGACCATCCGCATGCGCTGACCCTGCTCGACAGCTATGCCGGCCGCTTCCTCGAGCAGGGCCGCATGCGCATGCTCGCGCGCTGGTTCTCGGCCATCCCCGAACACCAGCTGCGCGAGCATCCCGCGCTGCAGCCGATCGCGCTGTGGGCCACCTGCTTCACGCACGGCCCCTGGCAGGCGATGCAGCAGCTCGAGAGCTCGGGCTGCCTCGACAGCCCCACGCCCGCGGTGCGCGCGAGCGCGCAGACGCTGATCCCGCTGCTGCTCGCGATGCAGGACCGGCACGACGAGGCCTACGAGGCCGGCCGCCTGAGCCTGGCGCGGCTGCCCACCGGCCTGCCCTTCGCCGACAGCGTGCTGCTCAACGCGATGGCGCACATCCTCGCGGTGCGCGGCGACCAGCACGAGGCGCAGCGCCTGCTCGACGCCGCGCGGCGCCAGCAGGGCAGCAGCACCTTCAACCGCATGTACACCGAGTCGCTGGCCGGCCTGTTCGACCTGCAGGAAGGCCGGCTGCGCCAGGCCACCGCGCGCTTTCGCATGGCGGTCGATGCGACCCATGCGGTGTCGTACAACCACAGCCACGGCAACGCCTGGGCCGGTGTGCTCTATGCGGGTTCGGTCTACGAGTCGAACCAGCTGCTGCAGGCCGAGCACCTGCTCAACGTCTACCTGCCGCTGGCGCGCGACGTGGGCCTGCCCGACCACATGATCCTGAGCCACGCGATGCGCTCGCGCATCGCCTTCCATGCGGGCGACATCGATGCTGCGTTCCAGGCCCTGACCGAGCTCGAGTACCTGGGCCACCAGCGCCAGCTGCCGCGCGTGGTGGCCGGCGCCAAGCTCGAGCGCTCGCGCATGCTGCTGCTGCAGGGCAACGGCCCCGCCGCGCGCGACGAACTCGCGCGCGCCGACGACCCGGCCCTGTGGGCGCGCGAGAAGCTCCAGCGCCTGCCCGCGCACGAGCTCGACTACCTGACCCTGGCGCGCGCACGCTGGGAGATCGCCTTCGGCGACGCGCGCGCGGCCCTCGACAGCATCGACGCCGAGCTGCATGCCGCCCTCGCCGTCGCGCGGCTGCGGCGCGTGCTCAAGCTGCGGCTGCTGCGTGCATTGGCACTGCAGCGCGCGGGCAGCCTGGCCGAGGCCATCGCCGAAGCCGCCGAGGTGCTCAAGACCGCGAGCCACGAGGGCTACATGCGGCTGATCCTCGACGAGGGCCCGGCCGCCGCGCTGCTGGTGCAGCGCTTCGCGCACGCGCTGCACGACAGCGCCACCGCGCGCGGCAGCAGCGACCCGATCCTCGGCGAGTACGTGCAGCGGCTGCTGCAGGCGGCCGGGCCGATGGCCCTGCCCGATGGCGGCGAGCCGGAGAACGCCGACGCCGCGGGCACCGACGGCCTCGCGGCCAGCGAGCCGCTGACGCGCAAGGAGATCCGCGTGCTGCAGCTGCTGGCCGAGGGCTATTCGAACGGCGCGATGGCCGAGAAGCTGTTCGTGTCGGACAGCACGGTGCGCACGCACCTGCGCAACATCAACATGAAGCTCGATGCGAAGAGCAGGACGCAGGCGGTGGCGATTGCGCGGCGGCTGGGAGTGATCCGGTAGGGAGCGCCCGAGGCGGTCCGCCAACGAGATTCCTGTATCTCGAGGAGAAACCCGCCATCACGAAGCACCCCCGCCCCGCAGCCGCCATCCATCGTCAGCGCAGCACCGCCACCCTGACGCGGCGCATGCCGTTGTAGGAATAGAGAATGATCGGCCCGTCGCGCAGGTCGCCCCGGTCATCGAAGGAGATTTCGCCCGTCACGCCAGTGAACGAGATCGCCTTGAGCTCCGGAAGGTACTTGGCCGGCTCGATCGAGCCCGCGTTGCGCATGGCCCGCGCCATCACCTGCACGGCATCGTAGACATGGGGTGAGAAGAGCTGAACCGGCGTGCCGAAACGCTGCGTTAACCGGTCCATGAACGCGCGCAGGGCCGGCTGGTATTTCTCCTCGGTGCCACCGGTTTCGGCGCACAGCACGGTGCTCCGCATCGCCTTGGCGCCGGCGAGCCGTGGCAATTCACCGGTACAGATGCCGTCGCTACCCATGAAGACAGGATTCAGGCCGGCTCCGTGAATCTGGCGCAACAATGGACCGGCAACCGTGTCCATGCCGCTATAGAAGACCAGATCGGGCTTCGAGGCGCGCAGCTTCGCGACCAGATCGCCAAGCTCCTCGCCGTCGTCCATCACCTGATCGCGGCGCAACACCGTGCCACCGGCCTGCAGCACGCCGGCCTCGAAGGCGTCGGCGACGTCGCTGCCGTAGTCCGAGCGGTCGTCGACCACTGCAATCCTCCGGCCCCTGGCCACCTCGACCGCATAGCGGCCCAGCAGTTCGCCGAGCCGATCGTCGTGCGCGATCACCCGGAACGCCGTGGCATAGCCCAGTTGGGTGTAGGGCGGTCTGCTGGCGCTTGGAGAGATCTGGACGATGCCCGCATCGTGGTAGATCTTCGCGGCCGGAATGGTGACGCTCGAAGTCAGATGCCCGACCACCCCGTTCACGCCCGCAGCCACCAGCGACAGTGCCGCGCGGGCGCCCATCTGCAGATCGGCGCCGTCGTCGCGGGCCACGAGTTCGAACCGGGCGCGCTTGGTACCGATGAGGAAACACTGCGCATTCAGGTCCTCGATGGCCAGCACGGCACCGTGCTCGTTGTCACGGCCGAGATGAGCCAGCGCGCCGGTCATCGGCGCGACGTGCCCGATCCTCACGGTCACCGAGCCTCCCGATCCGGGCCCGCAATTCGACGCCGCGGGCGTCTGGGCACCACTCCCCGCACACGCCAGCACGCCGGCGGCAGCCACCACACAGACACGGACCCAACGCTTCCCACCCACTCCCAGCAACATCCTGTTCTCCTCGCGGCCCATGGCCGCCGCGGATTCTAGAAGGCCGGGAGCGCCCGCTCACAACGCCCGCGAGATCACCTCCTTCATGATCTCGTTGGTCCCGCCATAGATCCGCTGCACCCGCGCATCCGCATACATGCGCGCCACCACGTACTCGTTCATGAAGCCGTAGCCGCCGAACAGCTGCAGGCATTCGTCGACCACCCTGCCCTGCGCCTCCGAGCCCCAGAGCTTGGCCATGGAGGCGGTGGCGGTGTCGAGCCTGCCGGCGACGAGGTCCTCGACGCAGCGGTCGATGAAGGCGCGGCCGACCTTGATCTGGGTCGCGATCTCGGCGAGCTTGAACTTGGTGTTCTGGAACTCGGCGATCGGCTTGCCGAAGGCCTTGCGGTCGCGCACGTAGTCGAGCGTGGCCTGGTAGGCGCCCTCCATGGTGGCGAGCGCGCTGACGCCGATGATGGTGCGCTCGTAGGGCAGGTCGCCCATGAGCTGGAAGAAGCCCTGCCCCTCGACGCCGCCGAGCACGGCATCGGCCGCCACGCGCACGTCGTCGAAGAAGAGCTCGGAGGTGTCCTGCGCCTTCATGCCGATCTTGTCGAGCACGCGGCCGACGCGGAAGCCCGCGCAGCCCTCGGTCTCGACGATCAGGATCGAGGTGCCCTTGGCGGCCTGCGCGGGATCGGTCTTGGCCACCACCAGCACCACGCCGGCGAGGAAGCCGTTGGTGATGAAGGTCTTGGAACCGTTGATGACGTAGCCGCCGTCCTTCTTCTCGGCGCGCGTGCGCACGCCCTGCAGGTCGGAGCCGGCGCCGGGCTCGGTCATGGCCACCGCGCCGACCAGTTCGCCGCGCGCCATGCGCGGCAGGTAGTGCTGCTTCTGCGCCTCGGTGCCGTGGTTGAGGAAGTAGTGCGCGACGATGCTGTGCACCGAGGTCGCCATGCCGCTCAGGCCGCGGCGCGCGGCTTCCTCGTAGAACACGGCCTCGTGGCGGAAGTCGCCGCCGGCGCCGCCGTATTCTTCCGGGATGTCGGCGCACAGCAGGCCGAGGGCGCCGGCCTTGCGCCAGATCCCGTGGCCGACGTGGCCGCGCTTGCGCGCCTCCTCGTCGTGCGGAACCATCTCGGCCTCGATGAAGCGCACCACGGTGTCGCGGTAGCGCTCCAGGTCCTCATCGCTCCAGGAGCGGCGGAAATCGATCGTCATGTTCGGCGCGTCCTCGTTCGTCTCTTCGTTGATGTTCTGTGCGCGGCTTCAACCCACGCGGCGCTGCCTGCCGGCCCAGTAGGGATCGCGCAGCTGGAACTTCTGCAGCTTGCCCGCGGCCGACAGCGGCAGCGCATCGCGGAACTCCACGCTGCGCGGGCACTTGTAGCTCGCGATCTGCGCGCGGCAGTGCGCGATCACGGCCTCGGCCTCGAGCGCCATGCCCTCGCGCCGCACGATCACGGCATGCACGCGTTCGCCCCACTTATCGTCGGGCACGCCGATCACGGCCGACATCAGCACCTGCGGCAATTGCGCGATGGCATTCTCGACCTCGGCCGAGTAGACGTTCTCGCCGCCGCTCACGATCATGTCCTTCATGCGGTCGACCACGAAGACGAAACCCTGCGCGTCCATGTAGCCGCCGTCGCCGGTGTGCATCCAGCCGCCGCGCAGCGCGGCCTCGGTCTCGGCCGGCTTGTTCCAGTAGCCTTGCATCACCATCGGCCCGCGCGCGACGATCTCGCCGACCTGGCCCGCGGGCAGCTCGCGGTCCTCGCCGTCGACGATGCGCACCTCGGCGATGGCGATCGGCGTGCCGGCCGAACGCAGCAGGCGGTCGCGGTCGGGGCCCGGCAGATGGCAGCGCGGCGGCAGCGCCGTGACCACGGGCGACAGCTCGGTCATGCCGTAGACCTGCGCGAAGGCGGTGGCCGGCAGCGCGCGCATGGCCTGGTCGAGCAGCGCGGCATCGATGGGTGCGGCGCCGTAGAACAGCAGCTTCAGCCGCGACAGGTCGAACTCGCCGAAGCGCGGGTGCTCGATCACGCGCTTGATCATGGTCGGCACCAGGAACATCTCGGTGACGCGCGCCTGCTGCAAGGTATCGAGCACCGCGAGCTCGTCGAACATCGGCACCACGTGCATGGGCACCAGCCGCAGCATGTTCTGGATCGCGATGCCGCAGCCGGCGACATGGAACATCGGCGCGGCGACGATCGAGACCGCCTCGTGCCCATCGCGCGGCAGGGCCGCGACGGTGGCCAGCGCATTGATGCAGAGGCTGCCGTGGCTCAGCATCACGCCCTTGGGCCGGCCGGTGGTGCCGCCGGTGTACATCACGGCCGCGAGCTCGTCGCCGGTGTGCGGCGCGTCGTCGATGGCCGCGGTGCCGGCCAGCAGCGCCTCGTAGCCGACCATGCCCTCGGGCACCTCGCGCTCGCCGCAATAGACCACGGTGCGCAGCGACGTGGAGAGCCGGCGCAGCTCGCCGACCAGCGGCGCGAACAGGTCGTCCACCAGCAGGATGCGGGTGTCGCAGTCGTCGAGCGAGTAGGCGACCTCCTTCGGATTCCAGCGGATGTTGACGGGGTTGACGACGCCGCCGCCCCACCAGGTGCCGAAGAAGTATTCGACGAAGCGGTGCGAGTTGAGGCTCATCATGCCCACGCGGTCGCCGCGCGCCATGCCGAGCTGCTGGAGCGCGGCGCCGAGCCGCGCGACGCGGTCGGTGAATTCGCCGAAGCCGAGGCGGTGCGCGCCGCTGACGATGGCGGTGGCCTCGCCCTTCTCGCGGCGGCCCTTGTGAAGGGACTGGGTCAGGTACATGGGAGCCTCCTCTGTCTTGCCGATGCCGATGCGCGCCCGCGGGGCCGTGCTCAGGCCGCGCGCAGCGATGGCGCGCTGTCCTCGCCCGCGCCCCAGCGCCGCAGCAGCGCCGCGCCTTCCTCGCGCGGCTCGCCCGAGAGCGCGGGCGGCACGCTGCGGCTGAAGCGCGGCGCGGGCGCGGGCTGCACCACGCCGTCGACCTCGACGAAGGTGCCGCGCGCCACGTTGTGCGGATGCGCGGGCGCCTCGTCCCAGTCGAGCACCGGCGCGAAGCAGGCGTCGCTGCCCTCGAGCAACGCGCACCATTCGTCGCGCGTGCGGGTGCGGAAAACGTCGGCCAGGCGCAGCTTGAGCAGCGGCCAGCGCGCGGCGTCCATCTGGGCATCGAAGGCCGGGTCGTCGGCGATGCCGCAGCGCTCGCGCAGCAGCGCATAGAACTGCGGCTCGATGGCGCCGATGGCCACGTAGCGGCCGTCGGCGCAGGCATAGGTGTCGTAGAAGTGGGCGCCGCCGTCGATCAGGTTCTCGCCGCGCTGGTTGCTCCACCGGCCGCCCGCCTTGAGGCCGTACATCATGGCCGACATCAGCGCGGCGCCGTCGGTCATGGCGGCATCGACCACCTGGCCCTGGCCCGAGGCCTTGGCCTCGTGCAGTGCCGCGAGGATGCCGAAGGCCAGGAACATGGCGCCGCCGCCGAAGTCGCCGACGTAGTTGAGCGGCGGCACCGGCGGCTCGCCCGCGCGGCCGACCGCGTGCAGCGCGCCGCTCAGCGCGATGTAGTTGATGTCGTGGCCGGCCGCCTGCGCCAGCGGGCCGTGCTGGCCCCAGCCGGTCATGCGGCCGTAGACCAGGCGCGGATTGAGCGCGAGGCAGTCGACCGGACCCAGGCCCAGGCGCTCCATCACGCCGGGGCGGAAGCCCTCGATCAGCACGTCGGCGCGCGCGATGGCGTCGCGCACGGTGGCGGCCGCGCCCTCGGCGCGCAGGTCGATCTGCAGCAGGCTGCGGCCGCGCGCGAGGATGTCGTGGGGGTTGCGCGGCGTGCCGGGCCGTTCGATGCGCAGCACCTCGGCGCCCATGTCGGCGAACAGCATCGCGCAGAAGGGACCGGGGCCGAGGCCGGCCATCTCGACCACGCGCAATCCTTGCAATGGGCCCGGCATCGTCCGTCTCCTTGGCCGCGGGCGGCCTTGTCTGTGTGGAGGACGATCTTGTCGCGGCCCGGTGGCTGCCGCATCGTCGGAAGAGACGAAAGAGCGACGAGAAAGGCGCGCCGGCCCCGGCGCGCGGCGTTCAGCTCGCCTTGGCTGCCTTCGCGACCTGCGCGCGCCGGAAGCAGGCCGCGTCGTGGTCGTTGACGATGCCCACCGCCTGCAGCCAGGCATAGACGATGGTCGGGCCGACGAACTTGAAGCCGCGCTTCTTCAGCTCCTTCGACACGCGCTCGGACAGCTCGGACGACACGGTGCGCGTCTTGCCGTCGTTCTCGATCACCTTGCCGCCGGTGAAGGACCAGCAGAAGTCGGTGAAGCTCTCGCCGCGCGCTGCCATCTCGTTGTAGATCTGGGCGCCGCGAATGGTGGCCTCGATCTTGGCGCGCGCGCGGATGATGCCGGGGTTGCCCATCAGCCGCTCGATGTCCTTCTCGTCGAAGCGCGCGACCTTCCTGGGATCGAAGCCCGCGAAGGCCTCGCGGAAGGTGTCGCGCTTGCGCAGCACGGTGATCCAGGCCAGGCCGGCCTGGAAGCCCTCGAGCATCAGCGTCTCCCAGAGCATGCGCGGATTGCGCTCGGGCACGCCCCATTCGGCGTCGTGGTAGGCGCTCATCAGGGCATCGCCCTCGGCCCAGCTGCAGCGGGTGTGTTGCTTCATGCGCCGATGATATCGGCGGCTCCCTTCAAGCGAGTTCGGGCCGCCGCGCCGCGAATCCCGTGGCCGCCTCGAACGCGGCCGACGCGCCCAGCAGCGCCGCGTCGTCCTGGAAGCGGCCCACGAGCTGCAGGCCCAGCGGCATGCCGTCGCCGCCGAAACCGCTCGGCAGGCTGATGGCCGGATGCCCGGTCATGTTGAAGGGCATGGTCCACGGATACCAGTGCGCGCGCACGTTCTCGTAGGGCTGGCCGTCGATGTCGAGCGGCGCGAACAGGTCCTGCTCGAGCGCCACCGCGGAGCGCGTGAGCGTGGGCATGGCAAGCAGGTCGGCGCGCTCGAACAGCGCCTGCACGCGCTTGAACAGCTGTGAGCGCGCGAACATCGCCTCCTGGTATTCGACGCCGCTCACGCCGGCCGCCGATTCGACCTGGCGCCGGAAGGTCTCGCTGAAGCTGTCGGGATGCCGCTCGACCAGCGGACCGAAGCGCGCGCGCCACACCGTGTGGTTGATCGCGCGCCAGATCGGCTCGACCTCGAAGCCTGCGCCGTCGAAGTATTCGATGCTTGCACCCAGATCCTTCAGCGTGCGCAGCGCGGCCTCGAAGTTGCGCGCCACGTCGGCCGACACCGGCCGGCCCGGCGGCGCGGCGCAGCACAGCACGCGGCGGCCGCGCAGGTCGCCGGAGCTGGCGGCGGCCGCCACGTAGTCGTGCGAACGCAGGCCGATCGACCAGGGATCGACCGGCGACGGCCCGGCCATCGCCTGCAGCATCAGCGCGGTGTCGCCCACGGTGCGGGTCATCGGCGTGACGTAGGTCTGGTTGCCGTAGAGGTCCTGCGCCTGGCTGTGCGGGATCACGCCGACCGACTGCTTGATGCCGACCACGCCGTTGCAGGCGGCCGGAATGCGCGTCGAGCCGCCGCCGTCGGTGGCGACCGCCAGCGGCGCGATGCCGGCGGCGACCGCGGCCGCGGCGCCGCCGCTCGAGCCGCCGCAGGTGCGCGCGAGGTTCCACGGATTGCGCGTGCTGCCGAACAGCGGCGAGTTGGTCAGCGGACCCGAGCCGAACTCGGGCGTGGTCGTCTTGCCGATCAGGATCGCACCCTGGGCGCGCAGGCGTGCCACGCTCACGGCGTCTTCGCTCGGCACGTTGTCGCGGTGGATCACGGCGCCGAAGGTGGTGGCCACGCCCTCGGTGTTGACCAGATCCTTGACCGAGAACGGAATGCCATGCAGCGCGCCGAGCGGCCGGCCGGCCGCGATGGCGTCCTCGGCGCGGCGGGCCTCGGCCAATGCGCGTTCGGGCGTCAGGGTGATGAAGCAGTTGAGCGTGGGCTGCAGGCGCTCGGCGCGTGCGAGCACCGCCGTCACCAGCTCGACCGGCGAGAGCTGGCGCGCGCGGATCAGGCCGGCCAGCTCGGTCGCGGGCGTGAAGAAGAGCGAATCGTCGGACATGGACATCGAACCTTCGTACGTGCTATTCGTCGATGACGATGCCGGCCGCCTTGACGATCGGCTCCCAGTTCCTGCGCTCGCGCTGCGCCCGCTGCGCGAGCTCGGCGCGGCCCTCGGCATGGGCGACCAGCCCGGCCGCCTCGAGGCTGCGCGCGAGCTCGGGCTTGGCCGCGGCGGCGAGGAAGCCACGCTCCAGCGCCGACAGCGCGGCGGCCGGCGTGCCCGCGGGCGCATAGACCGCATACCAGCTCGTGGCCGCGACGAACTCGCCGAAGCCCTGTTCCTTGGCCGTGGGCACGTCGGGCAGCGCCGGCAGCCGCTTGTCGCCGCTGAGGCCGAGGAACTTGATCTTGCCGCCCTTGTAGAGCGGCATCATGCTGGCCGCCGCGTCCCAGCCCATCGACAGCTCGCCGCCGACCACGTCGATCAGCATCGGCGAGGCGCCGCGGTAGGCCACGGGCGTGAGCTCGAAGCCCTGTGCCTTGGCGAGCGCGAAGGCGCCCAGGTGGCCCGAGCTGCCGATGGTCGCGAGGCCCAGCGTCGCCTTGCTCGGGTTCTTCTTCGCCCATTCGACGTACTGTTTCATCGAGCTGTAGGGCTGACCGGCGCCGGTGACGACCGCGGTGGGAATCTCGACCAGCAGCGCGACCGGCACCAGGTCCTTGTCGGCGTCGTAGCCCGGCGTCTTGTAGGTCAGCGGCAGGATGGTGAGCAGCGGCGACGGCGCGAGGTAGAGCGTGAGGCCGTCGGGCTTGGCCTTCTTCACCGTGTCCCAGGCCAGGCGCGCCGAGGCGCCGGGCTTGTTGTCGACCACGATGCTGCCGAAGCCCGCGTCCTTGAGCTGCTCGGCATAGAGGCGCGCGACCGTGTCGGCCGCGCCGCCGGCCGCATAGCCGACGACGATGCGCAGGTTGCCGCCCGCGAGGCCCGGCGGCAACTGGGCCTGCGCGGCCGGAAGGAGGCAGGCCGCGAAGGCCGCGACGGCAAGGGATCGGCGGATGAAGGACGGCATGGAAGACCTCGCGGTGAAAGAAAGGGGATCGCTCAACCGAGCGCCTGCTCGACCAGCGCTGCGAGATCGAGCAGATAGTGGTCGTCGTGCCAGCGGCCCACGAGCTGCAGCCCGATCGGCAGCCCGATGGCGCTGCGGCCGCAGGGCATCGACAGCGCGGGATGGCCCGTGAGGTTCATCGGGTAGGTGTAGGGATACCAGGCGCCGCGCACCGTGCCCGCGGGCCGGCCGGCGATCTCGATCTCGGCGCTCACGTCCATGTCGATGGGCAGCGGCGGCGCCGACAGCGTGGGCGACACCAGCACGTCGAAGCGTTCGAACAGCGCCTGCAGCTCGTTGAAGCAGCGGGTCTTGGCGAAGGTGGCCTCGTGCAGGTCGACGGCCGTGTGGCGCCGGCCCTTTTGCACCGCGTCGATCAGCGAGGCATCGAGCCGGTTGCCGAAGCGCTCGAGGTTGGCGCCCACGCGCGCGGCCAGCAGCGACTGCAGCACCACCAGGAAATGCTTCTCGAGCGAGACGAAATCGAGCTGCACGGTCTCGACGCTGGCGCCCTCGCGCGCCATCGCCTGCACGGCCGCGCCCGCGATGGCCTCCACCTCGGGATCGACGCGGTTGCCCGCGCTCGGCAGCCAGGCCACGCGCAGGCCGCGCAGCGACACGGGCGCGGCACGGCGCGGCGACGCGCTGCCCGCGCCCCAGGGATCGCGCGCATCGAAGCCCGCGATGGCCTCGAACAGCAGCCGGGTGTCGGCCACGTCGCGCGCCATCGGACCGGTGAAGGAGTTGGCCGAATAGAGGTCGGGCGCCTGCAGGTGCGGCACCACGCCGAGCGTGGCCTTGAGGCCGACGATGCCGCAGCAGGCCGCGGGAATGCGGATCGAACCGCCGCCGTCGGTGCCCAGCGCCAGCGGTCCCATGCCGGCTGCCACCGCGGCCGCGGCACCGCTGCTCGAGGCGCCGGGTGTGTAGGCCGGATTGATGGGATTGAGCGTGCGGCCGAACAGCGGCGCTGTCGGCACCTGCTTGTGGCCGAACTCGGGCGTCAGGGTCTTGCCGATCAGGATCGCGCCCGCGGCCTTGGCGCGCGCCACGGCCACCGCGTCGTCCTTGGGCACGAAGTCCTCGTGGATCGCCGAGCCCATGGTGGTACGCACGCCGGCCGTCAGTGTCAGGTCCTTGACCGAATAGGGAATGCCATGCAGCGGGCCCAGCGGCTCGCCGGCCATCACGGCTGCCTCGGCGCGGCGCGCGGCGGCCAGCGCCTCGTCGGCGGTCACGGTGATGAAGGCATTGAGCTCGCGGCGCGCCTCGATGCGCGCGAGCGCGGCCTGCACGATCTCCACCGGCGAGGCTTCCTTGCGCCGCACCAGCGCGGCCAGCGCCACGGCGCCGTGGTCCATCAGATCCATGGTCGTTCCTCGAAGTCGGGAGTCAGAGCATCCAGCGGCCGCCGTCGATCAGCAGCGTCTGGCCGGTGATGAAGCGGGCGTCGTCGCCCGCCAGGAAGGCCACGGCCGTGGCCACGTCGCGTGGCGTGCCGATGAAGCCCGCGGGCGTGTCGGCCACGATGCGCGCGAGCACCTCGGGGTTCAGCTGGTCGTGCGCGCGGGTGCGGATCGCACCGGGGCACACGGCATTGACCGTGACGCCATGCGGCGCGAGTTCGCGCGCCAGCGAGCGCGTGAAGCCCACCACGCCCATCTTGGCGGCCGCGTAGTCGGCCAGGCCCACGTCGCCGACGAAGGCCGCGTCGGTGCTCATGTTGACGATGCGGCCGAAACCGCGTGCCTTCATGCCGGGCGCCACGCGGCGCGAGGCGCGCATGGCCGTGAGCAGCGAGACCTCGAGCACGAAGCGCCAGACCTCCTCCCGCGATTCGACGAAGGGCGCGCCGCGTTCGCGCGCGCTCTGGCCGACGTTGTTGAACAGGATGTCGACCGGGCCGAAGGCCGATTCCACGCGGTCGAAGAAGGCCGAGACCACCGCCGCGTCGGTGCAGTCGCCGCTCACGCGCAGGCAGCGCGAGGCCAGGCCGGGCGCGACGCCGTCGCCGGCCAGTTGCGCGTCGAGCGGCGCGCAGTCGAGGTCGAGCACGGCGACGCGCGCGCCCCGCCCCAGGAACTCCATCACCGCGGCGGCGCCGATGCCCTGCCCGCCCCCGGTGACCACCGCCACGCGCCGGTCGAATGTCATCGCGGGCCTTTCAGTGGAAGGTGCGGCCGCCGTCGACGGCGAGCGCGGTGCCGGTGATGTAGCTGGCGCCCGGACCGCTGAGGTAGAGCACGGCCTCGGCCACCTCCTCGGGCGCGGCGATGCGGCCCAGTGCGTAACGCTCGCGGATCTCGGCCAGCGCGCGCTCGGGATCGTCGGCGTTCTCGTAGCTGGTGCGGAACAGCGGTGTATCGATCGCGCCCGGGCAGACGGCGTTGACGCGGATGCCGTCTGCCGCGGTCTCGATGGCGAGCGACTTGCCGAACATGATGACCGCGGCCTTGCTCGCGCAGTAGGCGGTGCGGTTGGGCAGCGGCCGCAGGCCGGCGCCCGAGGCGATGTTGACGATGCTGCCGCCACCGGCTGCACGCAGGTGCGGCAGCGCGGCGCGGCACACCAGCATCGGCCCGGTGAGGTTGACGGCCAGCACGCGCGCCCATTCCTCGTCGCTGGTGGCCTCGAGCGATTTCAGCGCATCGATGCCGGCCGAGTTGACCAGCGCGTCGACACCGCCCAGCCATTGCGCGGCGCGGTCCACCGCGGTGCGCACGGCCGATGCGTCGCTCACGTCGCATTCGAGCGCCAGCGCCGCATCGCCGAGCAGGCGCACGGCTTCGGCGAGCGCGGCCATGTCGCGGTCGAGCAGCGCCACGCGCGCGCCGCGCGCCACCGCCATCCGCGCGACCGCGAGGCCGATGCCGCTGGCACCGCCGCTCACGATCAGCCGGCGCGGTGCCGCCGGATTGGCAGCGACGGCATTCATGCGGCCACCGCGGCCCGCAGGCGCGGGCGCATGTTGTCGGAGATGCGGTCGCAGCGGTCGATCCACACGTCGGAATGCGCGAGCGCATGCTCGATCAGGCCCTCGAGCACCTTGAGCCGCGAGGGCTGGCCGATGATCTGCGGGTGCATGCCGACCATCATCATGCGGTCCTCGGCATGCAGCACGTCGAACTCGCTCTTCCAGGCCTCGAGCACGGCCGAGGGTGCCTGCAAGGTGCGGCCCGGCAGCGTGATCGAATACTGGAAGAAGGGCGCGTCGTCGAGCACCCAGCGGAACGGCAGCTCGACGATGTCGGTGCGCTGGCCGCCGATCTCGAGCAGGTAGGGCGAGTCGTCGTCGAAGAAGTTCGAGGAGTAGTCGAAGCCGTACTCCTTGATGAGGTCGAGCGTGATGGCGCTGAACTCGGCCGCGGGCGAACGCCAGCCGCGCGGGCGGGCGCCGGTCAGGCGGGTCAGCACCTCGAGACCCTTCTCCATCTCCTCGCGCTCCTCCTCGGGCGTGAGGCCGACGATCCAGCGGTGGCTGTAGCTGTGGTGCGCCACCTCGTGGCCGCGGTCGATCACCTCGCGCATCAGCTCGGGATGCTTCTCGGCCACCTCGCCCGGCACGAAGAAGGTCGAGTGGATGCCGTAGCGCTCCAGCAGCTTGAGGATGCGCGGCATGCCGACCTTCCAGCCGTAGGCGCCCTGCGACATCAGGATCGGCCGCTGCGCGTTGGCGGGATCGCGGCCGGTCCACATGGTCTCGGCGTCGAGGTCGAAGGTCAGCATGAGCGGGAAGCCTTTGCTCGTGGTGGGCATCGCGAAGTCCTGGGGAAGAAGAGGAAGAAGGGTCTAGACGTGCTTGTGGAAGCCGGTCCAGCGCTCGGCCAGCAGCAGCACGATGCCGGTGGCCACGATCAGCAGGGTGGAGACAGCGGCGACGCTGGGGTCCACGCCCTGCTCCACCGAAGTGAAGATCTTCACGGGCAGGGTGGTCTGGCTCGCCGAGAGCAGGAACACCGACACCGGCACGTTGTCGAGCGAGGTGATGAAGGCGAACAGGCCACCGGCCACGAGGCCGGGCTTGACCAGCGGCAGCGTGACGAGCCGGAAGCTCGTGAAGCCGTCGGCGCCGAGCACGCGCGCCGCGTCTTCGAGCGACTCGTCGACCGCCGCCAGGCTGCCGAGGCTGGCGCGCACCACGTAGGGCACGGTGATGACCACGTGCGCGAGCCACAGGCCCAGCGAGTTGCCGCGCAGGCCGGTCATCGTGTAGTACTGCAAGAGCGCCACGCCGAGCACCACCGAGGGCAGCACCAGCGGCGCCATGAACAGCGATGTCAGCGCGGCCGCGCCCGGCACCATGCGGCGGTGGATCGCATAGGCGGCGATCAGGCCCAGCACCAGCGCGGCGGCGGTCGAGGCGGCGGCGAGCCAGAGGCTGGTCCAGGCGGCCGAGAGGTATTCGGGATCGCGCAGCACCACCTCGAACCAGTGCAGGGTTAGGCCCTTGGGCGGAATCGTGAGGTAGGCGGTCTTGCTGAAGGCCGCGAGCACCACCACCAGCACCGGGATCTGCAGGAATACGACCACCGCGATGGCGGTGGCGGCGAGGCCCAGGCCCTGGCGCTGCGTTTCGGTCGAGGTGCTCATGCCTGGCCTCCCCAGCGCTTGAGCAGCCGGCTCGACAGCGCGATCACGGCCAGCGTGAGCGCGGTCAGCACGAAGGACATGGCGGCACCGGCCGGCCAGTCGAGCGTCTGCAGGAAGTCGTCGTAGATCAGCGTGGCCATGACCTTGTAGGTGGCACCGCCGAGCATGCGCGGCGTGACCAACGCGCTGATGGTGAGCACGAACACCAGGATCGAGCCCGAGAGGATGCCGGGCGCGCTCATCGGCAGCGTGATCGACCAGAACACGCGCAGCCGGCTCGCGGCCAGGGTGTAGGCAGCCGACTGCACGTCCTTCGGAATCGCCTGGATCGCGGGCACCAGCATCAGCACCATGAAGGGCAGGAAGATGTGCGACATGCCGACCAGCAAGCCGAACAGGTTGAACATCATGCGGATCGGGCGCTCGATCAGGCCGATGTCGATCAGCAGGTTGTTGATGAGGCCGCGGTTGGCCAGCAGCGCGATCCAGCCGAAGGAGCGCACCACGAGGTCGAGCAGCATCGGGAAGATCACGAGCATGGTCAGCGCGAGCCGCATGCGCGGGCCCGCGTTGGCGATGTAGTAGGCCAGCGGATAGCCGAGCACGAGGCAGATCGCGGTGACGCCGAAGCCCAGCACCAGCGTGCGCAGCACCACCTCACGGTAGTACTCGTCGGTGAGGATGCTGGTGTAGTTGGCCAGCGTCCAGCCGCTGGCGATGCCGCTGCCGGGCACGTAGGGATGCAGGCTCAGCGGCACCATCAGCAGCACCGGCGCGACGAAGGCCAGCAGCAGCACCAGCAGCAGGGGCGAGGCCAGCAAGGCGCCGGCGGTGTGGCGCGATCTCATGCCGCGGCGTTCACGTAGACATGGCGCGGATCGATCGCCACACCGACCGGCGCGCCGACCTCGAGGCCGGCATGCGGGCCGTTGGTGGCGGCCTCGGCGATCAGCTCGATGCCGCCGAGGGCCAGCAGGTACTGCACGCGCGAGCCGACGAAGGAACGCATCGCGACGCGGGCTTCGTAGCGCGGCAGGTTCGCGGCGTCGGAGAGGTCTTGCGCGCCGAGAAAGCGGATGTCCTCCTGGCGCACGACCACGTCGACCGCGGCGCCATCGGCAATGCCTTCGGCCTGGGCCACGGCGAGCACCGGGCCGTCGCGCAGTTGCACCGTAGCGCCCCCCGCTCCGACGCGCGCGAGCTTCCCGCCGAGCCGGTTGGGCCGGCCCATGAAGCTCGCGACGAAGCCCGTGGCCGGGCGGTGGTAGATGGCCTCGGGCGTGTCGAACTGCTGCACCACGCCATGGGCCAGCACGCAGACCCGGTCGGACATCGACATGGCCTCGCCCTGGTCGTGCGTGACGAACAGCGTGGTGATGCCGACCTCGCGCTGCAGCCGCTTGAGTTCGATCTGCATCTCGTCGCGCAGCGCGGCATCGAGGTTGGACAGCGGCTCGTCGAACAGCAGGATGCTCGGGCGCGGCGCGATCGAGCGCGCCACCGCCACGCGCTGCTGCTGGCCGCCCGAGAGCTGGCGCGGCAGCCGGTCGCCCAGCGCCGAGAGGCGCACGCTGGCCAGCGCCTGCTCGACGCGGCGCGTGAGTTCCGCGCCCTGCACGCCCTGGCGACGCAGGCCGAAGGCGACGTTCTCGAACACGCTCATGTGCGGGAACAGCGCATAGGACTGGAACACCAGGCCGATGTTGCGCTTGTTGGTGGGCAGCGCGGTGACGTCGCGGCCGTCGATCAGGATGCGGCCGCCCGTGGGCTCGATCAGGCCCGCCACCATGCGCAGCACCGTGGTCTTGCCGCAGCCCGAGGGGCCGAGCAGCGAGATGAATTCGCCGTCGTTGACCGACAGCGAGACCGAGGAAGCGGCGACGTGTCCGGGGTAGCGCTTCTCGAGGCGCTCCAGCGTGAGTGCGGGCATTGGGCGTACGGGATCGTGGGAACGGCGGCGGCGCTCAGCGCGCGACTTCGCGCTGCCAGCGGCGGGTCCACTCGGGCATGGACTTCGCGACCTGCTCGGGATCGGGCAGCCAGAGCTTGTCGAAGGTCTCCTTGTACGGAACGATCTTCGCGGCCTTGTCGCTGAGCTTGACCTGGGTGTTGACCGGGCCCGCGTACTTGCGCTCGGCGAAGCAGGCCTGGCCTTCCTTCGACAGCACCTCGTCGATGTACTTGAGCGCGAGCGCCGGCGACTTCGCGCCCTTGGGGATCACCAGCGCGGGCAGGATGCCGACCGCGCCTTCCTTCGGATAGACGATCGCGAGCGGCAGGCCCTTGTCGATGGCCGAGCCCGCGCGGTCGGGGTACCAGACGGCGGCGGCGATCTCCTGGCGCTCGAACAGCGAGACGATCTGGTCGGCCTGCGTGTAGAGCGTGACCGAGGCCTTGGCGATCGGCTTCACGGCCGCGAAGCCGGCGTCCATGTTGCTCAGCTCGCCGCCCTTCATGCGGTTGAGCGCCATCAGGAACTGCGAGCCCGAGGTGCCGCTGATGTCGCCGATGGCGAGGCGGCCGTCGTATTCGGGTTTGGCGAGATCGGCCCAGGAGGTGGGCGGGGTCTTGATCTGCCTGGTGTCGTAGACGATGACGGTAGCGCCCGTCATGAACACCACGTACTGGCCGTCCTTGTCGAGCGCGCGCGGCGAGATGTCGGCGGCGTTCGCGAGCCTGGACTTGTCGATGGTCTCGAGCAGCTTCTCGTTCTTGAGCTGCGCCGCGAGCGAGTTGTCGATGTAGACCACGTCGAAATCGGACTTGCCGCCGGTCGCGCGGATGGCCGCGGCGAACTGCGAGGAGCTGCCGAGCTTGAGCGCCACCTTGGCGCCGGTCTTCTTCTCGAACGAAGAGATATGGCAGGTCTTCGAGTCGTCGGCGAAGGAGCCGCCGAAGATGCCGACCACCAGCTCCTCGGCGTGCAGCGCACCCGACATCAGCAAGGAGGCAAAGCCCAGGGACAGGCAACGTGCGAGCGCGGTTTTCATGGAAGCGACTCCTGTGAGAGCGAAGGCTGGAGGGGATCGAAGCGCGATGCGATTCACTTTATCTTTTGCAAAAGATAAACGCAAGGCATTTAAGATAGGTACCAACCCGCTGCCGTGCGATGCACCAAGACGCATCGCGCACGCACGCAAATCGCCATCGAAAGGACGCCATGCAGCACAAGAACGATGCGCCGCGACCCCGCGGTACCAAAGCGCCGAAGACGCTCGAGGCTCCCGCGCCGGAAGGCCTGCAACCCGCAACCGGCGGCGACCTCGTCGAGCGCGGCATCCGGCAATGGCGCACCGAGCGGCCCGACATCGACAGCAGCGGCAAGGCGGTGGTCGGCCGGCTGCTGCGGCTCGAGGAGGTGGTGCTGCGCACCATCAACGCGGTGCTGCAGCCCTTCGGCATCAAGTACCAGGAGTACGCGGTGCTCGCGACCTTGCGCGTGGCCGGCGCGCCCTACCGGCTGTCGCCCTCGCGGCTGCAGAGCACGCTGCTGTTCACCTCGGGCGGGCTGTCGAACCTGCTCAAGCGGCTCGAGCAGGAAGGGCTGGTCAAGCGCTCGATCCATCCCGACGACGGCCGCGGCGTGCTGGTGAAGCTCACGGCCAAGGGCATGCGGCTGGCCGACGAGACGATGCCCAAGCACGCCGCCGCCGAGCTGCATCTGCTGCGCATGTTCGACACCGGCCAGCGCGAGGCGCTCGCCGGGCTGCTGAGCCAGATGATGACGGGCAACGCGCCCGAGACCGGCCCCGAGCCGGGCTGAAACCTCAGAGCAGACCGAGCGTCATCGCCTTCAGGGTCGCGGCCGCGCGCGTGGTGCAGCCGAGCTTGCGGAAGATGTTCTCGAGGTGCGCGCGCACCGTGCTCGGGCTGATGCCGAGCGTGCGCGCCGCCTCCTTGTTGCTCTCGCCGAGGCTGATGCGGCCCAGCACCTCGACCTCGCGCGACGAGAGCAAGGCATTGGCTTCGCCTTCCGCGGCGGGCGTCTTCGCGGCCACCGATTCACGACCCGTCAACGCGGCGACGGCGGCCGCATCGAGCCGGCCCTGCTCCGCCTCGCGACGCAGCTGCGCTTCCGCCTCCGCGGCCGCCAGCGCGGGCCGGCCCGGCGCGCCCGTGTGCAGCAGCACCCAGTGCACCGCCGCGGCCAGCACGCGCTCGGCCGTGCCGATCGCCGCGCCCTTCACGCCGCGGAAGAAGCCCGAGCCATCGAGCCGCTCGTCGACGAAGGAAGCGATCTCGGCCTCGGCCCGCAAGGTCTCGATGCGGCGCGCGGCGCGTTCGGTCCAGTAGGGCACGAGGCGCAGCCGCTCCTTGTCGGCCTCGCTGCGCAGCCTGGGCGAATCCCAGACCGCGTTCGGCACCGAGGCACGGCCGATGCCATGGATCAGCGCGGCGCGCCGCACCTGCTCGCAGGCCGCGGCATCGAGCCCCACGCCCGCTGCGCAGGCGGCGGCCGCCTCGGCCACGCGGCGCGAGAAGCCGGTCATCCACGGCATCTTGAGATCGATCACGTCGGCGATCAGCTCGAGCGGTGCGAGCGCGTCGCGCAGCGCGCCCTCGGGCGCCTGCAGGTCGGCCGCGGCGCCCTGGTCGAGCGCGTGCAGCCAGTCGACCGCGTGCTGCCGCGCGACCTGGACCAGCGCCGCGGGATAGCGCCCGTCGGCGCGCTCGGCGATCTGGCGCAGCGCGCTCTGCAGGCCATGCGTGCGCGAGAAGATCTCGAGATCGCCCGCGAGCGTGGCCAGGTACACCGCCTCCGGAATATGCGGCGCGGCCAGGCCCGCGGGTTTGCCGCTGCCGTCGAAGTTCTCGAACATGTGGCGCAGCGGCCGCTCGACCGCCTCGGGCAGGCCGAGGAAGCGCGCGATCTCGCCCGACACCTCGCAATGGATCTCGGCCAGCGAGCCGACTGTGCCCGCGAAGGCCGCGGCCTCGCGCGCCGAGGCCGTCGCGAGCATCGCGCGGCGTCCGCCGACGTCGTCGCCGAGCAGGTCGGAGAACTCGGGCGCATTGGCGGTGCAGCCCGACCAGCGCAGCAGCGCGACGCAGGCCGCGTGGCCCTGCGCCACCTCGTCCCGGCCCATCGCCTGTGCCAGCCGCGCGGCGATCCAGGCCACGCGCGCCGAGTGGTCGATGGGCTGGCCCATGCTGAGGTCGCCGACGAAGGCGAGCGCCTTGATGGCATCGAAGAGCGGGACGTGGGCGATGGGCTGCAAGGCAATGGATCCGGTAGGCGGCGGGGCGCCGGCACCTTACTTCGACTGGCGCACGGCGTCCAGGATCACCTCGGCCACCTTCGCGGGCTGCGACTGCTGCGGCACGTGGCTGGTGTTCAGCGTGGTCACGTGCGCGCCGATGCGCTTCGCCATGTCGCGCTGCAGCGCGGGCTGGATCATGTGGTCGGCGCTGCTCACGATGTACCACGAGGGCTTGGTCTTCCAGGCGGCGGCCGACACCTTCTGCTCGAAGGCCTTGGCCTGGATCGGGCCCTGCGTCACGGCCATCACGCGCGTGGTGGCGGCCGGCAGGTCCTGCGCGAAATGCTGGCTCATGCCCTCGGGCGTGAGGCGCAGGAAGCCCGAGGCATCGGCCGCGATGTGCGCGAAGCCGGGCGGCGCGGGATAGTCCTTGCCGAGCTCGCCCGAGTTCTGGCCCGCGTCGGGCGCGAAGGCCGCCACGTAGACCAGCGAGGCGACCTTGTCGTTGCCGCCGGCCTCGGTGATCACGGTGCCGCCCCACGAGTGGCCGACCAGCACCACCTTGCCGGGCTGGGCATCGATGGCGCGCTTGGCGGCGGCCACGTCGTCCTCGAGCGAGGTCAGCGGGTTCTGCACCGAGACGACGTCGACGCCCTTGGCCTGCAGCAGCGGGATCACCTTGGCCCAGTCGGAACCATCGGCGAAGGCGCCGTGCACCAGCACCACGCTGGGCGATGCGTTGGCGGCGGCGGCCGCGGCCGGGCCCGCCGCGCTGGCGGCCGTGACGGAGAACGAGAGGCCGACGGCCAGGGCGGCGGCGGCGAGTTGGAGGCGTTGGAAGTGCTTCATGAGAGGGTCTTGGCAAGGGAGTGACGGGAGCCGCTACTGTCGGCCGCGGCGCCTTTTCGCGCCATTGGACGAATGTCCGATCGCCCCCCGGCTTTCCTCGCCGCGCCCTCAGAACTTGTAGTTCAGCGTCGCCACCGCATTGCGCGGCGTGCCCGCGAAGGCCTGCCCGTCGATGTTGACGTTGTAGCGCTTGTCGAACAGGTTCTCGATGTTGAGCTGCAGCGACAGCTGAGGCGAGACCGCGTAGCGCGCCATCAGGCTGAAGACGGCGCGCGAGCCCTGCGTGTAGCGCATGTCGACGTCGCCCACGCTGAACGGGTAGTACACGCGGTTCTGCCAGTTGAGGCCGCCGCCGACCGTGAGCTGGTGCCAGCGGCCCGGCAGCCGGTAGGTGGTGAACAGCGTGGCCAGCGTGGTCGGCATGGTGGGGTTGATGCGGTCGCCGCTGCCCTCGCGCCCGAGCGTGCGCGCGATGCCTGCGTTGACCTGCCAGCCCTCGGCCAGCTCGCCCGACAGCTGCAGCTCGATGCCCTTGGTGACGACGCCGCGCGCGCCGTAGTAGGCGCCATCGGTCGAGCCGGGCACGAGGCGGGTGCCGTCGCGCTGCGCCACGTTCTCCTGCTCGGAGCGGAACAGCGCGAGCGAGCTGTTCAGCCTGCCGTTCAGGTGTTCGCCCTTGAGGCCGATCTCGTAGCTCTTGCCGGTCACCGGGTCGAGGTACCTGCCGCTGGTGTCGCGGTAGTTCTGCGGCTGGAAGATGTCGGTGTAGCTCGCGTAGGCCGAGTAGTGCTCGCCCAGGTCGTAGACCAGGCCCGCATAGGGCGTCAGCACTTCATGGCGGCGCGTGGTCCGGTCGTCGGCCGTGAGGCGGGTGGCACGCCAGTCGTTCTGGCGCGCGCCGAGGATGAACTTGAGCGAATCGGTGACCGAGAAGCGCGCGGCGCCGTAGTAGCCGGTCTGCCGCAGCTTGTCGATGCCCGACACCTTGAGTTCGCCCCAGCTCGGCTCGGGGTAGCCGCCGTTCCAGAGGTAGAAATTGCCGACCTCGGGCAGCGCGCTCAGGCGCACGTGGTTGGCCTGCACGTAGCGCGACTGGGTGTTGCTCAGGCCCAGCACCAGCTCGTGCCGGCGCCCCAGCAGCTCGAACGGGCCGGTGGCCTGCAGGTCGAGGCTGTTCTGCCTGAACTCGTGCTCGAAATAGCCAGGCAGCGAGCCCAGCCCGGTGCCGGTGAGGCGGTCGAGGTCGCCGAACAGGTAGAGCAGCTTGGCGTTCTGCTTGCTCTGGCGATGCGAGACATTGGCCTTGAGCTTCCAACCGTTGCCGAAGGCATGCGTGAGGTTCGCGAACAGCGTGGTGTTGGTCGCGTCCCAGTGGGTCCAGGGCGTGCCGATGCTCTTCGAAGCGGCCCAGCTCGCGGGGCCACCGTCGCCGAAGGTCAGCGGCAGGCCGCCCCAGGTCGACCCGTTGGGGCGGCTGGCCTGGGAGTCGATGCCCACGCTCAGCGAGGTGTCGGGCGTGAGGTCGGCATCGACCACGCCATACAGCACGTGCTTGCGGCCCTGGTAGCGCTCGAGGAAGGAGTCGCGGTCCTCGGTCATGCCGATGACGCGGGCGCGCACGCGGCCGTCCTCGGTCAGCGGGGTCGAGAGGTCGACGGTGCCGCGGCGCAGGTTCCACGAGCCCAGCGCCAGCGAGGCGCTGCCGGCGAACACCTTGCTGTCGGCATGCTTGCGCACCAGGTTGACCGAGGCCGAGGGATTGCCCGCGCCGGTCAGCAGGCCGGTCGAGCCGCGCACGATCTCGATGCGGTCGTACAGCACCGGGTCGTTGTTGGAAGCGCCGAAGAAGTCGGTGGTGACCGTGGTCGGCACGCCGTCGTACTGGTAGTTGTCGATGTAGAAGCCGCGCGCGTAGAGGTCGGTGCGGTCGCTGTCGGAGCTGACCGCGAACACGCCGGTGACGCTCTTCATGGCCTGCCCGAGCGAGAGCAGGTTCTGGTCCTCGATCTGCTGGCGCGTGAGCACGGTGACCGACTGCGGCGTTTCGCGCGGCGACAGCGCCAGGCCGGTGGCCGCGGCGGTGGCGCGCGTGGTGTACGAGCCGGTGCCCTCGGTGGTGCCGCTGCGGTCGGCCTCGGCCGTGACGGTGACCGGTGCGAGCGTGCCGATGCCGGTCTGCGCACCGGTGGCGGCATCGGCACCCGCTTCGCGCCGGCCCAGCGTGTAGCTGCCGTCGCTGCGCGCCACCAGTTGCAGGCCGCTGCCCGCGAGCAGGCGCTCGATGGCCTCGCGCGCGGTGTAGCGGCCCGAGACCGCGGGGCTGCCGCGGCCCTGCGTCAGCGCGGGATCGAAGGACAGCGCGATGCCATTGCCGACCGCGAAGCTGGCGAGCGTGCGGCCCAGCGGGCCGGCCGGAATGTTGTAGGCCCGGGGCACCGCGGCATCGAGCGGCGAAGGTTCGGCCGCCAGGGCCGGCGGCGCGGCCAGCCCGGCGAGGGCGAAGGCCATCAGCGCGTGGCGCAGGGCGGCGTGGAAGCGGCGCTCCGCGCTGGCGCGCGGAACGGACGGACGGGATGCGGACATGGAGACGGGCCTTTCGGTTGGCAGCGGTGGGTTCTTCCCCTCCTTGCCAGCCGAAACGAAAAAAAGTCTCACCCCTGGGCGGAAATATTTCTGGCCACCAGCGTGACCCAGTAGCCACGCAGCCGCGTGAGCGCATCCACCGGATAGGTCGACACCAGCATGCGCAGCACGCGATCGGTGTCGTCCAGCGGGAAGGCGCCCGAGATGCGCAGCCCGGCGACGGCTGCCTCGCAATGCAGCGCGCCGGGCCGGTAGCGCGACAGCTCGGCCGCGAAATCGGCCAGCCGCATCGCGTCGGCCAGCAGCATGCCCCGGGTCCACGCCACGCGGCTCTCGTCCGCGGGCGCAAAGGCCTCGATGCCGTCGCCGCCGAAGCGGGTCTGCTGCCCGGCCGGCAGCACGCGCGACGCGCCGCGCTCGGGCGTGACGCGCACCGCGCCCTCGAACACCGCGACCGCGGTCGCGCCCTCTTCCTCCCTGCGCACGCTGAAGCGCGTGCCCAGCGCCTCCAGCGTGCCGCCGCCGGCCTGCACGCGGAACGGCCGGTGCGCCGCGGCGGTGTCGGGCGCGGTCTCGACCAGGATCGCGCCCGCATGCAGCACGAGCAGACGCTGCGCGGCGTCGAAGCGCACGTCGACCGCGCTCGCGGTGTCGAGCGTGAGGCGGCTGCCGTCGGCGAGCTGGAGCTCGCGACGCTCGCCGGTGGCGGTGCGGTGCTCGGCGGTCCAGCCGCGTTCGCCCGCGAAGCGCCAGCCGAGCCAGCCCGCGGGCACGGCCGCCAGCAGCGCGGCCAGCCGGCCGATGGCGGCGCGGCGGCTGCCATGGCGCGAGGAGCGTGCGAGCGACGGCATGGCCAGCGCCGACGGCAGGCCGCCGAGCTTGTTCATCAGCAGCTCGGCGCGCGCCCAGGCGCGGGCATGGTCGGGATGGCTCTGGCGCCAGCGCTCGCAGGCGCGGCGGTCGGCATCGGTCGCGGCGCTGTCGTGCAGGCGCATCAACCACTCGGCGGCTTCATCGAGCACGCGCGGCGGCAGCGCCGCCGATGGCGCGTCGGCGATGGAGGACGGCAGCGCGCTCACGCCATCAGCGCCAGGCAGCCGCGGAAGCCCTGCTGCATGTAGCGCTTGACCGTGACCAGCGACACGCCGAGCTCGCGCGCGATGTCCTCGTACCTCAGGCCCTCGATCTGCGACAGCAGGAAGGCACGCCGCGCGGCCGGCTTGAGGCTGTCGAGCATGGCGTCGATCTCGTGCAGGGTCTGCAGGATGATCAGCCGCTGCTCGGGCGACGGCGCCTCGGGTTCGGGCATCACCGCCAGCGCCTCGAGGTAGGCGCGCTCGAGCGCCTGGCGCTGATACCAGTTCACCAGGATGTTCTTGGCCACGCTCGTGAGGTAGGCGCGCGGCTGCGCGATCACCTCGGGGTTGCGCGCGGTCAGCAGCCGCGCGAAGGTGTCCTGCGCCAGGTCGGCCGCGTCGAAGGAGTTGCCGAGCTTCCTGCGCAGCCACGACTGGAGCCAGCCGTGGTGGTCGCTGTAGAGGGTGTGGACTTGCTGGAAGTCGGCTTCGGCGGCGGGAATGGCGGACACGGCGAACGGCGTTGGCGGCCGGGCTGCCGCTCACAAATAAGAATTGTTCTCATTTTAGACGGATGACCGCGCCCTCGCCCTCCGCCGCCGGTTCAGAGCCTGGGCGTGTACTTCACCGTGAACATCACATTGCGCGGATCGCCATAGTTGTTGTTGCCGTTGGTCTCGTTGAAGGCCGGGATGTAGTAGCGCTTGTCGAACACGTTGTAGACGTTGAGCGCCAGGCTCAGCTCGGGCGTCGCCTGGTAGGCCACGCGCGCGCTCCACACCATGAAGCCCGGCACCTTGAACGAGCGGTCGTAGCCCAGCGTGCTGCTCTGCACCGTGAAGCCGCCGCCCACGCTGAGCCGGCTCCATGCGCCCGGCAGCCGGTAGTCGCTCCACACGCGCAGCATGTGCCGCGGCGTCCACTGGCTGAAGACCTGGCCCTGGTTGTCGGGGTCCTCGAGGAACTTGGTCGTGTTGTAGGTGTAGCCGGCCGTGAGCTGCAGCCGCGGCGCGATCTCGCCGCTGAGCTCGGCCTCGAAGCCTTCGCTGCGCACCTTGCCCGAGGACTTGTAGCAGTACCAGTCGTCGCAGGCATAGCCGTTGTCGTAGTCGGTCACGGCGCGGTTGCGGTGGTCGTAGCGGAACACGGCCAGCGAGGCATTGAGCCGGCCGTCCATCAGCTCGCCCTTCAGGCCCAGCTCGTAGTTGCGGCCGGTGATCGGCTTGAGCGGCTCGTTGTTCAGCGCGCGCTCGGACTGCGGCTCGAACACCTCGGTGACGCTGCCGTAGGCCGACCACTGCCGGTCGAGCGCGAACACCAGCCCGACATAGGGCGTGATCCTGGCGTTGGTGCTCACGGTGCTGCGGGTGTCGCGGGTGCGGTCGGCATAGAGGTAGTCGTACCAGCTCGCGCGCGCGCCGAGGATCGCCGTCAGCGGCTCCGCGAGCTTCACGCGCCAGCTGCCGTACAGGCCCGACTGGCTGATGTCGTACTCGGTGTGGCTCTTGGTGCCGCCCGCCGCGAGGATGGTCTCGTAGTTCTGCGCCGGCCGGTAGTGGTCGGGCGCGAAGATGTTGCCGCCGCTCGTGAAGCGGCGTCCGAAGCGGTCCTTCGAGGTGTACTTGGCATAGTTCGCGCCGACCGTCAGGTCATGCTTCAGCGACAGCGCCTCGAAGCGGCCGCGCACGTAGACATCGATCCCGGCCTTCTTCGAATCGAACAGGTTGTCCCAGTCGGCGAAGCTCAGCCCGCTGCCGTCGGGCTGCACGTTGCCGTGCATGCGCTGGTGCTGCGAGGCATTGCGCTCGTTCATGCGCAGCGCCGAGGCCTTGAGCTTCCAGTTCGCGTTGAAGCGATGCTCCAGGTCGGCATAGAGCGTGGTCTGCTCGCTGTCGTGGCGGTTCCACCAGGCGCCCGTGTACACCGAGCGCGGCAGCCCGATGTCGCTGCCGTCGGGATAGCGCGGAAAGCCACGCAGCATGGGGCGGCCGCTGCCCTTCATCTGGCTGATGCCCAGGCCGAGGGTGGTGTCCGGCGACAGGTCGTAGTCGATCGCGCCGTAGAGCGAGCGCGTGCGGCTCCAGACGAAATCGGTGAACGAGTGGCTGCGGTCCTCGTCGAGCACCACGCGTCCGCGCAGCGTGCCCTCGGCATTGAGCGGCCCGCCCGCGTCGAGCTGCGCGCCGTAGTGGTTCCAGCTGCCCGCCTTGCCGGTCAGCACCAGCGTCTTCTCGGTCTGGCCGCGCTTGCGCACCAGGTTGACGGCGCCGCCCGGGCTGCCCGTGCCCTGCAGCAGGCCCGCGGCGCCGCGCAGCACCTCGAGGCGGTCGTGGAACACCAGCGCCTCGGTGGCCCAGTTGCCCAGCGAATACCAGTTGCGCGGCACCGGCACGCCGTCGTACTGCCAGGCATCGATCTGGAAGCCGCGCGACGACAGCACCATGCCCGGCCCCACGCCCTTCACGCCGACCACGCCGGTGACGCCATTGGCCGCATCGCGCAGGTCGACGAGGCCCTGGTCGTCGAGCCGCTGGCGCGTGAGCACGCTGACCGACTGCGGGATGTCCTTCGCCGCCTGCTCGCCCTTGCCGATCGTCAGCAGCGGCGCGGCATAGGAGCGCGTGCCCTCGCTGGTGGCGCTGCGCACCGGGGCCGCGGTGACGGTGATCGGCGCGAGCGTGGCGCCCGCGGCATCGCTCTCGGTGCCGGCCGCGGCGGGGCGCAGCACATAGGCACCGCCCGCGCCGCCGGCGGCCTCGAGCCCCGAGCCCGCGAGCAGGCGCGCGAAGGCTTCGCGCACGCCATGGCTGCCCTGCAGGCCAGGCGATCGCTTGTCCCGCACCAGGGCCGGCGGCATCGTGAGGCTCAGGCCCGCGGCGGCGGCGAAGCTGGCGAGCGCGTCGTCGAGCGGGCCGGCGGCGATGCTGTAGCTCCTGGGCTGTTCGGCCTGGGCCGTGGCGTCGGCGCCTTGCGCCTGGGCCGCGGTGCCGCCGGCGGCGCAGGCCATGGCGAGCAAGGCGCCATGCACCGCGCGCGCGATGCGGGAATCGAAGAAAAACGGAGGGCGACGGGCCATGAGGAGAGATCTCGCAAGAAGGTGTGAAGTGGCTGTTCCTCAAGGCTTCACACGCGAGAAGAAGAAAAGGGACACGGCGCGGCCGATTTTTTTTGCCGGCCGGCCCGGCGCGCTCGCGCGCCCTCAGTCGCCGGCCGGTGCCACCGTCACCCAATAGCGCGTGCGCGACAGCACCTGCACCGGCAGGGCCTGCGGCAGGCTGTCGAGCACGGGCGTGGTGTCGCGCAACTGGAAGACGCCCGAAACGCGCAGCTCGGCCACCGCCGGGTCGCAATGCAGCACCCCGGGCCGGTAGCGGCCGAGCTCGGCGAGGAAGTCGTGCAAACGCATGTTCTTCACGCGCAGCACGCCGCGCGACCAGTCGTCGGCCCCGGGATCGAGCGCGCGCGACGCATCGACCGCCGAGGCGGAGAAGCCGGCCTGCTCGCCGGCGCGCACCACCGCCGCGAGACCGTTTGCATCGTCGGGCCGGACCTCGACCGCGCCCTCGAGCACGCCCACGTGGCTGCGCCGGTCCTCGTGCTGCCGCACCACGAAGCGCGTGCCCAGCGCGCGCAGCCGGCCTTGCGCGGTGTCGACCACGAAGGGGCGATAGGCGGGGTCGCCGGCGGGCACGCGGTCGGGCGCGGTGTCGACCAGGATCTCGCCCGCGCGCAGGCGCACCCGCCGCTGCGTGGCGTCGTAGGCCACGTCGATCGCCGTCGCGGTGTTGAGCTGGATGCGCGTGCCGTCGGGCAGCCGCACCTCGCGCCGCTCGCCAGTGGCGGTGCGGTGGTCGGCCAGCCATTCGCGCGCCGGAGAGGCGCGCCATGCGACCCAGCCGGCGGGCACCGCGGCCAGCAGCAGCGCCAGCGCCTTGACCGCGGCGCGGCGGTCGGCCCGCACCGTGCGCCCCAGCGCGGGCATCGCCAGCGCGCCCGGCAGCAGGTCGAACTTGCGGCTCACCTGCTCGGCGCGCTGCCAGGCGTCCTCATGGGCCGGATCGGCCGCGCGCCACTGCGTCCAGCGCATGCGGTCGGCGGCCGTGGCCTCGCCCGACTGCAGCAGCAGGAAGCCCTGGGCGGCCTGCGTGGCAACGGCCTTGTCGACCGGCACGCGCTGCGCGCTCGCCGCGCTCATGCGGCCAGCAGGATGCAGTGCGCCATCGCCTCGGCCATGTAGCGCTTCACCGTGCGCTCGCTCACGCCCAGCCGGGGCGCGATCTCGGCATAGCCCAGCCCTTCGAGCTGCGCCATCAGGAAGGCCTGCCGCACCGCCGGCGCGAGGCCGTCGAGCATCGCGTCGATCTCCTGCAGCGTTTCGAGAATGATCGCCTGCTGCTCGGGCGACGGTGCCAGCGGCTCGGGCATCGCGCCCAGCGCATCGAGGTAGGCCTGCTCGAGCGAGCGCCGCCGGTACAGGTTCGCCAGCAGGCGCTTGGCGACGACCGTCAGGTAGGCACGCGGCTCGCGCAGCTGCCAGTCGCCCTGCTTCTCGGGCGTGTGGTCGGGCACGGCGAGGATGCGAAGGAAGGTGTCCTGCGCCAGGTCCGCGGCATCGAAGGAATTGCCCAGCCTGCCGCGCAGCCAGCCCAGCAGCCAACCGTGGTGGCCGCGGTAGAGGGCGTGGACATGTGCATGGGGGTGCGGGTGAAGGGCGGAGTCGGCGTTCATTCTTCCGAACGGCGTGCGGGGATCGCGGCCTCATGAATAAGAATTGTTCTCATCTTAGTCGATCGAGCGATGGCGCCCGCGCGTTTCGGTATAACCACGGACACGCCGGCCGCGAGGCCCACCCCACACTCCAGCAGTTGTCGAGCAACGACAACTCACCCACCCCATGAAGATCGCCACCTGGAACGTCAACTCCCTCACCGCCCGCCTGCAGCACGTGCTCGATTGGCTGATCGCCAACCCGGTCGACGTGCTGTGCCTGCAGGAACTCAAGATGAGCGACGACAAGTTCCCGCTCGAGATCCTCAAGTCGGCCGGCTACGACGCGGCGGTGTTCGGGCAGAAGACCTACAACGGGGTCGCGATCCTGAGCCTCGCACCGGTGCGCGACGTGGTGAAGAACATCGGCGGCTTCACCGACGACCAGTCGCGCGTGATCGCCGCCACCATCGACACGCCGCGCGGGCCGGTGCGCGTGGTCAACGGCTACTTCGTGAACGGCCAGGCACCGGGCTCCGACAAGTTCGCCTACAAGATGAAGTGGCTCGACGCGCTGCGCGAATGGCTGCGCGCCGAACTGGCCGCGAATCCGAACCTGGTGCTGCTGGGCGACTTCAACATCACGCCCGAGGACCGCGACAGCTTCGACCCGGTGGGCCTGAAGGAAACCATCCACCACACGACCGAGGAGCGCGACCACTTCAAGCAGTTGCTCGGCCTGGGCCTGACCGACAGCTTCCGGATGTTCGAGCAGCCCGAGAAGAGCTACTCGTGGTGGGACTACCGCATGCTCGGCTACCAGAAGAACCGTGGGCTGCGCATCGACCACGTGCTGGTGAGCGACGCGCTCAAGCCGCAAGTCCGGGGCTGCGTCATCGACCGCGTGCCGCGCAAATGGGAAAAGCCCAGCGACCATGCGCCCGTGGTGCTCGACGTGGACCTCGGTGGCTGAGGCCAGGAAGCCCGGCGTGGCGATCGCCAGGACAGCCACCGTTGCCCTGCTGGCACTGTCGCTCGCGGCCTGCGGCGTATTCGACAAGAAGCCCGCGGGCGGCGGCGAGAGCCCCGCGAGCCCCGGCGGTACCGCCACCGCGCCCGACGACGGCCCGCCCGCCAAGTCCGAGGTGCCCACGGTGCGCCTCATCACGACGCAGACGCCCGTGGTCCGGGCCTACCGCAAGATCGGCGCGCGCCACATCTACACGAAGTACGCGCAACGCATCTACAAGGGCAAGATCCCGCCGCTGGTCTACGCGGTGGTGGTGGTCGAGACGGACATCGACGCGAACGGCAAGGTCACGGGCGTGACCTTCAGCCGCATCCCGAGCCATGCGCCCGAGGTGCCACCGATGATCGAGGAGCTGATCAAGGCGGCCTCGCCGCTGCCCAACCCGGGCAAGCTCGGCGGCCACACCTACATCGACACCTGGCTCTGGGACAAGAGCGGGAAGTTCCAGCTCGATTCGCTGACGCAGGGGCAGCGCAGCCGCTGAAGCAGCAGACGGGCCGGGCGGCAACGAGGCCGCCGGCTCGCCGGGCATCGCTCACTCGATGCCGAGTTCCTGGATCTTGCGCGTGATGGTGTTGCGGCCGATGCCGAGCTTCTGCGCGGCCTCGATGCGGCGGCCGCGCGTGCTCGACAGCGCCGTGAGGATCAGCCGCGATTCGAAGCGGCGCGACAGCACGTCCCACACGTCGGTGCGACCGGCCGCGAGCAGTGCCTGGGCCTCGGCCTCGAGGCCGCTTTCCCAGTTGCCGGCCGCGTCCCCGGGCGCGGGCGCCGCGACGGCGGGTGCCGGCACCACGCTGTCGACCGCCGTCCCCACGAAAGGCGCGGGCGCATGAGACGCCACGGGCACGGCCACCGCGGGCTCGCCCGCGTGGCTGTCGGGCGACAGCAGCGGCGCGCCGCCGGCGGCGAGCACCTCGGGCGGCAGGTCCTTGGCCTCGATCAGTTGCGCCGGCGCCATCACGGTCAGCCAGTGGCAGATGTTCTCGAGCTGGCGGACGTTGCCGGGGAAATTGAAGCCCGCGAGCTTGGCCAGCGCCGCATCGGAGATGCGCTTGGGCTCGACGCCGAGCTGCCGCGCGCTCTGCTGCAGGAAGTGGCGCGTGAGCGCGGGCACGTCCTCGCCACGCTCGCGCAGCGCGGGCAGCCGCAGGCGGATGACGTTGAGGCGATGGAACAGGTCTTCGCGGAAGCCGCCGAGCTTCACGCGCTGCTCGAGGTCCTGGTGGGTGGCCGCGATGACGCGCACATTGGCCTTGACCGAGTTGTGGCCGCCCACGCGGTAGAAGTGGCCGTCGCTGAGCACGCGCAGCAGGCGCGTCTGCAGGTCGAAGGGCATGTCGCCGATTTCGTCGAGGAACAGCGTGCCGCCCTCGGCCTGCTCGAAGCGGCCGCGCCGCATGGTCTGCGCGCCCGTGAAGGCGCCGCGCTCGTGGCCGAAGAGTTCGCTCTCGAGCAGGTCCTTGGGGATGGCCGCTGTGTTGATGGCGACGAAGGGGCCGTTGGCGCGCGGCGAGTGCTTGTGCAGCGCGCGCGCCACGAGCTCCTTGCCCGAGCCCGATTCGCCGGTGATCAGCACCGTGACGTTGCTCTGCGAGAGCCGGCCGATGGCGCGGAACACGTCCTGCATCGCGGGCGCCTGGCCGAGCATCTCGGGCGCGGCGACCATGCGTTCCTCGGCCACTTCCTCGCGCTGGCTCTCGTCGACGGCGCGCCGGATCAGCTCGACCGCGCGCGGCAGGTCGAAGGGCTTTGGCAGGTATTCGAAGGCGCCGCCCTGGAACGCAGAGACGGCGCTGTCGAGGTCGGAGAAGGCCGTCATGATGATGACCGGCAGGCCCGGATGCTTGGCCTTGATCTTGTCGAGCAGCTCGAGCCCGGAACCGCCGGGCATGCGGATGTCGCTCACCAGGACCTGGGGCCCCTGCTGCTCGTCCTCGGCGGCCTGTTCGAGGGCCGCCAGCACTTCGCGCGTGTTGGTGAAACTGCGGGTCGGGAGGTCCTCCCGAAGCAGGGCCTTCTCCAGCACGAAGCGGATCGATTGGTCGTCATCAACTATCCAGATCGGCTTCATGCATCTCCTTGTTGCCGGTGGCTGCTAGGGCAGCGGAATCAATATCTTGAAATCGGTTCGGCCCGGGACACTGTCGCACTCGATCACGCCGTGATGCTGTTGCACAAAAGTCTGTGCGAGCGTCAAACCCAGCCCTGTACCACCCTCTCTGCCCGACACCAGCGGATAGAAGATTCGGTCCTTGATCGCGTCCGGCACGCCCGGTCCATTGTCGATGACATGCAATTCCAGTGCCAATCGATACCACTGCTTGTTGAAGATCACCTGGCGCGCGACCCGGGTCTTGAAAGTGATGCAGGCATCGCCCGCCGCGCGGCGCTCGGCCAGGGCCTGCGCGGCGTTGTGGACGATGTTGAGCGTGGCCTGGATCAACTGCTCGCGGTCGCCGCGGAACTCGGGGATCGAGACGTCGAAGTCGCGCTCGATGTGCAGGTCGCGCGGGAACTCCGCGAGGATCACCGAGCGCACGCGCTCGCAGACCTCGTGGATGTTGACGTCGCCCACCACGTGCGGGCGGCGGTGCGGCGCCAGCAGGCGGTCGACCAGCGTCTGCAGCCGGTCGGCCTCGTGGATGATGACCTGGGTGTATTCGATGAGGTCGCGCGACTCGACCTCCATCTGCAGCAGTTGCGCGGCGCCGCGGATGCCGCCGAGCGGGTTCTTGATCTCGTGCGCGAGATTGCGGATCAGCTCCTTGTTGGCCTGCGCCTGGTCGAGCAGCCGTTCCTCGCGGTCCTGCCGCACCTGGTGCTCGAGCGGCAGCATCTCGACGATCAGTTCGCCGGCCTTCTCGCCCTTGGCCAGCGTGACCTGCACGGGCATCAGCTCGTGGTTCACGCGGCGCAGGAAGGCCTCGTAGCGCAGGGTGGCGAAGTCGTTGGCGCTCGCGCCATCGATGGCGGTGCGCAGCACCTGGGGTTCGTGGAAGCAGGCGCCGAACTGCGAGCCCTCGAGCGTGCGGCGCGAGGTGCCCAGCGCATCTTCGAGACCGGCATTGGCGAACAGCACCGAGCCCTTGCCGTTGACGACCGCGATCAGGGTCGACAGCAGGTCGAAGGCCTGAAAGCGCGGACTGGCGCTTGCCGCCTTCTTTCCGAAAGCCATGGAAATCCTGTGGTGTTCTTCCTGCCGATGCAGGAACGGGTTAGTTCTTGGGGGCCGGCAGGCGGCTGATCTCGCGGCGGATGCCGGCGATGTCGCTTTCGTTGCGGGCCAGCTCGGCCTTCATCTCGGCCACGCGGTCGAGGTACTTCTGGTAGTTGCGGCCTTCGCTGCCCTGCTTCTCGGGCTCGCCGTTGTTGTATTCCTTCTGCAGCTCGGACTGGCGGGCCTCGGCCTTGCGCAGTTCGGACTCGAGCACCGAGCGCGCTTCGCCGTCGCGCGCGCGCTGGTCGGCGCCCTCGACCCGCGGGCTGCCGGCCGGCGAGCGGGCCGCGGAGGTCGATGCGGCGGCACCGCCGAGCGCGGCGCGCGAGGCGCCCTGCACGACGGTGACGTTGCCGCCCTCCATCACCTTGCAGCCGCGCTGCTGCGCGACGGTGGCGTTGTTGGTGTATTCGTTCCCGCAGCGCCAGACGCGCTCCTGCGCGAGTGCCGGCAGGGCAAGCAGGGAAGCGGCCAGGAGGAGGAGTGGTGCGGCAGTCTTCATGGGATCTTGGGGACCTCGAGGGCCCGGGGAAGCGCGAAAAGGCGCATTTTCATGCAATTCGACGCCCCCGATGACAGGATGTTCCGGCCCCAACGAAAAGGACGGCCGAGGCCGTCCTTTCGTGTTACTCCGAGCGGAAAACCGCGATCAGAGCGAGTAGTACATGTCGAATTCGACCGGGTGCGTGGCCATGCGGAAGCGCGTGACTTCCTGCATCTTCAGGTCGATGTAGGCATCGATGTACGCATCGGTGAACACGCCGCCCTTGGTCAGGAAGGCACGGTCCTTGTCGAGGTACTCGAGGGCCTGGTCGAGGCTGTGGCAGACGGTCGGGATCAGCGCGTCTTCTTCCGGCGGCAGGTGGTAGAGGTCCTTGCTCGCGGCTTCGCCCGGGTGGATCTTGTTTTCCACGCCGTCGAGGCCGGCCATCAGCAGCGCGGCGAAACCGAGGTACGGGTTCATCAGCGGATCGGGGAAGCGCGCTTCGACGCGGCGGCCCTTCGGGTTCGACACGAACGGGATGCGGATCGAGGCCGAGCGGTTCTTGGCCGAGTAGGCCAGCTTCACCGGGGCTTCGAAGCCGGGCACCAGGCGCTTGTAGCTGTTGGTGCCGGGGTTCGTGATGGCGTTCAGGGCACGGGCGTGCTTGATGATGCCGCCGATGTAGTGCAGCGCGAAGTCCGAGAGACCCGCATAGCCGTCGCCGGCGAACAGGTTCTTGCCGTCCTTCCAGACCGACTGGTGCACGTGCATGCCCGAGCCGTTGTCGCCGACGATGGGCTTGGGCATGAAGGTGGCGGTCTTGCCGTAGGCGTGGGCCACGTTGTGGATCACGTACTTCTGCAGCTGGACCCAGTCGGCGCGCTGGATCAGCGTGCTGAACTTGGTGCCGAGTTCCATCTGGCCGGCGTTGGCCACTTCATGGTGATGCACTTCGACCGGGATGCCCAGCGATTCGAGCACCAGGCACATTTCCGAGCGCATGTCCTGGAAGCTGTCGACCGGGGGAACCGGGAAGTAGCCGCCCTTGACCGCGGGACGGTGGCCGGTGTTGCCGTGCTCGTATTCCTTGTCGGTGTTCCACGAAGCTTCTTCGGACTCGATCTTCACGAAGCAGCCCGACATGTCGTTCTTCCAGCGCACGCCGTCGAACACGAAGAATTCGGGTTCCGGACCGAAGTAGGCCGTGTCGCCCAGGCCCGAGGCCTTCATGTAGGCTTCGGCGCGCTTGGCCAGCGAACGGGGATCGCGCTCGTACGGCTTGCCGTCGGTCGGGTCGATCACGTCGCAGGTCAGGATCATCGTGGTCTCTTCGAAGAAGGGATCGATGTTGGCGGTGTTCGGGTCGGGCATGAGCTGCATGTCCGACGCTTCGATCCCCTTCCAGCCGGCGATGGACGAGCCGTCGAACGCGTGGCCCGAGCTGAACTTGTCTTCGTCGAAGTGCGACACGGGCACGGTCACGTGTTGTTCTTTACCGCGGGTGTCGGTGAAACGGAAGTCGACGAACTTGACCTCGTTTTCCTTCACGAGCTTCATGACGTCGGCGACGGTCTTTGCCATCAATTTCTCCTGAGTTGGATGGGTGGTTGGGAATACAGGGATGCGGGATGCAGTTTCTGTGCCATTGTCGCCTGCGTCGAACGCGTGGCGGCGGGCACTTTGGGGGCCTGGAACGCGATCGAATTCACCAAATTGGTGCCATCGAAATCAACGCACCAATTCTGGGCCAAGTTGTGCATTAAAAGTGTGCAGGCCTTCGATGAGCTGGCCGTAGGCCACGTCGAGCAGGTCCGGATCGCCCTTGACGCCGAGCTCGATATGACGGCCGTACTGGGGGTGATCGACGCTCGGCAGGCTGAAAACCTTGATGCGCGCATGGCGCTCCTCGATCGCCTGCATCAGGGGCGTGAGGGTGGCCTCCATGGCACCGAAAACGATCACGGACTTCTCCAGGACCCGGGTCCGGACGAAAAGATCGGCATAACGGGCGTCGAGCACCGACTCGATCATCGGCCAGGCCATGACCGGGAAACCGGGCACGAAATGGACGTCACCCACGCTGAAGCCGGGGATTTTGTTGTAGGGGTTGGCGATGATCCGGGCGCCCTCGGGAAACACGCCCATGTTGAGCCGGTGGATGTTGTCGGGCCGGTCGGGCTCGTAGGCCACGCCCTGCTCGCGCGCCGTGTCCTGCATGCGCTCGCGGATCAGCAGCTCGGCCTCGGGATGCAGCGCCAGCGGCACGCCCAGCGCCTTGGCGGCGCACTGGCGGGTGTGGTCGTCGGGGGTGGCGCCGATGCCGCCGGTCGAAAAGACGATGTCGCCCGAGGCGAAGGCACGCGCCAGCGCGGCGGTGATGCGCTCGGGCACGTCGCCCACGTACTCGGCCCAGCCCAGCTGCAGGCCGCGCGCCGCGAGCAGCTCGATCACCTTGGGCATGTGCTTGTCGAGGCGCTTGCCCGAAAGGATCTCGTCGCCGACGACGATCAGGCCGAATTCACGGGTCATGGGGATTTCCATTGGGAGAGAACGGCCTGGTCGGCCTCGATGGCGGCGGCGTCGCCCGGAATGGCGGCCGCCGCGGCGGCCGCGCGCTGGCCCCGCAGCTGCGCGAGCGCATCGAGGCAGTAGTGGCCGAACCACAGGGCCGAGAAGGCGAAGACCAGGGTGTAGATCCAGATCGCGAGCGGCACCAGCACGAAGAAGGCAGCCGCGAACAGCAGGCCCGAGGCCCAGACGATGCTCGGCGCCGCGCCCAGGTAGCCGCAGAGCACGCCGATGCACAGCAGCGGCAGCCGGTGCGCGCGCAGCAAGGTGGCGCGCTCCTCGGCGCTGGCATGCTCGGCCAGCGCATCGAAGCTCATCACGCGGTAGGTGAGCCAGCCCCAGATCAGCGGCGGCAGGATCAGCACCAGCGGCGGGATCAGCCACAGCGGCATCGAGACCACCAGCGCGAGCAGCGCCAGCACGGTCAGGCCGATGGAACGCGCGACGCTGCCGAAGAAGGAAGCGCCCTTCTTGCGCTCGAGCGAGGGAAAGCGGCGCTCGGCCACCAGCCGCGTGAGCGCGGGCGCCATGAAGCCGGCCACGATGACGAGCGCCAGCACCACGATCAGCGGCGTGGCGGCGAACACCACCACCAGCGGCGCGAGCATCGAGGTGACGTCGCCCGAGAACAGCCGCCCGATCCAGCTCCAGAAGCTGGCCAGCAGCGGCCAGGACTCGAGCGCGCCACGCGTCCAGGCGACCGCGGCATCCCAGTAGAAATAGCCGAAGACGGCGGCCAGCAGCACCATCAGGCCCAGCGGCAGCAACGACAGCACGATCACGCGCGGCAGCATGCAATAGGCCACCGCGCGCCAGAAGGAGTCGAGGAGCAGGCGCATCGGGCCGGAGGATAACCCGGCGCGCCCCGCGAGGCCGTGAAGCCAGAGCCGGCGGCCGGGCGATTCGCCGGTTCGCGCGCGCGCCGCGCGAAGGTGGGGCAGCTGGAGGGAAGCCGCCGCGCTCAACCGCGGCCGACCATGCGCTTGAGCCCCAACCACTGCTGGGCCCAGAAACCCTGGCCGTAGTCGCGCACCTTGCCGGCCGCATCAGGCTCGACCTGGTCGCGCACGCCGGTCGGGTCGTAGCGGTTCTCGAAGTTGGCGGTGCGAAACAGCATGTCCCACCAGGGCAGCAGCACGCCGAAGTTGTGGCCGCCGAGCGTGCTCTTGCCGTTCGACTCGTGGCCCAGCCCGATGCTGTGGTGCAGCCGGTGGAAGCGCGGGCTGATCCACAGCCGTTCGCCGAGGGCGCCGAAGCTCAGGCGCAGGTTGGCGTGCTGCAGGCTCTCGCTGAGCTGGGTGAAGGCGACGAAGGCGATGAACTGGCCGGGCGCCACGCCGATCAGCTGCGCCACGATCACGATCAGCGTGTCGTGCAGGATGTCGTCGAGCAGGTGGTTGCGGTCGTCGCTCCACATGGTCATCTGGCGCTGCGAGTGGTGCAGCGAGTGCAGCCCCCACCACCAGTTGAACTGGTGCTGGCCGCGGTGGATCCAGTAGCCGACGAAATCGAGCACCACCAGGTAGATCGCGAACGCGACCACCGGCACGTCGGTCACGCCGGGCCAGAGTTCGTCGAGATGCAAGGTGCCCCAGCCGGCCGCGCGCAGGCTGCCCATGAGCTCGTCGAACACCGGCTGCAGCGTGAAGAACATCGCGAGCCGGAACAGGCCCAGCCGGTGGATCAGCGTGTAGAGCACGTCGATGCGGATCGCGCGCCGGTCGGTCACCGGTTCCACGGCGCGCCAGCGCTGCAGCGGGCCGATCAGCGCGACCAGCACCACGATCTGGATCAGGCCGACCAGCAGCCAGCCGGTGGCGTCGAAGGCGTCCTCGGTCCAGCCGCCGAGGCCGATCGCATAGACGAAGGGCTGCACGACGGTTTCGAAGAACCAGCCCTGCAGCGAGGAGAAGAGATCCGTCAGCCAGTCGATCACGGAAACCGCCTCAGGGGTGCGATGCGATCCAGGCGCGGTAGTCGGGATGCTGGCGCAGCGTCTGGAAGCAGAAGCCCTTGGCCTTCAGGCCGACGATCAGCGGCTCGAGGTTGGCCGGCGCCCACGGATCCTTGCGCGACCAGATGCCCAGGTGGGCGAGCAGGATGTCGCCGGGGCGGATGGTGTCGAGCGCCTGCGTGAGCAGCTTCTCGTTGCTGAACTTCTCGCTCGGCAGCTCGTCGCCGAGGAAGCCCGCGGGCGCCCAGCCCACGTGCGCATAGCCGCAGTCGCGCGCGGCGGCCAGCAGCTTGGGCGAGGTCTTGCCGCCGGGCGCGCGGTACAGCGGCAGCGGCTTCTTGCCGGTGATCAGCTCGAGCCGCTCGGAGGCCTTGCGGATGTTGGCGCAGTACTCGGCCGCGCTCCAGGTGAATTCGCGCCCGGCCAGCGCGCCCGCCGAGGGCCTGACGCGGAAGCTCGGCGTCACGCCCTTGAGGTCGGCACGCCAGTAGACATGGTCGTAGGTGTGCGAGCCGAACTCGTGGCCCTCGGCCGCCCTCGCCTTCCACCAGGCCGCCCAGTGGTTGTCGAGGCTGTCGCCCTCGGTCTGGGTGCGCTCGGCGGCGGCAAAGAAGGTGACGTGCACCTGCTGGCGCTTGAGCACCTCGGCCACCAGCGGCGCGATGCCCATGTGGCCGGTATCGAAGGTCAGGTAGACGGGTTTCTCGCAACTCGCCGCGGCACCCTGGGCCCCGGCGGGGATCGCCACCGCGGCGGCCAGCAGCGCGGCGAGCGCCGCCACCGCGCGCCGGCGCGGGCTAGATCCGCTTCGCATGGTCGAGCGTCCAGACGCCGTGCGGCGAGCGGCCGACATTGACCTGCCGCACCACCTTGCGGCTGGCGAGGTCGACCACGCTGAGCTTCTTGGCCCAGCGCGAGGTCACGTAGAGGGTCTTGCCGTCGGCCGACACGTCCATGCAGTCGGGGCCGCCGGGCACCGGGTAGGTGTCGCCGACCTTGAGCGTGGCGAGATCGATGCGGCTGATGGAGTTGGCCACCCGGTTGCTCACGAACACGCTCTTGCCGTCGCCGGCCGAGCGGAAGGCATGCGCGCCCTTGCCGGTCGGGATCTTGCCCACCAGCTTCGGCTGCGGCCCCGCCACGTCGAACACCTGCACGCCGTCGCTGCCGGTCAGGCCCACGAGCAGGGTCTTGTCGTTGTGCACGCCGTAGATGTCGGCCGGCATCGGGCCGGTGGCCACGCGCCAGCGGATGGTCTGCGTCGGCAGGTCGACGGCGATCAGCTCGTCGCTGTCCTGCATCGTCACGTAGGCGATGGTGCTGGTGTTGTCGATCCAGATGTGGCTGGGCGTCTTGCCGGTGACGATGCGCTTGGCGAGCTTGAGGTCCTTGCCGTCCCAGCGGTAGACGTCGACGTGGTTAAGCCGGTTGGCCGCGGTCACGAACCACTTCATGTCGCGCGAGAACTGCAGCTGGTAGGGATCGATGATCCCGTAGACCACGCGCTGGACCTCGGCGGTGCGCGGGTTCAGGAAAGTCAGCGAGTCGCCGGCAGAATTCGCCACGATGACCGACTTCTCGTCGGGCGTCATGTAGATGTGGTGCGGCTCCTTGCCGGTCGCGATGCGTTGCTTCTCGGTCCAGTCGACCGGGTTGATCACGCTGACGCTGGCGTCGAGCGAGTTGAGCACGAAGATCGGCGGGGGTTCCGGCGGGGCCGCGGAGGCGGCGGCCGGGGCCAGGAAGGCGATCGCGCCGAGCAGGCAGGCGGACAGCAGGGCCGCGGCGCGACCGGTCGAGCGGGAAGGAAAACGCAAGGGAAGTTCCGGAAAAGGGGCTTCGAATGTTAACGATCCGAACCGACGACTGGCTGACCGCCAGCCACCGAAAAGGTGGATGGTTGACAGTTATTTCGCGGGCGCGCGCAAGGCGGCGACCTCGTCCGCCGCCAGCCAGCGCCATTGGCCGGGCGCGAGGTCCGCGGGCAGCGCCACCGTGCCGATGCGCGAGCGGTGCAGCGCCTCGACGCGGTTGCCCACCGCGGCCAGCATGCGCTTGACCTGGTGGTACTTGCCCTCGGTCAGCGTGAGCCGCAGGTGCAGCGGGCTGTCGGACTCGCAGGCGGCCGCGCGCACCGGCTTCGGATCGTCGTCGAGCACCACGCCGGCCAGCAGGCGGGCGATCTGCTTGTCGTCGATCGGGTGCTTGGCCGTCACTTCGTAGACCTTGGGCACGTGGTGCTTGGGCGAACCCATCTTGTGGATGAACTGGCCGTCGTCGGTCAGAAGCAGCAGTCCGGTCGTGTCCTGGTCGAGCCGGCCGATGGCCTGCACGCCCTGCACCGCGCCCTTGTTGGGCCGCAGCCGCAGCGGAGACGGCAGCAGCGTGTAGATGCTCGGATAGGTCGAGGGCTTCTGCGAGCACTCGGTGCCGGCCGGCTTGTGCAGCATCAGGTAGGCCTTCTCGTGGTAGGCCCAGGCGGTGCCCTGCACGGTGAACTGCAGGCCTTCCGCGTCCAGATCGGTGGCGGGATCGTCGACCACCGCGCCGGCGATGGTCACGAGGCCCTGTTGAACCAGGCCGGCGCACACGCGCCGCGTGCCGAAGCCCTGGGAATAGAGGATGTCTTGCAGTTGCATGGCGAAAAGAAAAGGCGGCCGCGCTTCGCACGCGGCCGCCCTGGAGTGTCTCAGAAGGTGCGGACCGGTCCGGCGCCCTCCTCGCGGCGCTCAATAGCCCGCGGCCAGCCCGGTGTTGCGGCGCGGATCGTTGGCGCCGTAGAAGCGGTTGTTGCCCACCGGCTTGCCGCCCAGGGTGGGCGCGCCCACGATGATCGCGGCCAGGTGGTTGGCCGGCTGCGGCACGCCGAGGTTGTGGCCCATGTCGGTCAGGATCTTGCGGGTGTCGGGGCTCAGCGCGAAGGTCTCGACGTTGGTGACGTCGGGCAGCCATTGCTGGTGGAAGCGCGGCGCATCGACCGCTTCCTGCACGTTCATGCCGTAGTCGACCACGTTGAGGATGGTGTGCAGCACGGCCGTGATGATGCGGCTGCCGCCCGGCGTGCCGACCACGAACACCGGCTTGCCGTCCTTCGAGACGATGGTCGGGCTCATCGAGCTCAGCGGGCGCTTGCCCGGCTCGATCTTGTTGGCCTCGCCCTGCACCAGGCCGTAGAGGTTGGGCACCCCGACCTTCGAGGTGAAGTCGTCCATCTCGTTGTTGAGCAGCACACCGGTCTTGGCGGCCGTGACCTTGGCGCCGAACCAGTCGTTGAGCGTGTAGGTGACCGAGACCGCGTTGCCCCACTGGTCGGTGATCGAGTAGTGGGTGGTGTTGCTGCCCTCGTGCGGCGCGACGCCGGGCTTGATGTCCTTGGAGACGCCGGCCTTCTTCGGGTCGATGGCGGCGCGGATCTTCTCGGCATAGCCCTTGTCGAGCAGGCGCTCGAGCGGGTTCTTCACGAAGTCGGGGTCGCCCAGGTAGCTGTTGCGGTCGACGTAGGCATGGCGCATGGCCTCGATCTGGTAGTGCACCGACTGCGCCGAGCGGAAGCCCAGGTCCTTGAGCGGATAGCCCTCGAGGATGTTGAGCATCTCGCAGATGATCACGCCGCCCGAGCTCGGCGGCGGCGCCGAGATCACGCGGTAGCCGCGGTAGTCGCATTCGACCGGCGGCAGTTCGCGCGTCTTGTACTGGTCGAGGTCGGCCTGCGTGATGATGCCCTTGCCGGCCTGGCTCGAGGCCACGATGGCCTGGCCCACCCAGCCCTTGTAGAAGCCGTCGGGACCGTTCTGGCTGATGGCGCGCAGCGTCTTGCCCAGGTCCTTCTGCACCAGCTTCTGGCCGACCTGGAAGGGCTGGCCCTTGTTCAGGAAGATCGCGCCGGAGACCGGGTCCTTCTGGAAGTCGGCGGTCGAGGTCCAGAGCATGTCGATGTCGCCCTGGTCGAGCGCGAAGCCCTTCTCGGCGAGCTGGATCGAGGGGGCGATCAGGTCGGCGCGCTTCATCGTGCCGTACTTCTCGCGCGCGTATTCCATGCCCGACACCGTGCCCGGCACGCCCACGGCCAGGTGGCCGTTGGTGCTCAGGCCCTTGATGACGTTGCCGTCCTTGTCGAGGTACATGTTGGCCGTGGCGGCCAGCGGCGCCTTCTCGCGGAAGTCGAGGAAGGTCTTGCGGCCGTCGGCCAGCTGCACCGTCATGAAGCCGCCGCCGCCGAGGTTGCCGGCAGCCGGATAGACCACCGCGAGGGCGTAGCCCACGGCCACGGCCGCGTCGACGGCATTGCCGCCGCGCTGGAGCACGTCGACGCCGACCTTGGACGCGAGGTGCTGGGCGCTCACCACCATGCCGTGTTCGGCCGCGACGGGCGCCTGCGAAGCGGCCTGCGACGCGCCGGCGGCCAGCGCGAGCACGGCGGCGATCGCCGCGCGCAGCTTCGGGGTCGAGGGAAGTTGTTGCATCTGGAAGTCTCCTCTTGAGATGTCGTTGGTTGCGGAGGTTGTGTGTGTGGTGCGAGGTTCAGCCGGCGAGCAGCGCCTTGCGCCGCAGGTCGCGCAGCGCCAGCGCCACCTGCTCGCGGGCGAAGGCGCTCAGCGCCTCGGGATCGGTCATCCGTTCGTCATTGCGCACGAAGCGCAGCCGGTCGGCGCGCACTTCGGTCTCGAGGTGTTCGACCAGCGCCTCGTGCGAACGGGTGCCGTCGAGCAGCGGCAGCAACGCGCGCTCGAGCAGCGACAGCGCCACCGTCTCGTGCCAGCCGTTGCAGACCGCGACCGACGGGGCCTGGCCCGGCGCCAGGCCCGGCGCGTTGCGCACCGAGGCCGCGGCCTGCGGCCGTGCGGGCACCTGCGCCACCGAGGGCACCGGCGTGCGACGGATGCGCAGCGCGCCGAGGATCAGCATCTCCTCGAGCATCGCCATCACCGCGGGCTCGACCGCCTCGCGCGGCTGGTTCAGAAGCGGCAACACGCAGGCGACCAGCGCCTCGGCGCTCAGCGCGAGCGGGTAGTGGCTGTCGAGCGCATGCGCGACCGCCTTGTGCACGGGCTGGCGCAGCGTGACCTTCACGTTGCGGATCGCGGTGCAGCTCTGCTCGCGCGTGTCGAGCGTGAGCGGCGCACCGTCGTCGCCATGGAACACGCCCGCGAACAGCAGGCCGCGAATGCGCGTGGCGTCGAGCCGGTAGCGGATGTGGCGCGCCTGGCCCTGCTTCACCAGCAGCGTCTGGCGGAAGGTGCGGTTGACCAGGAAATCGAGGTACTGCTCCATCAGCACCTGGCTGCCGCCGCATTCGCGCAGCAGCGGGTCGCGCACCTGCGTGCCGTAGTTCTGCACGAACATCGTCGATGGCTCGGCCTCGGCCAGGTAGGCCAGGCCGTGGCTCTCGGCGCGCGCGACGAACTCCTTGAAGTAGCACGGCGCATTGCAGGGCTCGAGAAACTCGTGCAGCAGGTACGAGGTGGCGCCGTCGCGCACGATCGGCGCGGTTTCGTCGAGCGTCTTCTTGAGCACGCTGTCGGGACGCGCCGACTGCGCGAGGAACTCGATCATCCCGCGGGCATAGGACAGCTTTTCCTCGGGCGTGTCGCGCGGGCCGCCGCGCAGGATCATCGCGTCGCGCACGATCTCGCGCGCCTTCCAGCCCGGGTACACGTTGTAGCTCACGTAGGCCACGCCGTTCGGCGCGAGGTTCTCTGAGCACACGCGCAGGATCGCGTCCTGCACCGCCCCCGGTACCCAGCTGTAGACGCCGTGGCAGACGATGTAGTCGAACTGGCCGAGCGAGGCATCGACCTCGGAGATGTCGAAGGTCTTCACCTCGACGTTCGACAGGCCCAGCCGCTCGATCGCCTGCACGCCCTGCGCGATCTGCACCGACGACAGGTCGAGGCCGAGCGCGCGCGCGCCGGGGTGGCGCTCGGCGAAGGGGATCAGGTTGTTGCCGGCCGCGCAGCCCAGTTCGAGCACGCGCGCGCGAGCGGGCGCGGGCGTTTCGAGGCCGAAGAGAAATGCCGTGGCTTCCAGGTGCTCCGCCGCCGTCTGCGGGAACGGGTGCGAGTCGTAGGGCACCTCGTCGTAGTAGCTCGTCAGAACCGAAGTCAGGGAGTCGGGCACGGGCAGCCTTTTCAGGAAGATGCGAGGGGAACGCGCGGAATCGTGAAACGCCGGCGCCCGCCGAATATAGCCCTGCGCGATAGCGAAAAGAGCCGGGGGCGGGTTGTCCTGGAGGGGCTCAACTCCGACGGACCGCCGCATGTAAGACAATGCCGCGACCTTCCGGACTCGCGGCGTCAAGTGCGACCTTTGGGTGTACAAATCGGCGTTCTGACCATGCAGTTCTCCGATCCATCCTTCGTTCTGTCGGTCTTCCTGGCCGGTGTCGCCGTCGGGGCGATGCTGGTAGCCGTCATGTCGGCCATCCGCGCCGAACGCGGGCCGAACGGCCCGATGCCCAAGCCGGGCAGCGACGGCGACCGACTGGCGCGATAACGCCCTTGGCCGACGGCCACCTGGGCTCGGCGCCGTCGAGACCAGGCATGCGGCCTTGCCGCTCTCCCCTCGCTCTTTTCACGCACGAACACGCGCTTCAAGCAGATGAAACGCGTGCCTGATCCATGGAGAGGGGGTCTTGGCCGTGCGGCCGACCCGGGAGTGCCTCCCGGGTCGCCAAGCCCGGATAGGTCCGAGCCAGCCTTAGGCAATGTGGTGGAGCTGGGGGGATTTGAACCCCCAGGCAAAAATCCCGAGAGCCTTATTTCATGCGGGTTTCGAGGCATCACGCCAAAAACGTGTGAGAAACGAGTGAATTTGGATTGTGAGGCCGGCATCGCGCACTGTATGCTCGTACAGTGTTTTACGCAGTTGTCACCCCTCTGCTCGCCGAAGACGGCGAGCGCATCCCGGCGAACCAGCGCTTGCAGCCGATGCGCGGCATGGTCGTGTTCGGCGAGATGAATCGCATGCACGAGTCCGAGCCCTACGCCTCGGTGGCTGACCTCTGGGAGGCCTACGGCACCGCCAGGATGCGCAGCATGCTCCACATGTCCGCGCCGACCATCCTCCCGAACGGGAAGGCTCCGGGTATGCTGATCTCGGGCATCCAACGCGAGTGCTGGCACGACGATGGGAAGCTGCGAATCAAGGAACACCGCCAGGTCTGGCAGGTCGTCCCTACCCAGCGCGACAGCGACGAATAGCGCGCAGCGCAACGCGGTATCTATTCATCTATCCATTCAAGCTGGCCATCCACAGAGCGAAGCGAACCCGCCAGTATCTATTCACGGATTGTCCTACTAGTCCCTCAATGCGTCGCTGACCTTTCGCAGGTGGATAGGGCCATCGCGAGAAGCGCTCCATGATTTGCGGGCGAAGGATCCCTCGGCCTGCCTTCCAAGGTCGCCGTCAATCGAAGTATTGATTCGCGTCGCCGCGAAGGCCCTTCGCCCGATTGACGTAGTCGGCTACCCCTGCCCCTGAAGGACTACCAACTTTGGGGGTCCAGCCGCGTCAATGATTGCTTTCGACATCCCTCGAGTTAGCTTTTTTTTCGAACCCAACTCGTCGAAGCCACTGACAAGGGCGTGAGCAGGATTATCTGATGCGCCGGTAGCATCATTGTGAATAGGATCTGGAACGATTTTCACCAGCGTCGGGAAGTCAGGGTTGCTCACACAAGCAGTTCTAACCTGCCCGGCTAAAATCGAAAGAGTCGCTTCGAGCGGCGCATGTGGGGGCCTGTGCAAGTCCTTGACAAATATATTCTCAATATCCTTGTAAGGAAGCACTTCGGTTCGGCTAACCGAAACTTCGAAATCCACAAATGCGGAAGCGCTCACTCTTTGATGTACAGGATCCCAACGCGGCGGAGTCAAAGCCCTGATTAACTCCTCGCGATCATCCAACTCCGATTGCGATTCCATTAACCGTTTGATGCCTGCCTGATCAAAAACTTTCGAAACTCACCAAGTCTGTGCTGGGGAACAGCAAACTCATCACCCGAAGCCTCGTTGAAGTAATGCACTTCATTCTCATGAAATTCCAACTCAACTGCATTATCGCCTTCAAGCAACCAATTCGCGATCAAGTACCCATCGGTCGACATAAAGACGCTTACGTCTCGAGGGCGAAAAGTATCTAGCGCGAAAAACCGGTCAAAGGCTCTAAGCGATGCAGACTTCAGCGGCTCGCCCGCACCCGAATCCCAGCCATTTGGCAGCTCTGCAAACCCTTGGATGCGATCAAATCCATGAGCCTTCACCAAGCTGCGACTCTGTTCGCTCAGCAAGTCGCGCGCCCGAACCGCAGAAATTGAAGCATCTTCATCAGGCTTTGCAACCGCGACATCGGCGGCAGAGAACTGCTCTCCTAAGTCTGCAATCTGCGACGATTGCAAAACATTCGATGCTTTTAGGTCAATATGGATCGCAGAGTTAGCCGCCACCGTTCCTGCATTTACGCCAACCCGCGACGCACTGCTCATTTGATATGAGATGGAAGGCGAATTCGTTTGGATGGGCTGTTGCGCGCCAGCTATTGCACCTGTAGTTATGGTGATGGCGATGCCAGCCACTGCAAAATAGCGCGCTATGAGCATCTTGATATTCACTCCAGGACGCGGGGCAGTCCTTTTCTTGCGGCGCTCACGATGCTTCAACCAATCAGAATTATCCCAAGCGAATGGCTTTAAATCTTCGAAAGCATCTACGAAAATCGATTCCATGTTATTCCTCGACCGCAGGCATGAAATGTTGCGCTAACGCAGCAAAGACTAAACGCACCGTGTTTATCCGAACCACTGGAACGAGATGCAACGCGCCAGTATTCCCCGCAGCCTCCATCGAAAATGGGGATGCGGAATAGAAATCCAGCACCGAATTCATTTCATTGGATGAAATTCTCACAAATGTGGCTGCGAGCGCCAATGCATTGGCAGGCTCTTCCTCCAACTCGCTCATTTTGCCGGGGGCATCCCCGACCCTGCCGCGCAGAGCGTTAAGTGTTCCGCGGAATGAGTCGATGGCAGCACCCTCCATCACAATCTCGACCATTGCCCGCGCACCCTGACCTGAGATTTTTGACATCCAAAAAATTAGCCGGAAGACGCCATCTTCCTCCCGGACCATCACCCGGTCAGCTGTGAAGGTGCGCTCAGGTGCGCCAAGTTCAGTGAGCGCAAGCTGAAAAGTTAGTCGCCCATCCTCGTGCTGCTGGAGTGCTACAGGCAACGCTTCGCCTTCGTTTCGCAACGAAACGGCTCTGGGCTTAGCAGGTTTTTTTTGGGGCGGTGGCACGTAACAATATGCGTAGTGGAAGCACGGGCGGTGGATGTTACCCGCTCCCGCCTATTTTTCGATGGATGCCTTGCAGCCGAGGCACAACAATCAGTCTTCTGCAGGCGTTCGCGCCGTCAGCGCGTCCGCGGCGCGCTCGCAGGTGGTGCCGGCTGCGCCCCTTTCGTCAGCGATGCGCGCCAGTTCTCCCGCTCGCGCGTCAGCCCGTCCGAACAAGTCGGCAAGCAGATCGAGGAGGTCGGCGGCTGCCGGGCTTCCTTCGGCAGCGGTGGGCGCCTGGCCGGCTCGGATGGCAGCAAGGTAGGCGGCGACTTCGTCGCGCAGCCGGCGCTCAGCAGCGCCAGCACGACCAGCGGCATCACGCGCCGCAGCAACTTGGGCTTGTCCATCTTGGGTCACTCCATCGACGCGATCGCGCCAGGTCTTTTCTTGGGTTCGGGCCGCACGCTCGGCCAGCCGGCCGGCTTCGGCCACGGTAGCGCGGTAGTCGGCCAGGTCGCGCTGCGCCGCCGAGGCGTCGACTCGGGCGCCGGCCGCGCGCGTGCGCTCGATGCCGGCCACACCCAGGGCCGCCACGAGCCCCAGGCCCAGCAGCCACAGCAGCGGCGTCTTCAGATCAGGCAGTCCGATCACGCGAGCCCCAGTGCCTTGCGGCCCGCGTTGTAGAGCGCGAGGCGCTCCGACCATCCGTTCGAATCGCCCACGGCCGGCGTGACCCGCCCACGGTTGATCAGGTCGCAGACGTGATCAAAGTTACCGGAGGCGGCCACCGCGTTGAGGCCTCGCATGTCCCAGTAGTCGCAGGCCGAAAGCGCGGCCCACTGCGGTTCGCCCAGCATCTGCGGCGCGGCCTCGAAGTCGGGGACGGCTTCGAATCGTCCTCGCAGCCGCTCGCGCGCGGCCACGTAGTTCGCCCGCCCGGTGGTCTGGATCAGCCCGCGCCCGCGAAAGCGGGGGCCGTCGCCGGCCAGTGTGTTGCCCAGGTCAATGCGGCCCTCGTAGCGCTGCTGGGCCGGCGTCGGACCCCAGATTTCGACCGTGAACTGCAGGCGGCCAGACTCGTGACCGACGTTCGCGAGGAATGCCGCCTGCCGCAGAGGCGTGTCGATCGAATAGAAGGCCATGCCGGCCGACAGCAAGTCGGCGAACAGCTGAGCCCGCTCGAGCTTCGCGCCAGTGCAAATCGCCAGGGTCAATGCGTCCATGGTCACCCTCTCCTCTTGTCCGAGTTCGATCCCGGAATGCGGTGCCAGTGCTTCCAGAACACCGCGCAGACGTAGAACGCCAGTGCCGCCGACACCAGCAGGCCACCATCAGAGATCCACCCCTGCTTGATGATCCTGCAGGCCGTTCCCACGGCGCCGATCGCGATGGCCGCAAGGCCGATGCGCTCGGTGACCGTGTCTTCGATCCGGCGCGAGAAGACCGCGACCGTTGCGCCCGCAGCGGTGATGAACCAGCAGACCACCGAAGCGGCGGCGTGCATCGTGATGAAGATGCCTTCCATTTCAGACCCCCATGAGCTTTTTGAACTTCGTCAGAACGATGTCCCACAGCGCCGCGACCGGCGTGGATTGAATCCACTCCCACATGCGCGATGCGATCGCCATGCCGAAGAGGCCGATAAGGAAGCCGCAGAAGCCCTCGGGAATGCCGATGCGCAGTGACACGTAGGGAGCGACGTAGTAGCTGAGGAGCGCTCCGCAAAATGCGGTGCTGAGCCGCTGCGGCCAGGTGCCCTGTAGGAAGCGCATCGAAACGAGTGCGCCCGCCACGCCGGCAGCCTTCGCAATCAGCACGTCCGGATCAAGGTTGGTCATGAGGTCCTTTCGGCCAAGAAAAAGCCCGCGCAAGGCGGGCAGGAACAACAAGGAGAGCTGCGCTCGATAGAACCAGGCACTACGCCGGCCACGCAGTCGACACGTCGTAGTCGTCGAGGTCCTCCGCGTCGAGCGCATCGATGGCCGCGTGGTGGGCACGCTCGGCGGAGAAGCAGGCTTGCACATGCAGACCCACTGCCGCGGCGATCTGCTGCACATCGGAGATCGGCAGCGTGAGCCAACCATCCTCGCCCTTGAAATCCACCTCCGTGACTCCTGCGAGTTGGGCCGTCGCAATGACTGAGGCAATCCGGTTCTGATCCTCGATCGCAGTTCGCACCCGCGCCCCCGACGGCAGCGTGAGCCCCCCGGTTTCGCAAGCCCAGCGCTTGGCGGTGGCCGCCGCCTTCAGGGCCTCGCGCCTCTCCTGCTCCGTTGGCTGCGCCGGCCCTTGCGGCGTGTTCCCCGCCTCGACCCATGCGAGGTATTCGAGGTAGTCGCTGTTCTCCGCGTCGAGCGGGATGCGCGCCGAGTCAGCGACACGAGCGATGTAGGTGTCGTAGGTGATGTACATGGGGTTCACAGCTCCGCGTTCGCAGTCCACTTGCCGGACCAGATGAAAGTTCCCACGGCGGTGGCCTCGCAGTGCCACTGCGCGCCCTGAACGTCCGCATTTCGCACGTCGAACGCGGTTACGTTGCTGTTGGCCGACACCGTGTAGCCGAGCGTTGGCGTTGCGCGCTTCGTCACCTTGAAGATCACAGGCGTCTGATAAGGCACACCTGCCCCTGCGACCCCGGCATAGCCTGCGTTCAGGCCCGAGCCGACTTCGTAGTAGCGCTGGCACGCGGACACTTCTGCGTCCAACGGCCGCCGCTCGTAGGGGGTAGCAATCAGGCCCGGCTCGAGCTGCGGCATGCGCACGGTGCCGGTTCGGAATTCGACGGCCAGGTTCGCCCCGGCAGTCACGGTCGATGCGGTGAGCCCCGTTGCACCGAACGCACCGGCGCCGATCTTGCCCTGGGCCGTTCCCTGCCACGAGAGCGTGTAGTCGCCGCCCTCCACGTTCACGCCTTCGACCACCTGCACGAGGCTACCGGCCGTGATGTTGATCTGCAGGTCGGGGCCAACGACAGTTGTCGAATAGGTGCAGCCACTCGCACCAGCCTTCCATCGGTCGTGCCCATAGGCGCCGGCCGCAAGGGTGACCGTAGTAGAAGCGTTGCGCTGGTTCACCACGAACGTGCTGTTGATCAGCCGCTGTCTTCGGCTGATGGTGGGGCCGAACCCAAGGGCGACGCGCGCCTCTGGAGCGTTGCCAGTAGAGCCGAGTAGACCGGTGACATAGTCCCACAGCTTGCCGAAACCCGTTCGCGCAGTCGCGTTTGAAGGATTCGGATACGGCGCGGAGATCTCCGCTTTGGCGGGTGGTGCTGGCATGTTGACCTCGTAGAAATGAAAAGGCCTGCACGCGGCAGGCCTGGGGTTGGAGTGGTGGGCGGCTCAGTAGCCGCGGATAGTGATGTCAGCAGTTGCGCCAGAAACCGCTGCTCCCGAGGAGTCCAGCGCGCGGATCACCGGGGAGAGCGGGTTGGCTTTGCTGATCTCGACCGTCCTCGCGCCGCCGCCATTGACCTGCAGCGTTGCCTGCACGGTCCTGATCGCCGCGAACGGCTTGGTGTAGGGGATTACCGTACCCGCAGCCGATATCGCCACGTCCGCAAGCACCTCCTCTAGATCCGGCGCATCGATGGTCAGGACGAGCCCTTGGAGAATCCCCTGCTCCGGCCCGGCTCCGATGGTCACGCGGAATTGATAGGCGTCTTGCTTCGCCACCACCTGGCCGGGCCACGGCAGCCAATCGCCCGGCGGGCCGTATCGCGGATCCGCGTCAGGTCCGTAGAACGATGCGGCATCGGGCCCGTAGAAGGAGCCCGGGCCCGCGAGCCGATACTCGATCCGCAAGTCGATCCCGTCAGCTTGCGCCGTCAGCGTCATGATCGAGCCGGCCAGCGCTGCCACCACGGTGATCGACTCGGTCACGTAGACCATCTGGGAATACACCCCTGGCTCGTAGAACGGATCGGTGTCGGCCGTATAGAAAGATTGGTCGTCGGTCCCGTAGAAAGAATCGAGGGCCGTTGCTGTAGGCTTGCCCGCCACCAGCGACCAACCCGATTGCTCGCCCGCGGCCGCCGGCCAGCCCTGTGCGTTGAAATCCCACTGCTCGAGCACGTTGGCGATCGAAGGATCACCGAGGTTCATCACGATGTTCGCCGTCGCCAGCGACTGGTTACCCGTCGTGTCTACGGCCTTCCCCATGATCGTGACAACGCCGCCGGGACGGGTCACCATCGAATAGGGGCTGTCCGTAATCAGGCCCGTGTGCAACGGCGTCGCGCTGTTCCAATCGAGGTTGTTCCCGTAGTGGAAGCGGAACACGAAGCCCGCCAGGTCTGGCACTCGCCGCGGCAGGCTCCACGACAACACTGCCCCCGAGATCGAAAGCCTCTCGATGTCCGGCGGCGGCTCGGTTTTCCCGATGACGACGTGGCGCTGTTCAACGCTCCAATCCGAGACAGCTAGGCTGTTCCGGCTTCGGGTTTTGATCAGCACCACGGCGCGATCGTCAAGGCCGGGAATTCGCGCCTCGGTAGCGTTGCCCGGCACGTAAACGCTCGCCCAGTCGCCATTAGGCACCACCCGGTATTGAACCTCGATGGTGCCGTTTGTGGTCACCGCCGGCTGCTGCAAGCGATCCCAGACGACCCTAACGGAGTTCATGATCGTGCCGTCGGGCTGAACAATCAGCTCGTTCTCGCCGCTGTAGATGGCGGTGACCTGCGGCGCCCGGATGTCCCAGGGATTCGGAAGCCCTGTGTTGTCGGCATACCCGCCCGGCACGAAACCAGCGCCGTAGGCAAAGATCTGCGCCGTCGTCTCCTTCAACGTCAGCACCACGAAGCCCTCGGGATAGAAGGTGCGGGACAGCACCCGGAACTCCTTGTTGGTCCATCCGTAGCGCGCAATGGTCAGCCGCACGCCATCGAACATCTCCAGCGGGTAAGCCTTGAGCTTGAACGGCAGCGTGACGGTGAGCGGGTCGCGCGCATCGCGCAGCATGATGCCGGCGACGTGGTAGGCCTGCGGCGCATAGAACACGGCCGCCATGGTCACCTCGCGCGAGAGCTCCACGCCACCGTCGTCAGCGATCAGCGCTTCAGCGCGGAATGGCGTGATGGGCGTCATCACATAGTTGGCGGCCTGATCCCAGATCCGAACCGCCACGGTGTTGACCTTGTCGTTTCGCGGCCGGTGAGGGCTGACTGTGATGGCATTCTGCGTCGCACCGCCGTCCATGCTGCGCTGGACCACAGCGACATCATCATCCGTCAGCGTCATCACTGGAGCCTGATAAACACCGGCCCGAACAAAAAATTCATCGCCTGCGGAATAGGCCCACTCACCACCCATCGCCTGCGCGAGGTCATCCAGCACATCTCGTGCAGCGGTGCCGAAGGGCACCACTGTGGCGGCACGATAGAACTGCACGTTGCCGGCGCCGTCGTAGTTGAAGGCCACGTCGCAGGCGTTCGCGGCGGCGCCGATGCGCGCATCTTCCGCGGCCGAGATCGTGCCGCGTTTGCCAAAGCGAGGATGCGTCAGAACATGGCGCATCATGATCGCCGGGTTCTCGGTGAACCGCGTCTGTCCGTCACGCGGGTCAAAAGCTTTTGCACCACGCACCAGGGCCGTGACACTCGGCAATCCGCTGGGGAAGGCACTCTCTTCGTAGACGAACTCGCACTCAAGATAGGCGACGCCAGCGGCGCGGTGTGCCGGCGTCCACGTTCCCGGGAAGAGCGACATCATCCGTGTGTTCGCAGGCTGGTCTGGCGTGCCCCGATAGACATAGACCCGGGCAAAACTGAGGAAGTTGGTCCACTGGTAGGTCACCTCATAGTTCGACGACGGGTCGAACGATTGGATGGTGACGGTTTGCCCGCTCAAGGTGTACTGCAACACCTCTCGCTCGGCCGAGTCCTGATAGATGTTCTTCGAGCGAACAACAGTGACTGATCCGGCGATCGGAGGATGCGAGAGGGTCACCGACGTGCCCGTCATGGACGCACGATCGGACTCCGAGAAGTAGCGCCCCCACGGCGCGGTGGTCACGTTTCCGTCGCCGTCCAGATCGATAGGCTGGTCGTTGAAGTAGACGCGCTCGACGCCGTCGATCTCATGCGCGGCCAGTGCAATGCAGCATACGAACACCGAGTTGTACGGCGCTGCGCTCGCGCGGAAGTAGACGCCACCGCCTTTCCGCACTCGCCCGAGCACCAGCTCGCGCTGCATGACCGTGGTCTGCACGTTGACCATGCGGTCGACCTGCGCAGCATCCCATTGCGAGCGCTGCGCCCGCTCGGCTTTTCGCTTCTGGTATGAGCTCAGCGCAATGGTGCCGATCAGTGTGATGGCATACGAAGCGACGGTGATTGCCGTGGTTATGACACCGCTCGTGAACACCGCCGCAAGTCCGTACGCGATTGCTTGTGGCATTCAAACCTTCCATGCCGCGCAGGCGGCTTCCATGCTGAGAACCACCGTTCGATCCGCGCCGGGCGCAAATGCGCTCGTACCGTTGCAGATCCCGAGTAGCTCTCGCCCTTTGTTCAACATCAACACGACATCGCCCACAGTCGCCATATTTGGGGACATCGATGGCCCTAGAGCGGATGAAACCAGCACGCGAAGACCGCCTGCTGCCCGAAGCAGCGCCCCGGCAGAGCGGGCCCCCTCGTAGCGGCGAAACGCACTTGCGTGATCGACGCCTGAAATTGCCTCGACTGCCCCGGCTGCGAACGTGCAGCAGTCGTTCGATCCCCAAGCGAACGGCATCATCTCTCGCGCTGCCAAGTAGTCCGAGAGGCGCTGTTGCCAGTCCGGCCGCCTCATCGCGGCCCGATGGCTTTCAGCCACTCTTTCGCCGGCCACACAACAGGAACGCTTGCCTGAGAGGCGACGTATTCGAAAGCCCGATCGCCAGGTGAGAGCATTTGCTGGTCGGCATTGCTGTAGGTGAGCGAGTTCCCGCGAAGCAGATCCACTTGCGTGCTTTCGGCCGTCACTGCGACCGAACAGGTTTCCCCGTCTTCCTCGATCGTCATGGTGTCAAGCCGACCCGACCACTCCACCGGCGCGTCGACTACCTGAAGGTTGTCGTCAAGGATCGCGGTTCGAATCGCGACTGGCGTCCCCTGCACGACGGCACTATCGTCCATCGCAAGTGCGACCGCCTCACTGCTTACGCCGGACATTTCGAAGGCAAGACCCTTCACTTCGCCAGTGCTGCTTTCGATGGCACTCAGCGAGCCCAGTCCCGCGGCACCTCGATATGTCACCCCAGCATGGACGAGGTCGAAATTGCTAGTGTTCAGCGCGATCGCTGAGCCAGGGAAGCTCATCAGCACAAGCTGCACGATTCGCACGACCGGACTCGACAGCGCCGCCTGGGCCGCTACGTTTAGAGAACGCATCAGATCGCCTCCGCGAAATCAAAAGAGGCGCCGGCCGCGTAGCCTGGTAGGTATTGAATGCCCGACTTGCTTATGAGCCGGAAAGGCGCCGTCGGTTTGTTCCAAACGACTGGCGTGCCTGCCGACGCTGCAACGCGCGACCGGTTCACCGTCCGGATGTCGAGGATGCTCGATCCGTTTGCGACAGCATCCTGGGAAGCCATAAAAAGAGCACCCGCGCAGCCCACCAAGTCTCCGGCAAGCACAGTGGTCCCAGGGGGCGCCACCACCTGAATGTTCGGATCTCCACGAAAGAGCGGCGCGTACACCGTAGGCGAGCCCCGCAGCGTGCCGCGAGGCACCGGTCGCACGAAGTGCCAGAGGTTCACCGTGTTGACCATGCCCCGCATCGATCCGATGAAGGCCTCCATGGCGGCTCCGTCGACTGTGCGATCGCTGGGCATCGTCATGGAGATCAGCCACCGGTCGTTGAGCTGGTCGACAACCTGCTCGCTACCGTTGAAGGGCGAGGCGAACGCCCGCTGATTCACCGACATCTCGAGTGAGAACTCCCGCGGGACAAAGCCCGCGGGAAGCTGAATGATCGCCATCAGACACCCCCATAGGCTTGGCTGCGCGCGTAGGCGCCGGCCGCCTGGCGCTGGCCTGCCGCCACCGCCTTCTTGACCATGCTCACCGTCGCCACGTCGCCCACCGTGAAGTAGTAGTTGTGGGTTCCGGTGTCCCGCTCGCCTCGGTCGGATTTCTCGCCTTCGAGAACGTGGTTTGGAATGATCGTCCCCGCTTGCCGAGGCACGAACAGCTCGGGCCCTCGCTCGCCGACAAGGCTCGCCATGCCGACCGGCGGGTTCCCGCCTTCCTGGAAGCCGAGCCCCGAGAACCCCGGGCCAGCCTTCAAGGGCGCCGCTCCGACGATATTCCGCATTGCGCGCTCGAGGTTGGCAGCCGCCGGATCGTTGCGCAGCCCGGCCGCAGCCAGCGCTTTTTCGACCTGCGCATCGCGCGTATCCAGCGGCAGCGCCTCGAGCTTCTCCGAGGGGATGATCGTCCCCGCCTGCTGCGGAATGAACAGCTCCGGGCCACGTTCGCCCACGACGCTCGCCTTCCCTACCGGCGGATTGCCCCCGTCGGCGAAGCCGAAGCCCGAAAAGATCGAACCCACCAGGCTCCCGAAACCGCTCGTTAGGCCGGACAACCACGATGCGCCGCTCGAACCGCCACCAGCTCCCCGCATAGCGCTGGAGCTGCCAGCAAGCCCGGTCAGAAAATCCGTCTCGCTGTCGCCGGTCAGCGAGCTGCCCCGCCCGCGGCCTTGGCCGCCAAGCACATCGCTCAACATGCCGGCGAGCGGGCCGGTGATGTTCTGGCGGATCGTCAGGCGCGCAATATCGCCGAGGATCGAATCGACCAACCCCTTGAAGTCGAGCTTTCCCGTTCGCACGAACTCGGTGAGCTTGTCTTCCATGCCCTTGAAGGCATTGGAGACGGCCTGCTCGGTGTCCTTGTAGGCGTTCTGCGTCTCAGCGAAGTAGTTCTTCGCGGCCTCCGATGCGCCGAGCACGCCAGAGCGCTGGAGCGCGTCGATCTGGGCGTTGTAGGCTTTGAAGCTGTCGACGGACTTCTGCTGAAACTCGTTGATCAGCGCCAGCTCGCGGTCGTAATCGGCCTTGCGGCCGGTGAACTTCCCATTGCGACTGTCGCGCTCGAGATCCTGGCGCCGCTGCTCGTAGGTCTGCTCGATCTGGCTGATCGCTGCGTCGTAGTCCCGCTGCTTCGTGCCCTGCCCCATTCCCGACACGTCTAGTGCGCGCGAACGATTCGTCGTGTCCAGCAGCGACTGCGCCGCGGCGCGAGCATCTTCCATCGCGGTGCGCAGCTTGTCAGCAGAGTCCGCCGCCTGAATGTTGAGCACCTTCAGGTTCGTGGCTGCGGTGCCCTGGGCCTTCACGAGCGACGCGCGCGCGTCATTGATCTTGCGGTCGTTGTCGATCGCGTCCTTGCCCTTCAGGCTCTTCTGTTCCTCCTGGAGCCGCTTCAGCTGGTCGCGAGCCGCGTCGATCTCGGCCTGATCGGCCTCCTCCACGAGCTTTCGCTTCTGCTCGTAGTAGTCCGCCTCGCTGATGAGGCTGGCATTGCGCTGGGCCTCGAGCACCTTCTCGCGGTTGTCAAGCTCTCCCTTGAGCTGGTCCGTGCCCTTGCGGATGGCGTCGAGGTCGTAGGCGAGCTGGGCCTTTGCCTCTTGCTCGGCGGACTTGTCGACCTTTGCCTTCTCGGGCTTGAAATTGATATCGCCGACACTTTCAGTCTTGTTGAGCTTGCGCGACAGCGCGTCGCCGTAGTCCTGACCGATAGCCGCGGTAGCGACCTCGTTCCGCTGCTTCGCACGCAAGACTTCGAGGTAGCGGGCGTTCTCTTGGAGGGCGTCCTCAATACCGCGCGTTGCAAAGCCGCGTCGCGTCGAGAATTCCAGATCCTTCTGCAGGCGTTCGCGCTCTCGCATGAACTGCTTGATGTCGGCGCCGTTGTCGCCGGTCATCTTGCCGAAGCCAACCATGTCTTTGGCCGCATCCTTCACGATCAGGCCCAAGCCCCCCAGCTTCGCGATGTCGCGCGCGTTCTGGAGAAACTGGGTCATGGCCGGCAGCAAGTCGGTCATGAGGGCGCGGCCTGCATCCGTCGCATTGGTCTTGAGCGCGAACAGCTGCTTGTTGAAGGCCTCCGCGTTTGCCGTCTGCTCGCCGGTCACCTTGCCGACGAGCTGCGTTTGTTCGGCCAGGTCCTTCAGGAAAGGAGCCACCTCTTTGACCGACTTGCCGAACAACTCTTGGACGAGCCGCGCTTTGTTGCCATCGTCGGTGTAGCCGGCCAGCGCAACCGAGGTCAGTCGAAGTGCCTCGGCCGGGTCGATGCTCTTCAGCTGCTTGGCATCGAGACCGATCTTCTGCAGCGCGATCGAGATGCCATTTTTCCCGTCGGCCTCCTTCAGCGAAGCATTGAACTTCACCATCGCGCCGGTCACCACATCCATCGTGGTGCCGGTGCGCATGGCGACATCTTCCAGCGCGCTGATGTTCTCGATCGTGGCGCCGGTTACATCCGCGACGTCGTTCAGTGCATCGAGGCCGTCGATGATCTGCTTGCCGAAGTAGACGGCGGCGATGCCTGCCGCTCCGAGTGCGGCGCCGATCCTCTCCCCGGCCTTGCTGACTACGGAATCGATTTCCTTCGCGCGCTTCTCGGCCGTCTTGGCTGCACGGTTGATGTCGGTCTCGAATGACCCGGTGCGGGCCAGCAGGTCGACGACGATGCTGCCAAGGGTGGTGCTCATGAAACGCTACCTGATCGAAGAAGGCCGATTGCCGCGAACAAGTCGCGATCGGCGTCGGTGTGGTCTTCGTCCACCCTCACCGGGGGATCGAAGTAGTCGATGAACGGCTGCACGTTGCCGTCACCCCTCCACCCCATCGCCGCCACCAGCGCAGCCGGCCGGTGGAAGCGATGGAAGTCGTCGAAGGGGTATTCGCAGTAGAAGTCGATCCAGTCCTGAAACTCAGCCGCCGTCAGGGCTTCGCGCCACTCGGCGATGGTTCGGCCACCGAGGGCGAGAGCGAGGACGTGCCAGAACCACTGTTCTCCGCGCTCTCGGATGCGTTTTTTCGCTCACCCCCGCCGTTCAAGGCGATCACCTCGAGGAACAGCTTGTTCATCGGGTTCGGCTTGAGCTGCAGCGCCTGCTCGTAGGTAAGGGCCGGCATGCCGTTGGCTTCGCACAGGCTCTCACTGATCAGGAAGGCGGGCGCCCCTGCGCGCTCGTCCGGATCCTCGGAAGCATCGCGGATCTGGAACTTGCGGTACGTCGCCGCGGACAGCTCGCGGAAATGCAGCTCGTGTTTGCTGCCGTCCGAGAGCGTGATCTCGCGCTTGTGGATCTCGGGCGAGACCAGCAGTGCGTCGTACTTGCTCATGGCGTGTTGAGGTCACCCACCACCGGGCCCGCACGCTGGATGGTGATGGTCCCCTTCCAGATGTTGTTGCCCGAGATGTCGTAGGTGACGTCCGAGACGAAGCCGTCGAAGATCAGCGACGCGCGGCCGATGACCTTCTGCAGCTTGCTCGCCACCGCCGTCGGCGCCGTCGCAGCGTCGGAGCTGTAGATGCCCCAGGAGACGACCTGCTTGCTCGTCTTGAGCGCCAGCAGCGAGGCCTGCGTCGCCTCGACCCGCTGGGGGTTGAAAGCCAGCGTGACCTGGCCGGGCGTGCCGAGACCGCCGACGAAGGTCTTGTCCTCGGGGTTGTCGAGGTCGGTGGTTTCGATCTGGTCGGCCGGGCCGCCCAGGCCCGTAATGCCGGAGATGCCGACCGCCTTCGTCGCTGCAGTCGGACCCGAAGCCCAGTAGAGCTCGGTCTTCTGCGTCTTCATGACAGTTCCCATGATCTTGCCTTTCGAGAGATGCGGGAGAGAAAAAGAAAAGGGCCGCGCAAGGCGGCCCGTGGTGTGGGTGCAGGTGTTGGTCTATGGGGTGTCCGGCGGCCCCCTCACGTCGGCGTGCATCACAGAGTAATCCCGGTTTTTGCGGCCTCAAAACCTTCGGCTGCGGTCATCTCATTGGCTGAAAGCAGCCGCCCGATCAGCAGCAAGCCATGCAAATTCCCGTTGAAGGGAGTCGAAGCGTTGTTGCGCCTGCCAATGAACAACGGATAGGAGCTGAAGCGGCCACCCCCCTGCGGCCCCGTGTGCGCATACACCAGTACGCCGTTTACTCTTAGCAATGCACTCGGCGCGGCAATGTCGGACACGCAAGTAACGACCGCACTCACCGGCGCGTTGAATGCCATCGAGGACGTATACGGAATGACTTGCAGCGTGCCCCTCGATGCGTACTGAAATCTTGCAGCCCCAGCGCTTCCTGGAGCCGAGAGATCGAAGGAACCATTGTTGGAAAGCGAGCCACCCAAGCCAACCAGGCAACCGTCGGCCGCGTCGCTCGCCTTTGCGGCGCCGACCGATAGGGTCAGCTTATCCGTCCCCGACATGTCGACATTGCCACTCGTGAACAGGCAATCGTTTGAACCATCGAAACGCAGATAGCGCGAGAAACCCGAGGCGTTGTAGTCCGTCGCGGCGGCAATGCGCTGGTACGGCATGGGTGCCGCCCCTGCGTTGAGCTGAGCACCCCAGATCGCCACACCCACACTGCCCGCCGCCGGCAAGATGTCGCCGCGCACCGTGAGCTGGAAAAAACCTCCACCCACAGCCACCTCCGACCGACCAATTTCCACCCAATCGGCGGTGAGGACGTAGTTCAAAAAGGCCGCTCCAGACACATGCCTGAACAGGACTCGCTTTCCGACATCGCCAGCGGTCAAAGCTTTGACCCATACCCGCCCGTAGTAGGCTCCTCCGGTTGCAACCCCACCGGCGGTTTGAAATAGCATCGAAAGGTCGGAGGCCGTCGTGCCGCCAGCGATCGAGAAGATCACTTCGTCGGCAGTCATGGTGCCATCGGGCGCGACCTGCGTGTTCGGGGTCACTGCAGGCGCAGTCCCGGTACCGCCCGTGGTCTTTCCCCACGCGGCGTTCTCGAACTGCTCGCTGTAGGTCAGCATGTTGACGCGCGCACTCAGCACCGGCCGCGCAGCTGCAACGGCCTGCGAGACGTGATTCCCGCGTCCGGACTTGTCGAGCATCAGTCCAACCGCCTGCTCGAGCGCCGTGACCGGCATGGTGCCGGCGGCGTCTTGGAACAGCGTGCTCATGTCGGCCGGATCGAACCAGGCGCCCTGCGAGCCGTCCCCGAACATCGAGAGGATTTCCTCCTCGACCGTCTGCAGGTCGTAGTCGAAGCCGCCGCTGCGCTGGATCTGGATCGTCCCGCGCCACAGGTCGTTCGACTGCATCCGGATCGTGAAGTTGGACACGAAACCCATGAAGCGGATCGACACCCGGCCCGACGCCGGTTGCAGGATGCCGCCGGCCGCGACCGGCTGCGTCGCCGCATCCGAGCTGTAGATGCCCCACGAGACGATGTCGCCGCTGTCGCGCAGCTTCAGCAGCGCACGATGCGCGACCTCGCCTCTCTTCACGTTGAACGACAGCGTGACCGGCCGCGGGCTGGCGACGCCCGCCACGCAGGTCCCGTCGGCGCCCGTGGCGAGGTCCGAGGTGTCGATCGCCTCGCGAGCGCCCTCGATACCTTCGATGCCCGACACCGCGGTAGCCTTGATGACCTCGCCCGTGCTGGTCGCCCAGAAGGCCTCGGTCTTCTGGCTCTTGATGACAGTGCCCATGGTTCAGGTCCGGCAGAAAAAAGGCCGCACGAGGCGGCCGGTGTTGAGAGAGGCCCGAATCACTTGGGCGTGATGAAGTCGAAGGCGTAGCCCATGCGGAAGCGCTGGGTTTCGAAGTCGCGGCCGTCAGCGATGAAGGCCACGCACACGCCGCCCTTTTCGAGCGCCGCGCGCACCGCGTTGGCGAGCAGCTCGACCTGCTTGTCGTCGTCCGCCCAGCAGTCGACGTGCACGCGCGCGAAGTCGGCAGCGGCGCCCTGCAGATCGTTGTCAGGCGCACCGCCAGGCACGGCCCACGTCACGTAGGGAACCTTCACACCCTGGGGCGCCGTGCCATGCCGGTACACCCGCACGGGATCGTCAACCGAGGCCCCTGTGCCGATCAGGGCCAGGACGGCCGGCGCGGCCTTGAACAGAGGGAACAGCAGAGGCAGCATCAGCCCTTTCCTTTCGCGACCTTCCGGATCGCCTTTTCGACCCCGGCGGCGAGATCCTTCTCAACCGTCGAGAGCGCCTCCTCACGCGCCGAGAAATAGGCCGGCGTGGCCCACGGCTCGGCCGGCTGCTTCTCGCTGCCGCCCTCGAGCCACCGCCCCGTCATCACCGCCGTGACCGGCTTGCCGTTCTTGTTCTTGCGGTCGCCGTACTTCCGGCCTCGGGCGATCAGCACCCGATACCGCTCGTTCGCGCCCGCGCGCTGCGGGTTCGAGTCACGGCGCACCACCACGGCGTTTTCCAGCACCCGCGTGCTGGTGAAGCCCTCGGCTTCGGTGTCGCGCGTCACGCGCTGGATGTTGGCCTTCATGGCCTTCTGGATCACGACGCCGCCCTTGCGCAGCGACGCCTTCACGGGCCCGCCGTTCTTGCTCGCGATCTCAGGGGGCAAGCTCCTCAGCTTGTCGAGCACCTCGTCGAGCCCCTTCAAGGTGCGGGTGTCAGCCATCGAGATCCGCCGCGTTGGTCACTGGCAAGTAGACTGGCCCGTCGTCGTCGAGCGACGAAACGTCGACACGCTCCTCGTCGCCCTCTTCCTCCTCCGTCTCAGCCTCGGCCACCCGGGGAAGGAACGCGCACTGCACAGACACCGGCTCGCGCAACGCGAAGCGAACCTCGAACCACTGCACGCCGGCCGGGATGCCCAGCTCCTCGCACAGCAGCTCCCGCAGTTCCTTGCCGCGCCCCGTGTGGGGAAGCAGGATCTCAGCCATTGCGCAGTCCTTTCTCGGCGAGGATCGAAACGTGCCGAGCGAACGTCGGGTCGTCGATGACCGCGACGATGTTGTAGAGGTCGTCCCCGTGCTTGATCCGCATGGTTTCGACGAGCGCCAGGCCGGCGCGGATCACAATGCGCGCGGTGGCCTTGCTCTGCGCGGCGGCGGCGGACAGCAGCTCGGAGCCGGAAAGCGGCGTGATCTCCGCAGGCACCGAGCTGAAGGCGGGCACCCAGCTTTCCGTTTGGGTGCCGTCCGTCTGGTCTTGAACCGTCTTGAAGGCGCCGATGTCGACGCGGTGCCGAAGGCGCGGTGCGAGCATGTCAGATCCCCATGGAAACGCGATACGGACGCACCAGCTGCTCAGCAGCCTTCGTCAACGCCTCGATGTCGGCCGGCGACGCTGCGTCGGCCTTGGCCTGCACCAGCAGACACACGGCTGGGTAGACCTCGGGCGCGACATTCGAGGGCGTTGCCACCACCTCGGGGAGTGGCACCCCCTCGGCATCGAAGAACGGCGGGTAGTCCTGCGGGATCGTCGGCAGCTGGACGCGGTTGAGATACCGGCAGATCTGCCCCTCACTCGCGTCCAGATGCTTCTGAAGCATCAGGTCGTCGGCGCTGTGGATGTAGCGGAGCGCCGCCTTCACGTCCGCCAGCGCCGTGACGCTCATTCGCTGGCCTGCGGCGCCGAATCCAGCAGCGCCTGCAGGTCGGCCTTCTTGGCGTTGTCGGGGATCGGGATCTTCTTGGCCTCGAGTGCGGCGATCAGCTCGCTCACCTTGAGGCCGTCGGACGGCTTCGAGTTGCCGCCGGCCTGTTCGCCCGCTTGGCCGCCCACCGTGGTCTCGGCACCCTTCGGCGGCTCGACATCGTCGGTCGCATTGACGTAGCGCGCGCAGTTCGCTTCCTTGACCAGGTGGCGCGCGAAAGCCGCATCGGTGCGCAGGATGTCGCCCGTGGCGAGCGTGCCGTAGCGATGGGTGTGCGCGGTCGTGGTGATCTCGACTTGGATCAGGTCCATTTCGATTCTCCTGAAAGGTTGGGTGGGGAAAGGGCCGGCCGAAGCCGGCCCGGGGGGATCAGGCCGGCACGAGATCGCCGTAGCGAGCGGCGGCCGGCTTCTCGACCGTCAGCGCGCAACGGCGCTCGGCGCGGATCGTGATCAGGTTCAGCTGGAAGTTGTTCTCGTCGGAATCCGACATCTCCACCACCACGCCTTCGCGGATCCACATCGTGGCCGCCTGGGCGAGGTTGCCGACCCACACCTTGCCCGCGGTCATGGCGTTGGAGGCCACGACGCTCGCACCGAAGAGCTGCGGGACGGCGGCCGAACCGGGCTCGCCCAGCAGGTAGCGGCCCTGGGTGTCCTTGGCGAGCCGCATCTTCCACCAGTCGCCGGTGTTGAGGATCACCACGTCGGCCGGGTAGTCGGCCAGCGCGGCGTCGCCCATCGACGCGCCGATCAGGTCGAAGCGGTTGTTCGACAGGCCGGCGGCGGTCAGCGTGGCGGCCGTGTAGCCGTGAGCCGTGAAGTTGCCCGTGTTCAGCAGGCCGTTGATGTTCGGCGCCGTGCCGTTGCCCACGAGAAGCTGATTCTCGACGCGCAGGTTCACGCCGTAGATCATGCGACGGTTGATGTACGCGGCCAGCGCGGCGTTGTCCTTCGCGAGCTGGCGGGTGATCTTGATCCAGTGCGCCACCGTCGAGATCGGCATGGTGCCCGGCGCGAAGGTGATGCTCGACTGCGGCTTCGCAACGCCTTCGGCCGTTTCGGCCGCGGCGTTGGTGAACACGTTTTCACGAACCCAGTCGATCGACGGCGCTTCGGTCGGGATCTTGGTCAGCAGGTCCTCGATGGTGAACACGCGGAAGGCGCCTTCGACCAGGCCCGGACGGCGCTCGCTGAAGGTGTTGCCGATGGCATTCGTGACCGTGTTCTTGAGCTCGAGGCGCACGCGGCCGTGCGCATCGGCTTTGGCAAAGCCTTCGAATGCCGCGTTCTTGACGAACTGCTCGCCGAAACCATCTTCCTGCTTCGACTGCGGGTTGTCTTGGCTGCTGGCACGTTGCTCGATCTGCAGAATGCGGTCGGCCAGCGTTCGTTGTTCGACGCCCAAGTTGTCGATGGCGGTCTTGGTGTCCTCGCTCACCTTGCCGAGGGTCTTCAGCTCGCCCTCGGCCTTCTCGGACATGGCCTTGATGCTGGACTCGACCTTCTCGACGGCCTTCATGACCACCGACATGTCGATTTCGCCCATCATGCCCACGGCAGCGAGCCCCATGGCGACGTGCGGGTAATGGTTGATGAGCGCCGGCACATCGACGCCGGCCGCTTGCGCCACCACGCAGGCGGCGGCAATGGAAAGCGCGAACACGCCGCGCAGAGTGAGACGAGAGAATTGCATGTGGACCCTTTGAAATGAAAAAGCCGCCCGAAGGCGGCTGGTTGCTGATTGCGGAATGCGCTCTACGCGCCGAGGTCGGCCAGGCGCTGGAGACGCCCGACAAGCTCTTCGACGGCTTTCGCCTCAGGCGCTCCACCTTCGGGATCCCCCACGAAGCCGAACACCTTCTTGACGCGGGCCACCAGCGCAATGGAGGCCCCTTTGCTGAGGCCGCCTGCATCCCGCAAGAAGCTCTCGAGATCACGAACCGACTCGATGCCTTCGATGGCATCGGTCAGGTCAAAAGATTTCACGGTCGAGCCGTCGATGCGCGCAGCGCCGTCGGCCGGGAACACCACGGGGGAGATCTCCAGCAGCTTCGCCCACTTGCGGATGACCCGGCCGTTTTCGGTTTCGTCGTAGTCGCCGGACTTCACGTATCCGCCGATGCTCAGCCCGTCGAGGGTGCCGTGCTTCATCGCAGCGCGCACGTCCGAACTGAGCGAGAGATTCGGGGTCAGCTCACCCTCGACATAGAGGCCGTGATCGTCCTCCTTCACGGTCAGGTACTTGCCGATCGGCATGCCCCACTCGTGGTTGAAGAACATCTTCGGCTTGCCATTGGCCCGCAGAGTGGATTCGAACGCCCCCTTGATGATCGTGTCGCCATAGGAGTCGACGCCGCCGAAGACCGATGCGTAGCCGGCGAACGTGCCGACATCGCCCTCCATCTTGAGATCGACATCACTGAGCTTGAGGGTCTTGCGAAGAAGCATTCGAGTCTCCCGAGGAGGCCGAGGGTTTGATCTTGCCGAGCATGTCGATCGGCGCGAGGTTGGTCTGAGCGGTGAGGACATCACCACCAGGTAGCGGCGGTTCGTTCTCGAGCTGCCGCATCTCGTTGCGGGTCGCCAGACCGTTCTGCACCTTCTTGGCGGCGATCTCGGCGCGATCTTTCGCGCTGCCGCGCAGAAGGGCATCGAGGTTGTGCTCGACGGTGTAGCGCGCACGCTGGGCCGGGGTGAGAACCTGCTTGGTCACGGCCTGCTGAATGTTCACGGACAGCGGGCCGATGGTGAATTTGTGAAAGCCGTCGATGATCTGTTCGATGCCGCTGCCCCAGGCCGAGACTCCGGACTGGGCGTGATGCACGAGGATGGGCGGCACATCGAACCACCGGCAGATCTGCTCGACGCCAAAACGGCGGGTCTCGAGCAACTGCTGGTCAGCCGGGCTGATGCTCAGCTGCTGGTATTTCATGTTGGCCTCGAGGACGGCCAGGCGCTGGGTAGTTCCCGTCGCCAGCTCCCCATAGTTCTTCCGCAGCTCCTCGCGTTGCTTCGGCGTGATCGATGCATCGATCATCAGAACGGCAGTCGGCTTGCCGCTGCTTGAGAAGAGCTTCGTCGCGCTCTCTTGGGCCTTCGCCTGCTCGTCCGTCGTAGCCCGCATGTACTCGAGCTTCGAAAGGCCGGTCGTCCCGTTGCCCAGGTTCTTCAAGTGCAGCACGTTGGATGCCGCCAAGACCGCGATGTCGCCATCGATGCGGTACTCGTACACCATCGAGCCGTCCGACAGGACGTAGGGCTGCACTTGATCGGCGGGCATCGGCCATAGCGCAACGGCCTCGCCTCCGATGCGCTCGATGCGCGCATAGCCGTTTCCGCGCAGGTCGTAGTACATCATCATCGCCCGCCAGAAGTCGAAGGGCGACATCCGGCCATTCGGCGAGTCATGCAGCAGGCCATACAGCCGGCTGCTCCGCGCGAGGACCTTGTTCGCGCCCTTCGTCTCGTAGGTGAAGAACGGAAGGCTCGCGATGATGGTCGCGCGGCGATCGATGCATGCCCACACCGTATCCAGCTGCAGTGCGCCGTCGGCGCCGATGTTGGCGATTCCCTCCACCAGCGGTGCATTGGGGACGCTCGTCTGCAGGCCGGCATGCGCACTGAGGGCATCCGCCCCCCAGCGTAGCCAGCGTCCGAGGGCGTTGTAGACGATATTTGCCATCAGGTAACCATCGGGTTCGCGAGGATGTCGTCGAGGTCAAGCCCCGGTTCGTCCACGCATGCGCGTGCCACCGCCATGATCGTCGCGATAGCGCCGTCGATCTTCTGGTGCGGCTTCTGCTTGATCGGCGACACGAGCCCCTTCTTCGCGGGCCGCGCCACCATGTTCGACATGCACCACGTCGTGATCGGGTTCCCGTCGTGGTGGAACCGTCCGTCCTTCACCGCGGCGATCAGCTCGTCGAGCGGCACCGCAAAAGCGGCAGCGGTCTGCACGAACTCGACAACCTCGATGTTCTTCGCCTGCACCGCCTGCATCATCTGCACGGCGTTGAAGGGATCGAAGACAGCCTCGCGCGGGTTGAGCCGCTTGCAGTCCGAGATGATCGTCTCGGTGATCAACTCAAAATCCACTGTCGCGCCGTCTGTAGGCGTCAGGAATCCCTGCTTCACCCACTTCGCATAGTGCGCAGCGTTCGGCCCAGGCTCCTCGATCGCCGCCTCGGGCAGCCAGTACCGACCAAACAGGTAGTAGTGCGGCAGTCCGTGCGACATTCGCCGGTACAGGCGTTGCGCCGAGCACAGGTCGATTTTTGACGCCAGGTCGGCCGCGACCCAGCAGTCGGCTCCGAGCAGCTCTTCTTCATCGAGGTCCGCGTCCTTGCACAGCTCCCACTGCTGCATGTTCATGACCCCGGCCATGACCGAAGTCCAGACGTTCAAGTGCTTGGTCTTGAACTTGTTCTGCTGCAGCGGATTCAGCATGGCCGTGCGCTGCTGGGCCTGCAGGATGTCCGCGTCGACCGACACACCGTAGTTCGGGTTCGCCTTGATCAACGACTTCGGATCCGCCCAGTCGTCGCCCGGATCAATGCCGAAGATGCACGCGAACAGGTGCTCGTCCTCCGTCGTCCGCTCAAGAACCTTGATCGCTTCGTCGCGCTTGTCGTAGCAAGGGCTGGCCGTGTTCTGCCCCGCCGTCGTGATGATCAAGATCAGCGGCTGCTCTCGCGCCATGATCCCCGTTTCCATCGTGTCGAGCAGGGCCGGCGTCGGGTGCTCGTGGTACTCGTCCACGATCGCGCACGAGGGCGAAGCGCCGTCGCCCGGGTTCCCGATGATGGGCTCAAATTTCCCACCATCACCAGGCCGCAACAACACCTTCGCGGTCACCTCCACGCCGAGGCGAGCGGCAAACTTCTCGCTCCGCTGCATCATCAGCTTGGCGGGCTTGAACACCTCCCACGCCTGCTTCTCCGTCGTGGCGCCCGCATACACCTCGGCGCCGAACTCGCCGTCGGCCGTGAGCATGTAGAGGCCGATGCCAGCGGCAAGGATCGACTTCCCGTTCTTGCGCGGGATCTCCCAGTAGACATTTCGAAAGCGGCGCTTGCGGGTGGCCTTGTTCAACCACCCAAACAGCACCACGATCAGGAAGCACTGCCAGGGCTGTAGCTTGATCGTCTCCTTCTTGCTGGCCCACTTCCCTTTCGTGTGAGGCAGCAGCTCGATGAACCGGCAGACACGCGCGCCCGCCTCCGGATCGAAGACGTAGCCCCATGCCTTCGACTTGGCACGCTCAAGGTCAGCGAAGTGGCGCTCGGCCGCACGCTTCACATACTGCGACGCCAGGATCTTCCCGGCGAGAACCTGGCGTGCGTACCACTCCGCCTTACTGGCGTGCCCCTCCGGCGGCAGCGAATTCTGCGTAGGGGTCTTCTTCGCCATTCGGTTTCCGTCCCGACACCTTTGAACGGTCGGCCGGTGTCATGCCGAGTCGCGCGCAGACGGTTTCGAAGCGGATCCCGAGCTTCGGGTCGATCTCTTCGGAGTTGCGCAGTTGCGACAGCACTCGGGCGCCGTACTCGAGGAACAGACGATCGGCAGCACAGAGAACCCCCTCATGGCTGAGCCCGACCAGCTCGAGCCAGCATGCGCGAGCGCCTTCATCGAGATGCTCCGGCGGATCGCCGATGTCACCCACCGGCGGCGGCTCGTTCTCGCGCTCGCGAGCGCGATCCGGGTTCTTCTTGAACGCGCCGTTCAGCTCGAGCACGTTCGACGGCTTGCGGGGGCGTGCCATAGGTCAGCTTTTCATTTTGTGGATGTGAAAAAACGACTCGGCGCCTGGTTTCCAGTTGAAGAGGGGTCGACTTTTTTACTGCCCCTCGTTGTATAAACGCAACACTGTTGCATTTATACCAATCTCGCCCCGATTCGGTGCGTTATCGCCGATTCCGGCCGCGCTGGGCCTCGTCGAGCGTCTTTTCGCGGTGGTGCGCCTCGCATAGCGGTTGCTCGTTGCTAGGGGTGTCCGTCCCGCCCTCGGCGAGCGGCCTGATGTGGTCGCGCTCGGTCGCTAGGGTCACGAGGCCCAGGGCCTTGCAGGCACGGCACAGCGGCTCACGCCTGAACAGCGCAGCTCGCATCTCCTGCAGCTTCCTGCCGCGAACGCGCTGCGGCGCCGGGGCGGCACGCGACCACGACGTGACCTTGTGCGCTTCGCAGCGACTGCTGCCATCACGCACGAGCGCGCGACATCCGGGGTAGCTGCAAGGCTTAGCAAGGTGGCCGGGCATGTTCCACGCGAAACGAGATCAGGCCGCGTCGCCCTCTTCGGGCACATAGGGGCGGATCATCGGCAGGATCGGGGCCTGGATGAACGGGCCAACCTCGCGAACCGAGATCTCTCCTTCACCGTGCACCGAGAACGTGAAGTGCGAGCCAGGCTGCATGCGCGTCTCGCCTGCCTCCGTCTTCACGACCGTTTGCTTGTTGCCGCTGACGGCCATGTGGACGAGGGTGGTCATTCGAGCCCCAGAAATAAAAAGGCCCGCGCGAGGCGGGCAACCCATGGCAACTGCGAACCCATGGAGGAGACAACTGGAGCACCCCGAGGGAATCGAACCCTTCTCTGCGCTGCTTGGAAGGCAGGCGACACGGCCCGCGTGCTGGGATGCAAAAACGAAGAAGCCGCCGAGGCATGCACCTGGGCGGCTTCATATAGACGTGCATCTCCATCGCTTACTACCGATGTCGCTACAGGCATTGCCAGGCTGTTGCATCGGGCATTCGACAGAGAGTCGAGGGGCAGAGTCGTCAGCACAACCCGCGCACCTCAGGCGCGATTATGCCGCGTGATGGAACTTCCGCAAGCGGTTCTTGAGCGACTGCCTCGCGCGCGAGACGCAGTCGTCCATGTAGTTCGCCACGCGGCGGCCATCCTGACCATGCGGCACCGGAGCGATACCGGTCCCGCCGCATGCCTTGCAGGCCTTGGTGTTCGCGGCACGATGACCCGGCACAGCCACCACCTTGCAGCCATGGCAGTGCGGGCAGGTCTGGTCGAGCCAGTAGGCGATGATGGCCGGCACCTTCGCTCTCGCCTCCACGATTCCCCAGCGCGGGACGTAGCTCGTGAGCTGCACGCGCACGGACGGCAGGCTGGTGAGCTTGCCCACAAGCTTCGCCATCTCCGCCATGTACCAATCGTTCGCTTGGCGCCGGGCCATGGCCGTGCGCTCGGCACGCTGCAGGGCGCGGGGCATGGCGTCGGCCAGCGTCTCGATCGCTGCCACGGTCGGGCGCCGCGGCTTCTCTGCCTTGTCCCACTCGCTGTGCAGGCGCAGCAGCGCCATGCCCACACGCGAAGGGCTCCAGCCCGCCGCGATCATGAGGTCGGCATCGGAGGTGGTGTCGCCCTGCACGCGGAGATCCGAGCTGTTGCCTGCCGAGGTGTAGGCCTCTTCGACGCAGCGCTTGTCGTCATTGAACATCCAGCCTCCTCTCAGCTCTGGAGCATGGCTTGCAGTTGGCGGAACTTCTCGGCCCCCTGTTCGGCCTTCTGGACCATCTCGGCCGCCTCGAGCGCGGCGGCTTCGACTTCCTCTGCAGCCTGGCGCATGGCCTTCGCGGCCAGGGCCAGTCGAGCGAGCGGGTCCTTCTTCTCGGGCACGGGAGATGCAGGCGGGCGGGCCGGCGGGGTTTGGTGGGTCGTCATGGGCTCCTCGGTCTGGTGGGTGGTGGTCTTGGGGGTCACGCGCGTGAACTCGCCGCGGTTCGGCTCCTTGATGAGGCCTTGGCCTCGCAGGTTGTCGAGGCAGCCATCGACCAGAGAACGGTCGCAGCTGACGCCCAGGCGGCGGAGCTCGGCGTGAATCTGCGTCTTGCTCCAGATGGCCTGGGCCGGCACCGCGTCGAGGACCTTGCGGGCGATGGTGTTGAGGCCGCTGGCGATGCGGGCGATCTTGGCTTCGTTCATGCGTGCGCCTTTGCGGGGAGCAATGACGGGTCGATGGTGGGCAGAGGCACTGGCGGGAGCCATGCCTTCGATTCGTCGATGGCATCGTCGCCTGGATCGCGGAATGGCCGCAGCACGCCGTCATAGACCGAGACAAACACCTCGCCGGACGGAGAAATCAATGGTCTCTCGATGAACCAGCAGACGTATCCCACCTCGATGAAGGAAGAAAGGCAGCGCACGACTCGCCCATCGGCCCAAGCGTTGCTTTGATCGGGAGACTTCACAATGAACGCCACATCCCCGGGCTTGCAGTTCACGATGCACCTCCTTCGGCGACAGGTTGAATCTCGATGGTCATGAAGCCCTTGCCGAGCGTGGCCGGCGCCTGGGCGTAGACCCAGTCGATCGACTTGTCAGCGTCGTCGCGGCCGAGCCATTCGGCAACGGCGTCGCGCGGAGCCTTCAGGCTGCCCTGCAGGTTGTCGCCGTCGAGCCCCTTACCCCACATGCAGCGGGTCAGGATGACGCGCACCGGGCCCTGCGGCGCACGTTGCGTGCGCAAGGTCCAGCCGACGGCACTCTTCTCGTTCTTCACACGGCGGGCACGAGCGAAGTGGTGCTCGCGGATGTTCATTCCGTTGCCGAGCTTGAGGTCGATGATGAAGATCAAAGTTTTCCGCCTTTCAGGAGAAAGCAAGCTGTCCAGTGCTGGCCTTCGGGGGAGTCGTAGGGGAAGCGGCACGCGTCGTTTCGCGTGGAACAATCGCGCGCGGCTCGGTTCGCTTCGAGTTCGATCCTGTAGCGGGCACTGGCCGAGAGCCGACCGCCAAGGCCAGCAGCCCGGGCAAGCTCGCGAATTCCGGGTCTTTCGCCAGCTCCTTCGCGCGATGCCAGCAGTGCTGCTTCCACGCCTCCGGGTGCTCCTCCATCAGCCATAGCAGGTGCTGCAGGTGTTGGTCCAGCGCCATGGCTCATTGCCTCCGCTCCCGTGCGATCAGCCCCGTGAACAGGTTGCCGGCCGGAACTTCGGCCCAGGACTTGCCCTGCTTCACGCGCGAGATCATGGATTGCGCTACGCCGTACTCGATCGACAGCTCGCGCTGCGTCTTCGACGAGGCCCGGATCGCACGCGCCATTTCGAGCGTCAACTTTTTCGCCTCGAGGCGCCTGGCCTTGCGTGCGGCCACGGCTTTGCGTGCGGCAACGTCCGGCCGAGCGATGGTGGTAACGATCTGCTCCGCGCGAGAGATGAGCTTCAGATGCTCCACGCAACGCGGTCGACCGCACGAGGGCACCACCACTTTGTCGGCCGGCAGGCGCCCTTCGCGCATCTCCCACACCCGTCGCCTGAGGCTGCGAGTACCTTGCCGCGGGCAAATCCTTGGACAGCCCGAATCGTCGACGGGGCCCGTCCAGAGCAGGCAGTCGCCGCACTCCTCGCATCGCGCCAGCAGGCGCTGCATGTAGCGAACCTTGTCCATCAGTGCAGCCCTCCCGATGCGCCGCGCTCGGCGGCTTGAGCTTTGCGAACCTTCGCGAGGTAGGCCGGCCACTGCTCGGTCTGAGTCCACCGGCCCAGCCCGAGGCGCTCGCCCTCGGCCTCGATGGCCGGCTGCGAGTCCGGGTCCGGCGGCGGCTTCTCGGTCGATGGCAGGACTTCGACGGCCGAATCGCGGCGCCTGCCCTCCGCGACCGACAAGGCATAGCTGAACGGCTTCTTGCGCTTCACGGCCTCGGTGGCGGCGTCGACCAGTTCGCCCGGCGTGATACCGGCGCCCAGCAGGTTGAGCAGTTTCGGGTGCGATGGGCTCACGTCGGCCAGGCCGGCTGCCCGCATTGCCTTGCAAACCTCGCCGACGCGCGCGCTCGCACCTTCCGACCGAAGGGAGGAAGTCTCCTCTTCTCTACTCTCCTCTCCTCTAGGCTGTTTTTGGTGTGACGTGGCGTGACTTGGCGTGACGTCGGCTGTCACGCCAGATTCGGCAGCGCGTTGCTTGCGCTTGCGGTCCGTGGCTCCATCGTCTTCGCGCTCGCGCTTGGGCTGCCTCTTGTGCCACGCGATGACGTGGAACTCGTCGATAAGGCCGCGGTCCCTCATCGCCTTCAGGATGTCGGCGGTGCGCGTCTCGGTCGCGGGGAAGTTGAAGAGGCAGTCCAGCGCCTCGGCATCGATCTCGCCGAAGACGCCGCGCTCCTCCGCCTGGCTGGCCGCCTCGAGCACGTAGGCCCAGACCGCCAGCACGTCAGGCAGGGATGCACCCGCCCGGCGAGCGACGAGTTGGAACTTCGGATCGGTGACCGACCCGTGATGCCAGCGAAACCAGTCCATTCCTGCCATCAATCTCCTCCCTGCGCGATACTCCGCGGCGAGGAGACGAAGGAGATTGAGACATGGACCAAGACGAGAAACGGCGCCTTTGGGTTGACGTGGTTGGCGTGCTGGTGGTCGTATCGGCCCTTGGGCTGATAGCGCTTATTGCAATGGGAGGCTGGAAGTGGACGAGTGAATTTCTCGTTTCGGCCGGGCCCGCCTGGGTTCAAGCCGTTGGAGCGGTTGTCGCAATTTATGCTGCGTGGAGCATTGCCGACGCTCAACGCGGGCAACGCGAGATCGCGGAGCAGGCAGTCGCTCGAATCACCTTCCTGCGAATCTCGGACATGTATAGAACCCTTAGCGCCATGCTTATTGCGGGGCCTGACATCCTCGACTCGCCTCTTTACGCCAAGAACCCGCATGCAGTGCTCAAGGCATTCTTGGATCGGTGCGATCGCGCCCCGCTTCCCTCCGATGAGCAACTTGCTCGAGTGGGAGTCCTGTACCTTGAATATGCGCGGCTTTACGCAACCGCGATAGCTGATTTTCAAAGCATGTGCTTTCTGATGCGCCTGCAAGCCGAGAACGAAGTCATGTCGACAGAGCCAATCCGCCTTCGTGAGAAGCTGCACACGCATCTCGCTAAAGCAAACAGCGCGATGGAGCGCTCGAAGCCCCTCTTCGACAAAGCCTTCCGCGACGCTGGAATTCACTAGTCTTTTCATGACTGCTCAGGATCCGTCAGCGATTGGGTGAGATCCGCGCGGCGATGTCGGCGTGCGGAGCGCCCGTCAGCTCCGAGAGCAGTGCCACCAGCGGAGCGGGGTCGCCGGCCGCCAGGTTGGAATTGATCCACGCCGCACCGTCGGCCACCAGATCGCGCTGCGGCGACAGCACCGCGGCCGTGACCTTCTTCTTGCCCTTGGCCTGGGCGGCCTCGAACTGGCGCTCCAGCACGTCGGCGGTGCCGGCCCCGTGCTTCTTGAGCAGCCGGATAGCGTTGGTGCCGCTGACCTTGCCGCCCTCAACCATCACCAGCACGCGGCGGCTCGCGCCGGCCAGCACCAGCCAATCCGAGACCTGCTGCTTCTTCTTCACCAGCCGCTTTGCGATCTCGTCCACGTCGAGGCCGTAGCCGATCAGGCGCTTGCAGAGCGTGGCCCATGCCTGCGGTGTCAGCTCCTTGCCCGAGGCGCTGGTAGCCATGCTCACGGCCAGGTCGACCATGCTCGTGCCGGCAGGCGCGACTGTCACGGGCAGGAACTCGATGGGCTCGCCCTCGTCCACCAGCTCGAGCACGGCCGTCAGGCGGTGTTCGCCGTCGGTCAGGTTGATGATGTCGCCGTCGCCCTCCTCCTTGGACACGTAGCCGGCCAGCGGCTTGTCCTTGCTGTAGCCGTTGATGCGGATCGATTCCTTGATGGCCTCGACGTGTTCGCGGTCGACGGGGCGGATGTTGTAGCCGGCGATGACGCGGATGTTCGCGACGGGCACCATCCACAGGTCGGAGGACTTCGCACCGGCCGCGCGCATGGCGGCCTTCACGTTGCCCGGGCTCAGTTCGATTTCGGCAGTTGCGGTCATGTCTCGCTTTCGGAGGCTTGTTCTTGAGGGAAGGGAACCGGGTCGTTGTTCGGGCCCGGGGCGTAGTAGCTGCCGCCGCCGGTGCCGTTGCCGCGAACGCGCGGGCAACTGCCGACGACCATGATGAAACCCATGCGTTTGGCCTTGGCGTAGACCGAACCGAAGGCGCGAGCGTCTCTCGGGGAGATGCCCTCCTCCTGGGCAGCAAAGGTGGTGCTTTCGCCCGAAACCTTTCCCTTGGCACGGATGTGGTTCACGATGAAAGCGAGAGCACGAGCCCCGAACAGGGGATCGCGCTGGTCCTCGGCGGCCTGAGCGCCTGCCGCGGCTGCGATTCCCCGCGCACGAGCGGTGGCGAGCGCTGCGTCGACGCGGTCGTGATCGGCCTGCGTCATGCGACCCTCAGGTGTGACGGCTTGGCGGCGGCGTGGCGGGCCTTCAGTTCGTTGAAGGTCTGCAGACTGGCCGAGATGCCTTCGATCAGCTCGCGCTGCAGATTGGCCATCGCGTTGTCGGACAGGCTGGGCGCCGAGTTCGCGGCCGAGGCGGCCTGCAGCCATTCGCCCAGCTCCTTGAAATTGCTGGAGAGGCTGGGCGCCACGTCGGCCGCCGACGGCGCATGCATCGGCATGAGCAGGTAGCCGAGTTCCATCGCCATCGCCTGGATCGCCGAGTGGTTGCCCGTCTCCTTGCAGACCTGCACCAGCTCTTCCGGGCTGCAGTGCGCGGTCGCGTCGAGCGGGTTGGTCTTGCGGCTCAAGATGCCGTTCGACAGGCCCATCAGCTTCGACAGCCCGAGGGCGCCATTCGACCCGTTCGGGTCCTGGCTCCTGTAGCCCATGACGGCGGCTTGCAGGAGAGGCTTCACGTTGAGGTTCATCAGGTAGCTCCTGTCAATTCGGGGTGCTTGTTGAAGTTGTTCCGGCGCGGTGGGCGCGGTGCAATGCAGGGATGGAAGAGAAGAACGAAAAACAACTAGCGCTTTGCGCCGTGCTGCCGTGCGTCCCATGCGTTGAGCTGGTGGACGAACGCGAAGGCCATCACCACGCACAGGATCACGAGCCCCGCGAGCACGTTCGCCATGCGCTCGCCCGCTACGTCGCACATCGCGAAGTAGCCGAGCCCCAGCAGGACAGCCAGGACGGCGATTGCCACGGCCTCGATGAAGTACAGGCGCCCCATGTTTCAGGCCTCCTGCTGCTGGCGCTCGGCGGCCTGGCGCTTCGCGCGCGCAGCGTGGAACTCCTGCACGAAGAGCTGGCCGGCCTGAGTGCCCAGCGGCCAGGGCGTTGCGCGGTTCGGGCAGTCGTGCTGTTGCGCGGCTTCCTCGGCTCGCTTCAGGATCACGCCGCGGGAAATGATGTCGGTGTCCATGGATTGGTCCTCGTTTCTTGGGATGGGTGTCCGCCCGCTCGCGGGGTAGATTCCGCGTTCCTCAACACGGACCCTGCGAAGGGCGGACGAAAGGGGTTCATTCATGGACTTCGCCTTGATTACCGGGCTCGTCTCGTCGCTGAAAGCGACATACGACCTCGGCCATGCAGCCGTTGGCGTGCGCGACGCGAGCAAGCTCTCGGAGACCGTTGCCGAGATGAATGCCAAGCTCCTCGATGCGCAGCAGCGTCTGTTCGCTATCTCCAGCGAGGCGATGCTCCTGCAGCAGAAGCTGATGGAAACCCAGCAGAAAAACTTGGAACTGGAGGCAGCCCTGCAGGAGCGTGGCCGTTACTCGCTCATCGAAACCGCCCAAGGCCACTTCGCCCTGAAGTCCAAAGTCCAGACCACGAGCACGGGCGACCCAGTCGATGCAGAGCCGATTCACTATGTCTGCCAACCTTGCTTTCACAAGGGGATCAAGTCGGTGCTCCAGCGCAGCTACTTCAGCGGCATTCCCGGCGGCCTCAAATGCCCCACTTGCAACAACGTGGTGTTCGACTGACATCAGGCCGCCTTTGCTTCGAGGGCCTCTGCCGCAGCTTCGCTCTTCGCCAGCGCCACAATCCCAGCGGAGAAGACCTCGCAAACTGCGTCCGGAGTCAACCTGTGGTCTTCGGCATAGTGGCGGATGCGCGAGAGCGCCCACTCGATGGTGGGCTCGTTGCATTCATCGGCTTTGAAGTTCACTGGAGACCCTTATGCGTAGAGAAAAAAGACAAACCGCCGCCTTTGCCGTCAAGGACGACGCGGGCACGATGGATATGGCCTACGAATTCACCGAGTTCATGCTTGACCAGTCCCTCGATGGCAGCCGATGGATCGAAGGGCTCAAAGAATTCGCGCTTTCGAACGGCGACCGCCTCAACCGCATCGACGCCGACACCTACGAATGGGTGCGGCAGGGGAAGAAGCTGCGACGCGCGTAGAGCGAGCATCTCAGGCAGCCTTCGCTTCGAGGGCCTGGCCTTCTTTGCGCAGCACGTCCCACGCGACATCGGGGCGCAACTCCTCGCAGCGCACGCGCCCGCCCGTGAGGCGCTCGATGTCCGGGCAGTGCTCCGCCGGCACGCGCCGCCCCTCCTCCTTCCATTGGCCGACGGCGGCCTTTGTGACGCCGAGCGCCACCGCGAGAGCGGTCTGAGAGCCGACGACCTTCGCGGCGCGTTCAACGGGGTGGTCCATGCTTGATCCTTTGGCAGTTTTCACCGAGTCTAGTATTTCTAGACCCTCAAATCAAGTATTACTTGCCTCGTTGGGTCAAGCATTTCTTTACCATCGAGCGATGGAGTTGAAAGACTGGGTCAAAGCTGCACGCAAGCACAAAGGCTGGACGCTGGAGCAGCTGGGCGACGCCATGGGGCGCAGTAAGGCCACGGCAGGGTTCTGGGAGACCGGGAAAACCGCGCCCAGCTTTGCCCAGGTCAAAAAGATTGCCGAGGTCACTGGATACCCGCATCCATTCGGGCAGGAAGGCCCGCCGGGAAGCCCGCCGCCACCCGCAGAGCAGGCGCCCCAGCTCCCGGAAGGCGCCATACCCGTAGACCCAAGCAAGGCCCATCGCATCTGGGTTGTCGGCAAGGGCGCTGGCGGAATCGCGGAGCGCGTGTGGACTGACGGTGACTATCCGGTCGGCGTCACCGATCAATACGGCCTCGTTTCAAGCACAGACCCGCACGCCTTCCTCGTGGAGATCTCCGAGGAAAGCATGATCCCCGTCTACACGCCCGGAAACTTTGCGCTCGTAGAGCCAAGTACGGAGCCTGAGCTTGAAGACGATGTGCTTGTTCGCTTGGCGTCTGGACAGACCATGATCAAGCGCCTGTTGTCCCAGCGGGGCGCCTACCGATTCGGGAGCTACAACTCGACTGTTGTTCTGCACTACCGTTTCGAGGACGTTGATTGGGTGTACTACGTTGCACATCCTGTGCCGCGCCGAAAAATCAAAAACCATTGGTAGTCAATGGCACCGGGGAGGTGAAATGGTTCGACCACTCGCGATTGCGATATCGATTTCCGTGTTCATCGCGGGCTGTGCTGCTCCGCAGCGCTCATGGGTAAAGGTGCGCCAAGACGCCTCAGGACTCGACCAAGCCATCAGCCAGTGCGACTACGAGGCCACGGCCGCAACGCAAACGACGGATTTGAGCTTCCGGTCATCGTTGGGGCAAGAGCTCGACCGAGCGATGCGAAAAAACGACCTGCTAGAAAGGTGTATGCGAGCGCGCGGGTATGCACTTCAGGAGGCTCCCACGCCATCGCAAACGGCTTACGAAACCAAGCAGCGCGAGCTGAGCCAGCAGCTTTCCGAGGCAAAAAAAGATCGGGCAGATCTGCGCGCGAGGTTGACCGCCCGCCCAGCTTCTAGCGACGCGGCGACATTGCGGGAGGAGATCCGCAGAGCCAACGATCGCGTGGCCGATCTGGAGCGGCAGACGGGGCGCATGCCGACTCCACCCACAAGCGTCGATTGATGCAAAAGGAAGGCGTCTAAGGCAAGAAGCCGAGGCGCCCAAATTTATTTCTAGAAATGCTAGATTGCAAGGCTAGTTTTGCTTGACACCTAACGTCTAGTAATTCTAGACTCCATCCCATGCGCTGCACACCGCGGCGGTTACATGGAGATGGAGATGGCAAGAGCACTCGGAACCGACGACAGCGTCACTACCTGTGACTGCTGCGGCAAGTCGAATCTGAAGTTCACCGTCGCGATCGAACTCGACGACGGTGAAATCGTCCACTACGGCCAGATCTGCGCCCGCCGCAACACCGGCAAGGACCAGCGCACGATCACCAGCGAGATCAAGGCTTCGAAGGCTGCCGCCCTGGCCGCCGCTCAGGCCGAATTCCGCGCCTCCCCGCAATACATCGCCGAACGCGCTCGCTTCGAAGAGCGCGACGAGATCGCCCGCCGCAACGGTGGCGTCCGCATGCTGGGCCGTGATGCAGCGGAGTTCGTGCGCGATGCATGCGCCGCCGCGCAAGCGGTGCGCGTCCAGCTCGCAGCAAAGCACGGCGTCGCCGCCTGGAGCATCTGATGTACGGCGCCCCGAACCTCGCCACCGTGCGGCCGGGCCGCGTGCGCCGCCGCGCCGACGGCCTGCGCAGCTACCGCTGCTTCTACCACCCGCTCGACAACGACCGGTTGCCCGTCGTCAACGAGGCCAACTACCTGCCGAGCGTCAACGTGCGCGCTCGCACCAACCAGGAAGCGCACAACAAGGCTCGCGCCAAGGTCGGCGAGTGCCCGATCGTCGAAGTCCAGCGCCTCGAGGAGCGCGCATCGTGAGCGGGCCGGTCATGACCGCCGCCTTGCGCCGTCTCCAGCGTCGCCTGGAGGCCGCGGAGCTCGTCCACCTGCGCGAGCACGCGGCCGAGCTTGCCCAACGCCTGGAAGCCGCCGAAAAGCGCGCGGCCGATGCCGAGGAGCGCGCACGCATCGCCGAGCAGTCCTGCGACTTCTGGCACGACCAGGCCGTCGACGCGCACTACGCCGCGGCCGAGGAGTCGGGCGGCGCTCCGGGCATCACCTTGGACGGCGCACTGGTCATCGTGTCGAGGTCCGATCGCGGAGGGCTGCACGCATGAGCGCCGCGCACACGCCGGGGCCGTGGCGCTGGGAGATCAACGAGAGTCACAAGACCCTCTCCCTCGTCGGCGGAAAGCCAGAGTTCGATCTGACCATCATCCAGCCGCAGCGCTGGGGCATGAGCAATGCGACGCTGTTCCTGCGCGATACCGCGCACGACGGGATGAACCTGCTGCACAAGGTGCACGAGCGGCGCGACTGGATCCGCCCCTTTCCCGGCCGCTCACACCACGCGAGCTGGTGCGCCGGCATCGTCCACCCGGACATGGTCCTCATCGAGACGGCGCCGGAGTTGCTGGAACTGGCGAAGACGATCGTTCGGATGGCGGATGGCCGCGTCGCATCCGGTCATCTGATCCTCGACGAAAACAGTCCGGTGATCGTGGCCGCAAAAGCGCTGATCGAGAAGTCCACAGGTTCCTCCGCGCCCGCTTCGTCGCGCTGCCCACATTGCGGCGACTGGCTCGGCGAGCACGACCGGGATTGCATCAAATTCGGTCGAGGTGCGGCATGAGCGAGCGCCCCCTCAATTACGACCCGGCAGACCCCGACAAGATGCGCCACCCGAAGGGCACGGCCTGCGGCGACTGCGCGCACATTCGGCGCTGCTCGATGATCTTCGGGCACACCGAAACCGACACCTACTGCGACTGGTCCCCGTCGCGTTTCGTGCCTGTCAGCAAGGCTCCGGAGGAGCTGAGCGCATGAACGGGCCGCATCAACTCGCCGGCCTGACCGTGTTCGTCACGTCGGACATCCCGAAGATGCAACTGTCGAGGGACTGCCCGGTCACTCCCGCCTTTCGTGCCGAGATGAACGAGTGGATGCGCTCGTTCTTCGGCACGAAGAACACGGTGCCGGACGGCGAGGTCCTTCTCGTCGGCTCCGACGTCTACGCGAACCCGCGCACGTTCGCACTGCTGCGAGGGGCCAAGTAATGGCCTTCCTCTTCCGCTGCCCCGAGTGCCGCACGCGGCGGCGCAGCCACGGCCTCTTCACCCGGCACCTGCGCGAGACCGGGCACCGCCTCTGCCGCTGCGGCGGATACCACTTCGAGCACCGGCCCGGATCGCCCTACTGCGAGCGCAACCCCATGAGCGCCGCCCTCCTCGCATCGCGCTCCGGCGCCTCCGACGAAGAGGTCTTCGAGATAGCGCTCGAGATCTCCCTCTCCACCAAAGCACGCGCTTCGGTCGCGTGCCCGTTCTGAAAGGCCGCCACATGGAACGAGGCTTCTCTCTCGCACCCGTCGCCACCTCCTCGGCGCGGACCCTCGATGTCGACACCGTGCGCCAGGCTTGGATCGATGCCGGCCGGCCCGGCCTGTTTCGCTACTTCGAACGCACGTACCGCGAGAAGCATCAGGCCCAGGCCGCAGACGCGCCGCGGGTCGAGCTGTGGATCCGCCGCAAGAACACGCGCCGGTTCGCGGATTGGCGCATCGCCGGCAGCAACTCGGCTTGGAGCTGGGTCGAGATCACGAAGGCCGACCGCGCCGAGCGCGAGGGCCGCATCACCGTGGGCAACCTCGTCGACGCCGTGGTGGTCATGTACGAAGAGCCGGTGACGCAATGAAGCTGCGCCGCTTCATCTCCGACCAGGCCAAGGGCATCGCCATCGCGCTGTTCGTGATCGCCCTGATCTACGTTGGCCAGCGCCTCGATGCCGGGCCAGCCATCACCGATGCGCTCCAGGCCGCATCCGACGTTTCCGACAGCCGCGCCGCCGAGTGGGCTGCGCAGTTCACCACCGTGGCCACCGAGGAATCTCAATGACGCACATGATCACCATCTCCGGTCGCGAGTACCACCTCGCCGGTCCGGACTCCGCAACCGTCGCAGGCAGGCCATTCGACATCCGTGACATCGCCCACCACCTGGCGCTGATCAACCGCTTCACGGGCGCCACCACGCGGCCCTACAGCGTCGCGGAACACTCGCTCCTGTGCTGCGACATCGCCGAGCGCAACGGAAGCTCTGCGACGCTGCAGATGGCCGCGCTGATGCACGACGCGCACGAGGCGTACACCACCGATCTGAGCTCGCCAGCCAAGGCTGCCGTCGACGAATACAGCATGGGCGCGGGCGGGATCGCCGCCTGGCGGCGCTTCGAGGCCAACAACGCCAAGGCCCTGCACACGCACTTCGGCATCCTGACGCTGATGCGCTCGCACCGTCTGGCTGTCCACCTGATCGACCTGCAGGCCCTCGCCACGGAACGCCGCGACCTCACCGGTTACGACCCGGAGCGCAACGCGCCCTGGCCCATCCTGGGCGATGGCACGGCAAGCCCGGTTCCCGCCGCGGACTGGGTCAGCCTGAATTCGTCGGAGCGTGAGGCCAAGAGCTGGAAAGACTGGAAAGAAGAGTTCGCCGAGCGCTACCAGGCCCTCGAGGAGCAGATCCGCGTCGAGTTCGCCAGGCAGGTCTGCTGATGTCCAAGAAGACCGTCGGCCTCAAGGCGCGCAAGGTGCTGGCGCGGACCGGGTTCACACGCCCGAAGTTCGTCGCCCCTCCATCGCCGCCGCCGCGGCCGGCCACGCGCCGCGCGGTCATGGCCGACTGCTCGAGCCCCGGGCTCAAGCTCGACAAGACCGAGCCCCAGCGCAACCCCCATCTGCTGGCGATGGCACGCGGCATGCCCTGCCTGATCCGGTCGCCCATGTGCAACGACGACCGAGAGACGACCGTGGCATGCCATTCGAATCTGTCTATCCACGGCAAGGGACTTTCTCAAAAGGCCCACGACTGTTTCAGCGCCTGGGGCTGCGCCAGGTGCCATGCGTATCTCGACAGCAGCTATTCAGCCTCGGGCGAAGAACGAGAGCTTCTGTATTTGGTCGCCGATCTGGAACAAGAAGCGCATTGGTCAGCCATCGCTGCGAGCCCCAAAGCAAGCCCCAAAGACCGCGCCGCGGCCAAGTGGGCCATCGAAACCCGAAAAGCGCTCGCTGCAGCGCGCAACCCATCCGAGGAGAAGAAGGCATGAGCAAGGTGCACACCCCAGAAGCCCCGGCGTTCGCCGTCGGCGACAAGGTCGTCACTCTCGTGGAGTGCGAGAACGACCTTACCGATGACGGCATGGGCGTCGAGCTCTGCGCTCGGAAGGGCGAAACGCTGATCGTGCGGCGCGTGTCCTTCGGCTACCTCAACTGCATCTCGGTCTCGCACGAGCACATCACGGACCGCGCGTTCTGCGTGTCGCCGGATGAGATCGAACTCGCCTCTGCCACGGGAGCCCGCCATGGGTGAGCGGGAGATGCTTGAGCGGTTTCACGCCGCGTTGAAGCGCATCACAGCCTACATGCCGCCCGAGAAGCTGGCGAAGGCCTGCAAGAAGAAGTACGGCCTCGAATACGACGAGGCGCTGGAGATGGCCTACGAGAACGTGCTGAGCGAAGCGGCCAACGCCCTCCGAGGCGTTCGCTTGCCCCGACGCGCCGCAGCATCCCTGACACCCGCACCCGAGGGAGAGCGGAGGTGAAGCGCTTCCGCTGGACCCGCGCCAAGTACCGCAAGGCCGACCATCTGGCGCGGTTCTTCGCTCGGTTTCTCTACAACCTGCCGGACGAGAAGCCCGCTCTGCTCGAGCGCTACTTCGAGCTCTGGGAGCGCCACCCGCAGGGCGCCGACCCGCTGACCGAGCCGCTTCGCTGGCGCCTCTCGCGCTTCACGGACGACATCCCATTTTGACCGCACAAGGAGAGAACCATGGCTGAAGCCCTGCTTTTCGAACACGACGACGGCCGCTATGCCGTCAACCCCGACACGACCGGCGATCCGAAGTGGCACCGCGTCGGGCCTGTCGATGTCTCCGCCCTCCAGACCGTGAAGCTGCAGGCCCAGCCAGCAGCCTTCCTCGTGACGAATCTCCCCAGCGGAGAGCCGAGCCTGTGCTTCGAAGACGAGCGCGGCGACTACGGCAACGAGCAGTTCACGCCGGTGTTCGAACCGCTCTACCTCTCCGCCCCGGCGCAGGCCGCTATCGATGCGCGCGAGCAGAGCGTTGCAAGTGCGGATATGTACCTGCGACTGACTGACGCGATGGGCTACAGCAGTGGGCCCACGGGGATGGACTTCTCTCCCGAAGAGTGGGCTGCTGCGCTACTCAAGGATGCGCAGGCTTTCCGCGCCGCCTCGCGCGATGCCGCCCCGGCACCCTCTGCGGCCCCGGAGACCTTCCCGGCTCGCATCATGGAGCTGCTGCGCACCGTTGCCAATCGCACCCCGCCCGAAGGCTTCGGCCTCTACGAGGACGACAAGGGCGAGCCCATGCAGGACGATGCAGACGCGGCCATCGCATGGATCACGGCTCGCGGCGCGGCACCCGCTGCGGCCGCTAGCGGGTGGAGAACGTTGCCCGAGCACGAGACAGAAGCGATGCACGATGCCGTGATGGCTGTGGTCTACCACGGCGTCACACGCACCAACACCAACGCGCTGTGGCGGGCCTACCGCGGCGCCTTGCTCACCCTCGCACAGCCCGCGCCCGTGCAGCCCCACGAGGAACGGATGGCGCTGACCGAGGAGCGCGACAACCTGCGTCGCGCATTGGAGGTCATCGCTGTTGGCGACTCTAAGGACCCGGTCCGCGATGCCGGTGACGAGCTCGTGGCGTTGGGCTTTTGGGATGGCAAGGCACTTGAACAGCATCGCGCAAAGGCCGCGCCCGTGCAGCAGGAGGCGGCGGGCGAGATCGTGACGCCCGAGATGATCGCCGCCGGCGCTGCCGCCGCCCGCGAGTACATGGAGCGCACAGGAGGCAACAGCCCCGAGGTCATCTACCGAGCGATGCGCGGCGCTGCCCTCACGCCCCCGGCCGTGGAAGCACCTGCTGTGCCCGATGGCTGGCGGCTGGTGCCAGTGAAGCCAACCCCGGCGATGACCCGAGCCGGCGATCAGAAGTCGTGGGTGCTGCCTTCGGCCGATTGTTGGGCCGCCATGCTCGCCGCCGCTCCCTCGGCAGCACCTGCGCAAGCGGGGGAGACGAAGGGAGGTGCGTGATGGCCGACTTCTTCCATCCGATGACCATGCAGGCCAGCCGCGCGCTGCGGCAATGCATCTGCTGCGCCTACGCTATCGAGAAGGGCGAGCGCTACTGCAAGCAGTCTGGCGTGTGGGATGGCGACTATTTCACCAGCCACTATCACACCGCATGCTGGGACGCGCTTCTAGAGGAAGGGGCGGAATTCGAGTTCACCCCCGGTGAAGGGGATCCGCCCGAGGGCGCACGAACCATGCAGGAAGCCCGCGCCGCCCTCCAGGCATCGGCAGCGAAGACGGGGGAGGTGTGATGACCAATTGGCAATCCTTCTGGTGCGTCGTCGCCGTATTCATCGTGTGCGAACTCGTGCTCACCTTGCACGGCATTGACACCTTCTTGTGGCGGTTCAAGACGCCGGCCGAGAAGGTCATCCAGCAACAACTGAGCGGAGCATGCAAGCCATGACCCCCTTCGAGGAAGTGCCGATGCCGGAGCCGTTCGGCTACGTGTGCGACACCTTCGGCGACCATGGCTCGATGACGCTCTACGAAGAAGCGCAAGTCAGTTCGTTCGGTCGCTTCTACCGCAACGATCCGCTCTACACCGCCGGCCAGCTCCGGGCCTACGGCGACCAGCGTGCCAATGCGGCGCTTGAGGAGGCGGCGAAGCTGCGCAAGCTGATCGCCGACCACAACAACGAGTGCGCGCGCATGTGCGACTCGCGCTTCGCCAACGGCCCCACCCAATGCCACATGCGCCCCTACGGCCGCCAGTGCATCGACTGCCCGAAAGAGGGGATCGTCGAGGTTCCCGCGGACATGGAGGGAACCGCCCGATGAAATCAGTCCTCGTCGAGGTCGTATTCCATCTGGGTCTGCGCGATCACGCGCGCAACGTCGGCCCGGTGCTGGTCCCGGCTGCGCAGCGCCGGCACCGTCCAGTTCGGGGCGCCAGGCCCGCCATCCACACCACGCACGCCGCCCAGGTGCACGTCCGTCTGCATGCCGGCGAGCCCCGGCAATGCCTCGATGCGATCGATCAGGATCTGGCGCAGCTGGCGGGCGGTACGGGTGGGTTTAGCCATTTTTCGAGTATTTCAGCACAGGAGGCGCGATAGATGGCAACCGCTGTCGTTTTGGAATGGGTGCCGATGAATCGCTACTGCGAGCTGTTCGGCGAGACGCCCGATGCGGTGGACAAGAGGCTCCGCAGCGGCTTCTGGCTGCGCGATGTACATGTGCGCCAGCCCGACGGGAGCAAGCAGCTCTGGATCAACCTCGAGGCCGTCAACGACTGGGCATCGGGCAAGGCTGTCAAGCCCCGAAAGAGGGCTTGATGTCCGTCGGGATCACCGTCATCAAGCGGAAGAACAAGGAGGTCATCCGTGTGGCCTTCAGCTTCCGCGGCGTGCAGTGTCGCGAGCTGCTGGACATGGCGCCCACAAAGCCGAATCTGCGCTACGCCGAGCGCCTTCGCGCCGAGATCATGAACGACATCGAGCGCGGGACCTTCCGCTACGACGAGCGCTTTCCCGACTCGCCGCGCCGGAAGGTCTTCGGGCACGGCGTCAGCAATTCGAAGCTGCTGAAGGACGTTCTCACCGAGTACAAGGACCGCAGCAAGAAGGTGCTGCAGCTGAGCACCTGGGAGGGCTACCGCAAGGCCGTCGACAACGTGCTGATCCCCGCCTTCGGGCACCTTCAGGTGAAGGCCCTGACGGCCGGCGTGCTGCGCGAGTGGATCGCGACCAAGACCGTGACCCGCAAGCGGATGAGCAACCTGCTGCTCCCGCTGCGGAATGCCCTAACCGAACTGGTGGCCGACGAGGTGCTCGAGTTCAACCCGCTGGACCGGCTGAAGCTGTCCAAGGTCCTGCCGCGCGAGACGGCCGAGAGCGACTACGAGCCGGACCCGTACACCGTCGACGAGCTGCTGCTGATGTTCGGTGCCCTGAAGGCCGAGGAACGGCCCGCATTCCAGTTCTGGGCCTATTGCGGCGTCCGGACGAGCGAACTGATCGCCATCACCTGGCTGGAGCTGCAGGCGCCCTTTGCGGAGGTCAAGATCCATCGGGCGGTCGTCGAGGGCGAGGAGAAGACCACGAAGACCAAGGCAGGCATCCGCACGGTGCCGCTGCTGCTGGCGGCCAGGCAGGCCGCCCAGGCGCAGCGCGAGCGCACCCAGCTGGGCGCGGGCCGAGTCTTCCGGAATCCGCGCACTGGCGGCGAGTGGACGGATCAATCCCTGCTGCGAGCCTGGCAGAAGGCCGCCAGCGCCGCGAAAGTGCGCTACCGCAACCCCTACCAGCTGCGGCATACGTTCGCAAGCCAGCTGTTGAGCCAGGGCGAGAATCCGGCGTACATTTCCAAGCTGCTGGGCCACAAGACGACCGAGATGGTCATCCGGACCTACGGCCGCTTCGTCGACCAAGGCGCCGCCCTGGGCTTTGATCGACCGCCCGTGCGCTACGGCCGCGAGTGCCTGCCGGGCCTCCCTGCCGTCGATTCCCTGCCCGATCCGCGTGTGAAAAACGTGTGAATCGGGTGACGGAACAGGACGGAACCAGACGGAGCGAAATGGCGGAAGTCGTTGATTTACAAGGACTTTCGCCTCAGAAAATGGTGGAGCTGGGGGGATTTGAACCCCCGTCCGCAAGCCTTCATCGCGCAGTTCTACATGTTTAGCGATCTGATTTAAGTCTCGCTTCCGGAGTCGCGCAGTCGCACGCTACACCGGACGCCAGCACCCTATTTTCTTGCCCCGACCCAAGGTACCCGGATCGAAGCCAGCCGATGTAATTATCCTTGCAGCCGGGAGGCACTGATTGCTCAGAACCCCCTTGCCCAGCCCATCGGCCTGCTGTTGCAAGGCTCACTGGCAATTAAGCAGCGAGTGCGAAACGTTCGTCGTTTGCAGTTAGTTTGTTTGAATCTGTTTTACGAGCGCATTCAGCTCGACATGCCCCGCTGCGACTCCGAACCCGCGTCGAAACCAGTGCAGCCCCAAGGGGGCGTATTTTAGGCGCTATCCAGCAGTTTCAAGAGCTCGCCCGGAGAAGTTATCAAGGCATCGGCCTCCCAGCGGGTCGCATCGGCCTGCGCGCCCATGTAGCCGTAGGCCGCGGCCACGGTCCGCATGCCCGCCGCGCGGCCCGCGACGATGTCGCGCTCGTCGTCGCCGACGTAGATGCAATGCTCGGACGGCACACCCAGCCGCCGGGCCGCCTCGTGCAGCGGCTCGGGATGCGGCTTGGCGTACGGCGTGGTGTCGCCGCTCACCACCGCGCCCGCGCTCGCGAACAGCGGCATCGCTTGCGTGAGCGGCTCGGCGAAGCGCTTCGACTTGTTCGTGACCACGCCCCAGCGCAGCCCGCGCGCGACCAGCGCCTCGATCAGCGGCGCGACGCCATCGAAGGCCTGCGTGTTGAACATGCAGCGCTCGTAGGTCACGAAGAACTCCTCGCGCAGCGCATCGAACTCCGGCGCATCGGACGTGATGCCGAAGGCCACGCCGAGCATGCCGCGCGCGCCCGCGCCCGCCATGGGGCGGTAGCGCTCGAGCGGATAGGAGGGCAGCCCGCGGGCGGTGCGCATCTGGTCCGCTGCGGCCCCCAGGTCGGGGGCGCTGTCGATCAGCGTGCCGTCGAGGTCGAACAGCACGGCACGGGTCGGTACGCCCTTCATGCCTGGACTTCCGCCGGCTTCTGCGTGGCGATCATGTAGTTGACGCTGGTATCGGCACTGAGCCAGTAGCGCCGCGTGATCGGGTTGTGCTCGAGGCCGCGCGTGTGCCGCAGGTCGAGGCCGGCGGCGCGGCAATAGGCCGCCAGTTCGCTGGGACGGATCAGCTTCGCGTACTCGTGGGTGCCGCGCGGCAGCATGCCCATCACGTACTCGGCACCGACGATCGCAAGCATGAAGGACTTGAGGTTGCGGTTGATGGTCGAGAAAAAGACCCAGCCACCGGGCTTGACCAGCGTGGCGCAGGCCCGGATGACCGATGCCGGATCCGGCACGTGCTCGAGCATCTCCATGCAGGTGACGACATCGAAGCTGCCGGGCTGCTCGGCGGCGAGCGCCTCGGCGCTGACCTCGCGGTACTTCACGCCGCGCGTGCCGGCCTCGAGGGCGTGCAGCTGCGCCACCTTCAGGGCCTTGCCCGCGAGGTCGGCACCGAGCACGTCCGCGCCCTTGCGGGCCATCGAATCCGAAAGAATTCCGCCGCCGCAGCCTATATCCACCACGCGCCGCTGGGAAATCGGCGCAATACCTTCAATCCATTCCAGGCGCAAAGGATTGATTTCGTGCAAAGGGCGAAATTCGCCTTCCATATCCCACCACTTGTGGGCCAGTTCCGAAAATTTGGCGAGTTCGGCCGGATCGGCATTCACGTTTTCTGTCATATGACGGATTATGAAACGGACGATGACCAGCCCATGACGAAAGGGCCGGCTTGAAAACTTTCAGCCTGCATTGATTCAGGCATAAAAAAACCCCGCCGAGGCGGGGTTTTAGGGTCGATGGAATCGAGCTATCAGTTGGCGCGGGTGCCGACCACTTCGATTTCCACGCGACGGTTCTTGGCGCGGCCTTCCTTGGTGCGGTTGTCAGCCACAGGCTGCTTCTCGCCCTTGCCTTCGGTGTAGACGCGGTTGCGTTCGATGCCCTTCGAGACCAGGAAGGCCTTGACGGCTTCGGCGCGACGCACCGACAGACGCTGGTTGTAGGCGTCCGAACCGATCGAGTCGGTGTGGCCGACGGCGATGATCACTTCGAGGTTCACGCCACGGATCTTCTCGACCAGGTCGGTCAGCTTCGCGCGGCCTTCAGGCTTCAGCACCGACTTGTCGAAGTCGAAGAACGCGTCGGCAGCGAAGGTCACCTTCGAAGCGGCGACAGCCGGGGGTTGAGCGGGAGCGGCGGGCGGCGGAACCACGCCAGGAGCCGGGGGAACCGCAGCAGCCGGGGGAACCAGAGCGCCGTCGCAACCGGCAGCAGCCGTGGCGGGCGTCCAGTTGGCATCGCGCCAGCACAGTTCGTTCGTGCCGTTCTTCCAAACCAGTTCGCCGGTGCCGTTTTGCCAGTTGTCGATCGTAGGACCGCCATTCGCAGCGGTGACACGGGTCTGCGCGCCGGCGGCAGTGGCGAGCGCAGCGACTGCAAACATCATCGCCACTTTATTCAGTTTCTTCATGGTTCTCCTCTTGGGGAAAAAGCCGCAGCCGCGCTGCGAATCAAGGACGCTTTAAGTGACCACCACCCAAAACGTTGAGGCGATTGTGCCATAGGGTCTTTGGCAAACAGGCCGCACGGCGGCCACGAAGCGTAGGACGGAGGCGGAATAGAGCCCTTGTGTTGCGGCGGTGCGACACCCTTCGCAGCGTAAAATTTCGCCTTCCTGCCGCCAGCCTCTCGCTCAATGACGTCCTTCGCCAAAGAAACCCTGCCCATCAGTCTCGAAGAGGAAATGCGCCGCAGTTATCTCGATTACGCCATGAGCGTGATCGTGGGCCGCGCCCTCCCCGACGCGAGAGACGGCCTCAAGCCCGTGCATCGCCGCGTGCTCTACGCGATGCACGAGCTCAACAACGACTGGAACCGGCCGTACAAGAAGTCGGCCCGTATCGTCGGCGACGTGATCGGCAAGTACCACCCGCACGGCGACCAGTCGGTCTACGACACGATCGTGCGGCTGGCCCAGGACTTCTCGATGCGCCACATGCTGGTCGACGGCCAGGGCAACTTCGGGTCCGTGGATGGCGACAACGCGGCCGCAATGCGGTATACGGAAATCCGGCTGGCCAAAATCGCGCATGAAATGCTGGCCGATATCGACAAGGAAACGATCGATTTCCAGGACAATTACGACGGCTCCGAAAAAGAACCGGCCGTGCTGCCGAGCCGGCTGCCGAATTTGCTGGTCAATGGCTCCGGCGGTATTGCGGTCGGCATGGCCACCAATATTCCGCCCCACAACCTCAATGAAGTGGTGGACGCCTGCCTGCACCTGCTGCGCAACCCGCAGGCCAGCATCGACGAGCTGATGGAGATCGTGCCGGCGCCCGATTTCCCCACGGCCGGCATCATCTACGGCATCAACGGCGTGAAGGACGGCTACCGCACCGGCCGCGGCAAGGTCGTGATGCGCGCCAAGTGCCACTTCGAGGACATCGATCGCGGCCAGCGCCAGGCGATCATCGTCGACGAGCTCCCCTACCAGGTCAACAAGAAGACGCTGCAGGAGCGCATGGCCGAGCTGGTCCACGAGAAGAAGATCGAGGGCATCAGCCACATCCAGGACGAGTCCGACAAGTCGGGCATGCGCCTCGTCATCGAGCTCAAGCGCGGCGAAGTGCCCGAGGTGGTGCTCAACAACCTCTACAAGCAGACCCAGCTGCAGGACACCTTCGGCATCAACATGGTGGCGCTGGTCGACGGCCAGCCGAAGCTGTGCAACCTCAAGGACCTGATCGAGGTCTTCCTGCAGCACCGCCGCGAAGTGGTGACGCGCCGCACGGTCTTCAACCTGCGCAAGGCCCGCGACCGCGGCCACGTGCTCGAAGGCCTGGCGGTGGCGCTGGCGAACATCGACGACTTCATCGCCATCATCCGCAACGCCCCGACCCCGCCGGTCGCCAAGGCCGAACTGATGGCGCGCAGCTGGGACAGCAAGCTGGTGCGCGAGATGCTCACCCGCACGCGCGCCGACGGCGGCACGATCAGCGCCGACGATTACCGCCCCGAAGGCCTCGAGCGCGAGTTCGGCATGGGCAACGACGGCCTCTACCGCCTCTCGGAGACGCAGGCCCAGGAAATCCTGCAGATGCGCCTGCAGCGCCTGACCGGCCTGGAGCAGGACAAGATCGTCGCCGAGTACAAGGAAGTCATGGCCGAGATCGACGACCTGCTCGACATCCTGGCCAAGCCCGAGCGCGTCTCGACCATCATCGGCGACGAGCTCGGCGCGCTCAAGCAGGAGTTCGGCCACTCGAAGATCGGCGCGCGCCGCAGCCTCGTCGAGCACAGCGCCTTCGACCTCTCCACCGAGGACCTGATCACGCCCACCGACATGGTGGTGACGCTCTCGCACAGCGGCTACATCAAGAGCCAGCCGCTCGGCGAATACCGAGCGCAGAAACGCGGCGGCCGCGGCAAGCAGGCCACCACCACCAAGGAAGACGACTGGATCGACCAGCTCTTCATCGCGAACACGCACGACTACATCCTGTGCTTCTCGAACCGCGGCCGGCTCTACTGGCTCAAGGTGTGGGAGGTGCCCGCGGGCTCGCGCGGCTCGCGCGGCTCGCGCGGCCGCCCGATCGTCAACATGTTCCCGCTGGCCGAGGGCGAGAAGATCAACGTCGCGCTGCCGCTCACGGGCGAGAAGCGCAACTTCCCCGCCGACCAGTACGTGTTCATGTCGACCTCGATGGGCACGGTCAAGAAGACCGCGCTCGACGAGTTCAGCAATCCGCGCAAGGCCGGCATCATCGCGGTCGACCTCGATGCCGGCGACTACCTGATCGGCGCCGCCCTCACCGACGGCAAGCACGACGTGATGCTGTTCAGCGACGGCGGCAAGGCGGTGCGCTTCGACGAGAACGACGTGCGCCCGATGGGCCGCAACGCGCGCGGCGTGCGCGGCATGATGCTCGAGGAAGGCCAGGGCGTGATCGCCATGCTGGTGGCCGAGGACGAGCAGCAGAGCGTGCTCACGGCCACGGAAAATGGTTACGGAAAGCGAACAAGCATTACCGAATACACGCGCCATGGCCGTGGAACCAAAGGCATGATCGCTATTCAACAGAGTGAGCGAAACGGCAAGGTCGTTGCCGCCACACTCGTGCATTCGGACGATGAGATCATGCTCATCACCGACAAGGGCGTGCTGGTGCGCACCCGGGTCGCCGAGATTCGTGAACTGGGTCGCGCGACGCAAGGCGTTACGCTGATCGGGCTCGACGAAGGTGCCAAACTCAGCGGGCTGCAACGTATCGTCGAAAACGATGCCAATGGCGAACCCGAGCCCGGCGCAGACGACACTTCCACATCTTCAACGGAGAATCCTCAGTGAAAAAACAAATCAAGCTCGCACTCCTGACCGTCGCCCTGGCCGGCAGTTCGATGGGCGCCCTGGCCCAGGACAAGGCCACGCTCATCAAGCAGTTCCTCGACCTGCAGCGCCCCGGCATCGAAGCCCTGGCCCGCGGCCTGGTCGAGCAGTCGAGCGCCCCGATCGCGCAGGCCGGTTCGCAGTACCTGCAGACCCAGGTGCCCGAGGCCAAGCGCGAAGCCGCCGCCAAGGCCGCCGATGCCGAGCTCAAGAAGTACTACGACGATGCCTATCCGATCGTGCGCGACAAGGCCGTGCAGCTGGCCCCGGCCACGCTGAGCCCGCTGCTCGAGCAGTCCTTCACCGAAGACGAGCTCAAGCAGCTGCTGGCCTGGATCAACTCGCCGCTGAGCAAGAAGTACCAGGACCTGAACCCCAAGATGCAGACCGCGCTGACGGAAAAGCTGGTGGCCGAGACCCGCGCCACCATCGAGCCGAAGATGCAGGCCCTCGACACCAGCGTCGCCAAGGCACTGGGCGCCCCGACCGAAGCGCCGGCCGCCCCCGCCAAGGCACCGGCCAAGGCTCCCGCCAAGAAGTGACGTGAACGCCCCGCACACCCTGCAAGAACCGGCCCGCCCGCGCCCCTACAACTTCTCCGCGGGCCCCGCCGCCATGCCCGAGGCGGTGCTGCAACGCGCCGCCGCCGAGATGCTCGACTGGCACGGCAGCGGCATGAGCGTGATGGAGATGAGCCATCGCGGCAAGGAGTTCGGCGAGATCTATGCGCAGGCCGAAGCCGACCTGCGCGCGCTGCTGGCGGTACCCGCCAACTTCCGGATCCTGTTCATGCAGGGCGGCGGCCTCGGCGAGAACGCCATCGTCCCGCTGAACCTGTCGCGCGGCGGCACGGTCGACTTCGTGGTCACCGGCAGCTGGAGCGTCAAGTCGCACAAGGAAGCGCAGCGCTACTGCAACGCGCGCGTGGCCGCGAGCAACACCGACGACCAGCACACGCGCCTGCCCGATCCCGCGGGCTGGCAGCTGTCCGGCGACGCCTCGTACGTGCACCTGTGCAGCAACGAGACCATCAACGGCATCGAGTTCCACGAGCTGCCCGACCTCGCCGCCCTCGGCAGCAAGGCGCCGCTGGTGATCGACTTCTCCTCCCACGTCGCCTCGCGCGGCGTCGACTGGAGCCGTGTCGGCCTGGCTTTCGGCGGCGCGCAGAAGAACCTCGGTCCGGCCGGCCTCACGATCGTCGTCGTGCGCGACGACCTGCTGGGCCATGCGCTCGAGATCTGCCCGAGCGCGTTCAACTACAAGACCGTGGCCGACAACCAGTCCATGTACAACACCCCGCCGACCTGGGGCATCTACATGGCGGGGCTCACGTTCCAGTGGCTGCGCGAGCAGACCGAAGGCGCGCTGAGCGGCGTGGCCGCGATGGAGCAGCGCAACATCGCCAAGGCGAAGCTGCTGTACGACTTCATCGATGCGTCGTCCTTCTACCTGAACAAGATCGACCCGGGCTGCCGCTCGCGCATGAACATCCCGTTCTTCCTGCGCGACGAAGCCCGCAACGAGGCCTTCCTGTCGGGCGCCCGCGCGGCGGGGCTGCTGCAGCTCAAGGGCCACAAGTCGGTGGGCGGCATGCGCGCCAGCCTCTACAACGCCATGCCCCTGGAAGGCGTGCAGGCCCTGGTGAGCTACATGCGAGAATTCGAGCGGTCGCACGCCTAGACGCGCGCGCACCTCACCGATGACCGCCCCAGCTCCTACCCCGCCCTCCTCCCCCGACCATTCCGAAAGCCTCGCCGATCTGCGCGTGCAGATCGATTCGCTCGACCAGCAACTGCTGCGCCTGCTCAACGAGCGAGCCCACGTGGCGGAGCTGGTCGGCGAAGTGAAGAAACGCGAAGGCACGCCGTTCTTCCGCCCCGACCGGGTGGCCCATGTCATCGACAAGATGCAGCAGAGCAACGGCGGTCCGCTCAAGGACCTGCACGTGGCGGCGATCTGGCGCGAGATCATGTCGGCCTGCCTGGCGCTCGAGTCGCCGCAGCGCGTGGCGGTGCTCGGCCCCGAGGGCACCTTCTGCGAGCAGGCCGCCATCGAGTACTTCGGCGGCGCCGCCGACCTGATCTACTGCGCCAGCTTCGACGAGGTCTTCCACGCCACCGCCGCCGGCAGCGCCCAGTACGGCGTGGTCGGCGTCGAGAATTCGACCGAGGGCGTGGTCACGCGCTCGCTCGACCTGTTCCTGCACTCGCCCACGCATGTGGTCGGCGAGGTCAGCCTGCTGGTGCGCCACCACCTGCTGCGCAGCAGCAATTCGCTCGAGGGCGTCGAAGCCGTGCTGGCCCATCCGCAGGCGCTGGCCCAGTGCCAGGGCTGGCTGACCAAGCACCTGCCGCATGCCGAGCGCCGCGCCGTGTCGAGCAATGCCGAGGGTGCACGCCTCGCGGCCGCCAACCCGGCCTTCGCGGCGCTGGCCGGCGAACGCGCGGCCACGCGCTTCGGGCTGCACATCGTGGCCCACGCGATCCAGGACGACTCCTACAACCGCACCCGCTTCTCGGTGATCTGCCTGCCGCAGACGCTCGCGATGCCGCCCGCCTCGGGCCGCGACTGCACCAGCCTGATCGTGTCGGTGCCCAACCGGCCGGGCGCGGTGCACGACCTGCTGGTGCCGCTCAAGGTCAACAACGTGTCGATGACCCGCTTCGAGTCGCGCCCCGCGCGCACCGGGCAGTGGGAGTACTACTTCTACATCGACCTCGACGGCCATCCCTCGCAGCCCAACGTGGCCGCGGCGCTGGCCGAGCTGCGCGGTCTCTGCGCGTTCTACAAGGTGCTCGGCGCCTACCCCGTCAAGGCCTGAGTCCGTCGCAAGCAAGCACATGTTCGAGCAACTGGGATTGATCGGCTGCGGCCTGATGGGCGGCTCCTTCGCGCTGGCGCTGAAGCGCGCCAGGCTGGTGAAACGGGTGGTGGGCTACAGCAAGTCGCCCTCCACCACCGAGAAGGCCCGGCAGCTCGGCGTGATCGACGTCGCCGCGCCCTCGGCGCTGCTGGCGGTGTCGGGCGCCGACATCGTGCTGCTGGCCGTGCCGGTGGCGGCCTCGGAAGCCACCTTCAAGGCGATCCGCCACGGCATCGGCAGCGACGCGCTGGTGATGGACGTCGGCTCCACCAAGGGCGACGTCATCGAAGCCGCGCGCCGTGGCCTGCAGGGGCAGCTCGGCAACTTCGTGCCGGCGCACCCGATCGCGGGCAAGGAAGTCTCGGGCATCGAGCATGCCGAGGCCTCGCTGTTCACCGGCCGGCAAGTGGTGCTCACCCCGATCAAGTCCACGCTGCGCTCCAACGTGCAGCGTGCCTCGCAGGTCTGGAGCGGCATCGGCGCGAACGTGCTCACCATGACCCACGAGGAGCACGACGGCGCCTTCGCCGCCGTGAGCCACCTGCCGCACCTGCTGGCCTTCGCCTACGTCAACGGCCTCGCCGGCCAGCCGCAGGGCGATCGCTTCCTGGGCCTGGCGGGCCCGGGCTTTCGCGACTTCTCGCGCATCGCCGCGAGCGACCCCGTGATGTGGCGCGACGTGCTGCTGGCCAACCGAGAGCAGGTGCTGGCGCAGTCGCGTGCCTTCCGCGCCGCGCTGCTCGAGATGGAGAACGCCATGGCCGAGGGCGAATCGCAGGCCCTCGAGCAGTCGATCGCGCGCGCCCGCCGGGTTCGGGCCGCCTGGCAGCCCGGCGCCTCGTCGTCACCCGATTCGCAGCAGGACGCTTGAGATGTACGCCTCGGCCTTTCTCGATCTCCCCGCGCTGACCGGCGCCTCGGGCACGGTGCAGCTGCCCGGCTCCAAGAGCATCTCGAACCGGGTGCTGCTGCTGGCCGCGCTCGCGAGCGGCACCACCACCCTGCACGACGTGCTCGATTCGGACGACACGCGCGTCATGCTCGATGCGCTGCGCGCGCTGGGCTGCGGCGTCGAGCCCGCCGGCAAGCAGGTGCGCATCACCGGCATCGGCGGCCGGGCGATCGGCAACACCGAGCTGCTCTCGCTGTTCCTCGGCAACGCCGGCACCGCGATGCGGCCGCTGACCGCGGCACTGTCGCTGCTGGGCGGCGAATTCGAGCTGCGCGGCGTGCCGCGCATGCACGAGCGCCCGATCGGCGACCTGGTCGACGCCCTCACCCAGCTGGGCTGCCGCATCGACTACCTCGGCAATCCCGGCTATCCGCCGCTGCGCATCCACCCGGTGCCGCACGGCGAACTGGTGCTCGACGCCCCGATCCGCGTGCGCGGCGACGTCTCGAGCCAGTTCCTGACCGCCCTGCTGCTCGCGCTGCCCCTCGCCGCGGCCAGCGACATCACGATCGAGGTGGTCGGCGAGCTGATCTCCAAGCCCTACATCGAGATCACGCTGAACCTGCTGGCGCGCTTCGGCATCGCGGTGCGGCGCGACGGCTGGGAGCGCTTCACGATCCCCGCCGGCAGCAGCTACCGCTCGCCGGGCGACATCCACGTCGAGGCCGACGCCTCGTCCGCCAGCTATTTCATCGCGCTGGGCGCCATCGCGACGGCCGCGTCCGGACCCGACGGCATCCGGATCGAGGGCGTGGGCGCCGATTCGATCCAGGGCGACATCCGTTTCGTCGACGCCGCGCGCCAGATGGGCGCCGAGATCGACAGCGGCCCGAACTGGCTCGCGGTGCGCCGCGGCGCCTGGCCGCTCAAGGCCATCGACCTCGACGCCAACCACATCCCCGACGCGGCGATGACCTTGGCCGTGATGGCGCTCTACGCCGACGGCCCCAGCACCCTGCGCAACATCGCGAGCTGGCGCGTCAAGGAAACCGACCGCATCGACGCCATGGCCAACGAGCTGCGCAAGCTCGGCGCCACGGTCGAGGCCGGGCCCGACTTCATCCGCGTGCATCCGCTGGCGCCGGCCGGCTGGCGGCCCGCGAGCATCCGCACCTACGACGACCACCGGGTCGCCATGTGCTTCTCGCTCGCCGCCTTCAACCCGGCGCGGGTGCCGGTGCGCATCCTCGAGCCGCACTGCGTCGCCAAGACCTTCCCCGACTACTTCGAGACCCTGTTCTCGGTCTCCACGGCCGCCGACATTCCGGTGATCAGCATCGACGGCCCGACCGCCTCGGGCAAGGGCACGCTGGCCTCCGAAGTGGCGCGCCTGCTGGGCTACCACTACCTCGACTCGGGCTCGCTCTACCGCGTGACCGGTCTGGCCATGCGCCGCGCCGGCCTGAGCGCCGACGCCGCGCACGAGGCGCGGATCGCCGCGCTGGCCGCCGCCCTGCCGCTGCAGTTCGTCGAGGGCAAGGTGCTGCTGGACGGCGAGGACGTCAGCGAGGACATCCGCTCCGAGGCCGCCGGCATGGACGCCTCGCGCGTCTCCACGCTGCCGGCCGTGCGCGAGGCGCTGCTGGGCCTGCAGCAGCGCTTCCGCCGGCTGCCGGGCCTGGTGGCCGACGGCCGCGACATGGGCACGGTGATCTTCCCCGACGCCGCGCTCAAGGTGTTCCTGACCGCGAGCGCCGCCCAGCGCGCCGAGCGGCGCCATAAGCAGTTGATTTCAAAGGGTATTTCGACTACACTCGACAGTCTTCGCTCCGATCTGGAGGCGCGCGACGCCAGGGACTCGTCCCGCAGCGTCGCCCCCTTGAAGCCGGCGCAGGACGCGCGCCACCTCGACAACTCCCAGCTCTCGATCGAGCAATCGATCGACACGGTGTTGGACTGGTGGCGACAAGTGCAGCCTTTCGAGTCCGCTTGAAAGGCTCGCGCCCACCGGGTGTTCCGGGAGGCGCCTACCGCTCCAGAAGGCTCCCTTCGCGCGACAGCGCACCGGCCTTCTGGTTGTTCAACCAACCGGGCTTCCGCCCACAACCAACCGCCGTCTCCAGATCCAGTGCAGTCGCACGCAATGTCGCAAGAGCGCCTGCCAACCCTGCCTGACGGAAGGAACCATAAATGTCTGAATCTTTTGCCGACCTATTCGAAGAGTCCCTGAAGCGTTCCGAAATGCGCACCGGCGAGGTCATCACGGCCGAAGTCGTGCGTGTCGAACACAACCACGTCGTCGTCAACGCCGGTCTGAAGTCCGAAGCGTATGTGCCGATCGAAGAGTTCAAGAACGACAAGGGCGAGCTCGAAGTCCAGGCCGGCGATTTCGTTTCCGTTGCCATCGGCAGCGTTGAAAACGGCTACGGCGACACCATCCTCTCGCGCGACACCGCCAAGCGCCTCGCTTCGTGGCTGGCCCTCGAGAAGGCGCTGGAATCGGGCGACTTCGTCACCGGCACCACCAGCGGCAAGGTCAAGGGCGGCCTCACGGTGCTCGTCAACGGCATCCGCGCGTTCCTGCCGGGCTCGCTGATCGACACGCGTCCGATCAAGGACCTGACCCCGTACGAGAACAAGACCCTCGAATTCAAGGTCATCAAGCTCGACCGCAAGCGCAACAACGTCGTGCTGTCGCGCCGTGCCGTGGTCGAAGCCAGCATGGGCGAGGAACGCGCCAAGCTGATGGAAACCCTGAAGGAAGGCGCTGTTGTCCGCGGCGTGGTCAAGAACATCACCGAATACGGTGCGTTCGTGGACCTCGGCGGCATCGACGGCCTGCTGCACATCACCGACATGGCATGGCGCCGTGTCCGCCACCCGAGCGAAGTCGTTCAGGCCGGCCAGGAAATCACCGCCAAGATCCTCAAGTTCGACACCGAGAAGAACCGTGTCTCGCTGGGTCTCAAGCAGATGGGCGACGACCCGTGGATGGGCGTTTCGCGCCGCTACCCGCAATCGACCCGCCTGTTCGGCAAGGTCACGAACATTGCCGACTACGGCGCGTTCGTCGAGCTCGAACCCGGCATCGAAGGCCTGGTGCACGTCTCGGAAATGGACTGGACCAACAAGAACATCGCTCCGAACAAGATCGTCTCGCTGGGCGACGAAGTCGAAGTCATGGTCCTCGAGATCGACGAAGACAAGCGCCGCATCAGCCTGGGCATGAAGCAGTGCAAGGCCAACCCGTGGCAAGAGTTCGCTCAGAACACGAAGCGTGGCGACCGCGTCAAGGGCCCGATCAAGTCGATCACCGACTTCGGCGTGTTCGTGGGCCTGGCTGCCGGCATCGACGGCCTGGTTCACCTCTCGGACCTCTCGTGGAACGAAGCCGGCGAAACCGCCGTTCGCAACTACAAGAAGGGCCAGGAAGTCGAAGCGATCGTGCTGGCCGTCGACGTGGACCGCGAGCGCATCTCGCTGGGCATCAAGCAGCTCGACAGCGACCCGTTCACCACCTTCACCACGGTCAACGACAAGGGCCAGATCGTGACCGGCAAGGTCAAGACGGTCGACGCCCGCGGCGCCGAGATCGACCTGGGCGAAGACATCATCGGCTACCTGCGTGCTTCGGAAATCTCGCGCGACCGCGTCGAAGATGCCCGCAACGTGCTCAAGGAAGGCGACGAAGTCACGGCCATCGTCGTGAACGTGGATCGCAAGACCCGCAACATCCAGCTGTCGATCAAGCAGAAGGACATGGTCGACGAGCAAGGCGCCATGGCCAGCCTGAGCCAGCAGTCGGCACGCGAGAACGCGGGCACGACGAGCCTGGGCGCCCTGCTGCGCGCCAAGCTGGACAACAGCGACAAGTAAGCCGTCGCCCGAAGACAGAGCAGGCCCTGGTGGCCTCTCTGTCTTTTTTTTCGCCCCTGCTTTTGCTTTGACCTATGACCCGCTCTGACCTCGTCGAAGAACTCGCAGCGCGCTTTGCGCAACTCACCCACCGGGATGCCGAATACGCCGTCAAGACCATCCTCGACGCGATGAGCGATGCCCTGGTGCGCGGGCACCGGATCGAGATCCGCGGCTTCGGCAGCTTCTCGGTCAACCGGCGTCCGCCGCGCATCGGCCGCAACCCGCGCTCGGGCGAGAGCGTGCAGATTCCAGAGAAGCGCGTGCCGCACTTCAAGCCCGGCAAGGCCCTGCGCGAGGCGGTCGACGCCCGCAGCGCCGAACTCGGCATCAAGACGACGCCGAAGGCCTGAACCCGGCCCCCATCGGCGCGGACCATCCGGCGCAGGTGCAACCGTAGAATCGTCCCGCCAACGGGACCGCGCATGAAATACCTCCTGTGGCTGCTCAAGGCAGCCATTTTTTTTACGCTCTTCGCCTTCGCGCTGAACAACCAGCACGACGCGACCGTCTATTTCTTCTTCGGCACCTACTGGCGCGCGCCGCTGGTGCTGGTCGTGCTGGCCGCCTTCGCGGGCGGCCTCGTGGTGGGCGCGCTCGGCATGCTGCCGGGCTGGTGGAAGCACCGCAGCGCCGCCGCGCAACTGCCGGCCACGACCGCGGGCAACCCCACGCCCACCGCGACGGCCGCCGTGCCGGCCACCACCCCGGCGCCGACCATCGCCGCCACCGACCTTCCCGCCGTACGCCAACATGGACTTTGATCCCAGCTGGTTGCTGATCAGCCTGCCCGTCGCCTTCGTCCTGGGCTGGCTGGCTTCCCGTTTCGACATCCGCCAGCTCAAGCTCGAGAACCGCCAGGCCCCCAAGGCCTACTTCCGCGGCCTCAACTTCCTGCTCAACGAGCAGCAGGACCAGGCCATCGACGCTTTCATCGAGGCGGTGCAGAACGACCCCGACACGCAGGAGCTGCACTTCGCGCTCGGCAACCTGTTCCGCCGCCGCGGCGAGTACCAGCGCGCGGTGCGCGTGCACGAGCACCTGCTCGGCCGCGGCGACCTGAGCCGCGGCGACCGCGAGCGCGCCCAGCACGCGCTGGCGCAGGACTTCCTGCGCGCCGGCCTGCTCGATCGCGCCGAGGCGGCGCTGCAGAAGCTCGAGGGCACGCGTTACGAGAACGAGGCACGGCTCGCGCTGCTGGCCATCTACGAACGCTCGCGCGAATGGAGCCAGGCCGCCGACGTGGCGCGCAAGCTCGACGAATCCGACCAGGCCAGCTACGGCACGCGCCGCGCGCATCACCTGTGTGAGCAGGCCGCCGAACAGGTCGGCATGGGCGACCTCGCGGCCGCGCGCCGCCTGCTCGAGCAGGCCGTGGCCCAGGCGCCGCAGGCACCGCGCCCGGCCATCGACACCGCGACCTTGCAGCTGCGCAGCGGCGAGGCCGGCGCCGCCTTCGACACCCTGGTGGCCCTGAGCGACACCGCGCCGCTCGCGCTGCCGCTGTACGCCGCCGCGCTGCAGCAGGCCGCCGTGGCCGCGCAGCGCACGCCCGAGGCGCTCGCGCTGCTGCAGCGGCGCTATGCCGAATCGCCGTCGATCGACGTGCTCGAGGCGTTGATCGCGCTCGGCGGCGCACCCGCCGACACCGCACCCGAGGCCGAGGGCGCGCAGCCCGTGCCGCGCGACGGCTACATCGCGCATCTCGCGCACCAGCCCTCGCTGGTCGCGGCCTCGCGCTGGCTCGCGGGCGAACGCTTCGAGCACGAGCAGTTCCATCCGCAGGTGCAGCGCGCGCTCGACCAGGCCACGCGGCCGCTGATGCGCTACCGCTGCGCGGCGTGCGGCTTCGAGGCGCACCAGCACTTCTGGCACTGCCCCGGCTGCCAGGCCTGGGACAGCTATCCGCCGCGCCGCGTCGAAGAGCTCTGAGCAGCTTCGATCACCTTGCTGAACAATGGTGGCCGCTCGCACGCGGCCGTCAACGCCCCGTTCGAAGCCCTCGTTGAGCCGAAGCCGACGTCTTGTCGGCGCATCAAAAGCATCAACGAGGGAGTTCAAACATGTTCAAGAAAATCGTGGCCACGGCCACCCTGCTGTTCGCTGCCGCATCGTTCGCGGCGGTCGACGTCAACAAGGGCAGCGAAGCCGATCTCGATGGCCTCAAGGGCGTGGGACCCGCGCTCTCCAAGCGCATCCTCGACGCGCGCAAGCAGGGCGAGTTCAAGGACTGGGCCGATCTCATGCAGCGCGTGAAGGGCGTGAAGGAAAAGGCCGCGGCCAAGCTCTCGGCCGAGGGCCTCACGGTCAACGGCAAGGCCTACGCGGGCGGCGAGGCACCCGTGGCCGCCAGGAGCGACAAGGCGGTGAAGAGCGCCGCCAAGCAATAACGAACGAGGCCGATCGAGACCCGCATCGGCAGACCCATGACGGGTTCGCGAGGCCGCGCAGCCGGCCTCGCCAGGGCCGCCCGCGGAACCCTCCGCGCGGCGGCTTTCTTCATCCCGAAGTCATGCCGCGAACGCAACGCCGGCGCGCACCATGACAGGGAAAGGCCTCAGCAAGTGGCCCGGAATTTGCACGTATGCTCGCTTTCGTTTTCACTTTCACACGAACCGGAGCGCTCATGAATCACAAGTTCGGCATTGCCCTCGCGGGCCTCACCCTCGGCGCCGCGGCCTTCGCCCAGACCAAGTGGGACCTGCCTACCGCCTATCCGGCCAGCAACTTCCACACCGAGAACATCACGCAGTTCGCGAGCGACGTGGACAAGGGCAGCGCGGGCAAGCTCAAGATCACGGTGCATTCGAACGCCTCGCTGTTCAAGGCGCCCGAGATCAAGCGCGCGGTGCAGGGCGGCCAGGCGCAGCTCGGCGAGATCCTGCTGGTGAACTACCAGAACGAGTGGCAGCTCTTCGGTGCCGACGGCATCCCCTTCCTGGCCGACAGCTACGACGCGGCCTGGAAGCTCTACCAGGCGCAGAAGCCCGCGCTCGAGAAGAAGCTCGCCGAGCAGGGCATCCAGCTCCTCTACACGGTGGCCTGGCCGCCGCAGGGCATCTTCGTCAAGAAGGAGATCGCCTCGGCCGCCGACCTCAAGGGCGTGAAGTGGCGCGCCTACAGTCCCGCCACCGCGCGCATCGGCGAACTGGTCGGCGCGCAGCCCGTCACCGTGCAGCAGGCCGAGCTCTCGCAGGCCATGGCCACCGGCGTGATCGAGTCGTACATGTCCTCGGGCTCCACCGGCTACGACACCAAGACCTACGAGTACATCAAGAACTTCTACGACACCCAGGCCTGGCTGCCGAAGAACGCGGTGCTGATGAACAAGAAGGCCTTCGACGCGCTCGACAAGCCCACGCAGGACGCCGTGCTCAAGGCCGCCGCCGATGCCGAGAAGCGCGGCTGGGACCTGTCGAAGAAGAAGAACCTCGAGTACCTCGACCTGCTCAAGAAGAACGGCATGACGGTGCACGTTCCCTCGGCCCAGCTCAAGTCCGACATGAAGAAGGTCGGCGACACCATGATCAAGGAATGGACCGAGAAGGCCGGCCCCGAGGGCCAGGCCGTGGTCGACGCCTACAAGAAGATGTGAGCGAGCGTCCCGACGGCACCCGATGCGCAAGACGCTCGACTTTCTCTACATGAGCGCCGCCGCCCTGGCGGCGCTTTTCATGGTGGGCCTGCTGGTGGCGGTGCTCCTGTCCATCATCGGCCGCCAGCTTCACTTCAACATTCCCGGCATCGACGCCTATGCCGGCTACATGATGGCCGGCGCGGGCTTCCTCGCGCTGGCGCACACGCTCAAGCGCGCCGAGCACATCCGCGTGACGCTGGTGCTGCAGAACCTGCCCCCCGCCGCGCAGCGCTGGCTCGAGCGCTGGGCCATGGGCGCGGCGGCGCTGCTGGCGCTGCTGTTCGCCTGGTACAGCGTGCGCCTGGCCTGGCAATCGTTCGACTACCACGACATCTCCACGAGCAACGACGCCACCCCGCTGTGGATCCCGCAGCTGTCGATGGCACTCGGCGTCGTCGTCTTCGCGATCGCCGCGATCGACGAGTTCGTGATCGAGTGGCGGGGCCGCCCGGCCAGGGCGGCCGGAACGGAGGCGCTGCGCCATGAGTGACATCGCGATCGCCGGCCTCCTGATCCTCTCGCTGTTCCTGATCCTGGGCAGCGGCGTGTGGATCGGCCTCACGCTCTCGGGCGTCGCATGGATCGCGATGCAGGTCTTCTCCTCGCGCCCCGCGGGCGACGCGATGGCGGTCACCATCTGGGGCTCGGCCTCGAGCTGGACGCTCACCGCGCTGCCGCTGTTCGTCTGGATGGGCGAGATCCTGTTCCGCACGCGGCTGTCGCAGGACATGTTCAAGGGCCTCGCGCCCTGGATGCAGGCCCTGCCGGGCCGGCTGCTGCACACCAACGTGGTGGGCTGCGCGATCTTCGCGGCCGTCTCGGGCTCGAGCGCGGCGACCTGCGCCACCATCGGCAAGATGAGCCTGCCCGAGCTCAAGCGCCGCGGCTATCCCGACGACATGGTGATCGGCACGCTGGCCGGCGCCGGCACGCTGGGCCTGCTGATCCCGCCGTCGATCATCATGATCGTCTACGGCGTCAGCGCCGACGTGTCGATCGCGCGGCTGTTCATCGCGGGCATCGTGCCGGGCATCCTGCTGGCGCTGCTGTTCTCGGGCTACATCGCGTTCTGGGCCCTGCGCCATCCCGAGCGCGTGCCGCCCGCGGACGCCAGGCTGCCCTTCGCCGAGAAGCTCAAGGCCTCGATGTCGCTGATCCCGGTGGCGCTGCTGATCGCCGCGGTGCTGGGTTCGATCTACGCGGGCATCGCCACGGCCACCGAGGCCGCGGCCGTGGGCGTGGTGGGCGCGATGGTGATCTCGGGCGTGCAGGGCTCGTTGTCCTGGCACAGCTTCAAGGAAGCGTTGCTGGGCGCGACGCGCCTCTATTGCATGATGGCGCTGATCCTCGCGGGCGCGGCCTTCCTCACGCTGGCCATGGGCTACATCGGCCTGCCGCGCCACCTGGCCGAATGGATCGGCTCGCTGGGCCTGTCGAAGTTCCAGCTGGTGGCGATGCTCGCGCTGTTCTACATCGTGCTGGGCTGCTTCCTCGACGGCATCTCGATGGTGGTGCTGACCATGGGCGTGATCATGCCCACGGTGATCTCGGCGGGCATCGACCCGATCTGGTTCGGCATCTTCATCGTGCTGGTGGTCGAGATGGCGCAGATCACGCCACCGGTGGGCTTCAACCTGTTCGTGCTGCAGGGCATGACCGGCAAGGACCTGCTGTACATCGCGCGCGTGACGCTGCCGATGTTCTTCCTGATGGTGGCCGCGGTGCTGCTCATCTACTTCGTGCCGCAGCTCGTGACCTGGCTACCGCAGCAGATGGCGCCCTGAAGCTTTCACGCCCCGGGCCGACAATCGCCGCATGCTCGTTCCGATTCTCGCGATCTGCGTCGGCGCCTCCATCGGCGCCCTGTCCCGCTGGGGTCTCGCGCTCTGGCTCGGTGTCGGCGGCCTCATGCCCTGGGGCACGCTGGCCGCCAACCTGATCGGCGGCTACCTGGTCGGCCTGGCCGTCGCCACCTTCCAGCTGCTGCCCAACCTCGATCCGGTCTGGCGGCTCGCGCTGGTGACCGGCTTCCTCGGCGGCCTCACCACCTTCTCGAGCTTCTCGGCCGAAGTCACGACCATGCTGCTCGAAGGCCGGCTCGGCGTGGCCCTGGTCACGGCCGCCGCCCACCTGGGCGGATCGCTGTGCCTGACCTGGCTGGGCATCCGCACCGTGCAGGTCTTGTCGGCCTGATCGGCCACGAAAAAACCGCCTTATGTCCTGCGGTTATAGATACCGGCGCCGATAGAGGCGGCCGATAGAATCGACCGCAATGCCCCTCGTCCTGCTCGTCGCACTCCCGTTCCTTGCCAGCGTGCTGGCGGCCTTGATGCCGTCGAACGCGCGCAACCGGGAGTCCACGCTCGCGGGGCTGGTCGCGCTGGGCTGCGCGGTGCAGACGGCGTGGCTCTTTCCGCGGCTCGCCAACGGCAACGTGCTGCGCCACGAGATCGAATGGCTGCCCGCGCTGGGCCTGAACCTGGTGTTCCGCATGGACGGCTTCGCCTGGCTGTTCTGCATGCTGGTGCTGGGCATCGGCACGCTGGTGGTGCTCTACGCGCGCTACTACATGTCGGCCTCCGATCCGGTGCCGCGCTTCTTCTCGTTCTTCCTCGCGTTCATGGGCGCGATGATGGGCGTGGTGCTCTCGGGCAACCTGATCCAGATGGTGCTGTTCTGGGAACTCACCAGCCTGTTCTCCTTCCTGCTGATCGGCTACTGGCACCACCGGCGCGATGCCCGGCGCGGCGCGCGCATGGCGCTCACGGTCACCGGCGCGGGCGGGCTGTGCCTGCTGGCCGGCGTGCTGGTGCTGGGCCGCATCGTCGGCAGCTACGAGCTCGACGTGGTGCTGGCCTCGGGCGACGTCATCCGCGCCCATGCGCTGTACCCGGTGGCGCTGGTGCTGATCCTGCTGGGCGCCTTCACCAAGAGCGCGCAGTTCCCGTTCCACTTCTGGCTGCCGCGCGCCATGGCCGCGCCCACGCCGGTGTCGGCCTACCTGCACTCGGCCACCATGGTGAAGCTCGGCGTGTTCCTGATGGCGCGGCTGTGGCCCGTGCTCTCGGGCACCGAGCAGTGGTTCTGGCTGGTGGGCGGCGCGGGCGCGATCACGCTGCTGCTCGGCGGCTTCATCGCGATGTTCCAGCGCGACCTCAAGGCACTGCTGGCCTACTCGACCATCTCGCACCTCGGCCTCATCACCCTGCTGCTGGGCCTCAACAGCCCGCTCGCGGCGGTGGCGGCGGTGTTCCACGTCATGAACCACGCGACCTTCAAGGCCTCGCTGTTCATGGCCGCCGGCATCATCGACCACGAGACCGGCACGCGCGACATCCGCAAGCTCAGCGGCCTGATGAAGCTGATGCCGATCACCGGCACGCTGGCCATCATCGCCAGCGCCTCGATGGCCGGCGTGCCGCTGCTCAACGGCTTCCTCTCGAAGGAGATGTTCTTCGCCGAGACGGTGTTCATCCAGTCCACGCCCTGGGTCGACTTCAGCCTGCCGCTGATCGCCACGCTGGCCGGCATCTTCAGCGTGGCCTATTCGGCGCGCTTCGTGTTCGACGTGTTCTTCGGCGCGCCCTGCGGCAACGAGGTGCCCAAGCCCCCGCACGAGCCGCCGCACTGGATGCGCGTGCCGGTCGAGCTGCTGGTGCTGATCTGCCTGGTGGTGGGCGTGGCGCCGGCCTGGTCGGTCGGCCCGATGCTGGCCACCGCGGCCGCGCCCGTGGTCGGCGGCATCCTGCCCGAGTACAGCCTGGCCGTGTGGCACGGCTTCAACCTGCCGCTCCTGATGAGCTTCGTCGCCCTGGCGGGCGGCGCCGGGCTCTACCTGCTGCAGCGCCGCCAGCGCGCGGCCGGCGGCCTCGAGAACACGCCGCTCCTGCACCGCTTCGACGGCCAGGTGATCTTCGAGCACCTGATCGCGCTGCTGAGCGAGGCCGGCCGCCGCAGCCGCCGCCTGTTCGGCACGCGCCGCATGCAGACCCAGCTGCTGCTGCTCGTGGTGGTGGCCGTGGCCGGCGCCTTCGCGGCGCTCAAGCAGACGCCCGCGGCCGCCGGCACGCGCGAACTGCTGCCCTTCTCGCCGATGTTCGCCATGACCTGGCTGATCGGCGGCGTCTGCGCGCTGGCCGCCGCCTGGCAGGCCAAGTTCCACCGGCTCGCGGCGCTGATGCTGGCCGCGGGCGCGGGCCTGGTCTCGTGCGTCACCTACATCTGGTTCTCGGCGCCCGACCTCGCGCTCACGCAGCTGGTGGTCGAGGCCGTGACCACCGTGCTGATCCTGCTGGGCCTGCGCTGGCTGCCGATGCGCAGCAAGGACGCGGTGCAGACCGCGAGCGCGCGCCTGCGCCCCTGGGGCCGGCGCGGCCGCGACCTGCTGGTGGCCACCGTCGCGGGCTGCGGCATGGCGGCGCTGGCCTGGGCCATGATGACGCGCACCTTCCCGCAGAGCATCTCGCCCTTCTTCCTCGAGCGCGCGCTCAGCGAGGGCGGCGGCACCAACGTGGTCAACGTGATGCTGGTCGACTTCCGCGGCTTCGACACCTTCGGCGAGATCACCGTGCTCGGCGTGGTGGCGCTCACCGTCTATGCGCTGCTGCGCCGCTTCCGGCCCGCGGTCGAATCGATGGCGCTGCCGCCGCAGCAGCGCGCCCAGGCCGACGACGGCAGCAGCGACCTGCTGAACCCGCGCCGCGCCAAGGACACCGCCGTCGGCTACCTGATGGTGCCCGCGGTGCTGGTGCGCCTGCTGCTGCCGCTGTCGGTGCTGGTGGCGGTCTATCTCTTCATGCGCGGCCACAACGCGCCCGGTGGCGGCTTCGTCGCGGGGCTGGTGATGTCGGTGGCGCTGGTGCTGCAGTTCATCGTCTCGGGCACCGAGTGGGTGGAGGAGCACCTGCGCATCTACCCGCGCCGCTGGATCGCGATCGGTCTGCTGTTCGCGCTGGGCACCGGCGGCGGCGCTGTCTTCTTCGGCTACCCCTTCCTGACCACGCACACCGCCCACCTGCACCTGCCGGTGCTCGGCGACATCCACGTGCCCAGCGCCCTGTTCTTCGACATCGGCGTGTTCGCGCTGGTGCTCGGTGCCACCATGCTGATCCTCACCGCGCTCGCGCACCAGTCGGTGCGCAGCCATCGCTGGGCCGACGAGCAGGCCGAGAAGGAGGCGCAGGCCGAAGCGGATGCGCTGGCGGCCGGCGCCACGCCGGAGGGAGCGCGCTGATGGAAATCGTGCTCGCCCTCGCGATCGGCGTGCTGACCGGCTCGGGTGTCTACCTGCTGCTGCGTCCGCGCACCTTCCAGGTGATCATGGGCCTCACGCTCATCTCGTACGCGGTCAATCTCTTCATCTTCAGCATGGGCCGGCTCAAGGTCGACAGCGAGCCGGTGCTGATCCCCGGCTTCGCGGCCACCCTGGCCAACACCGCCGACCCGATGCCGCAGGCGCTGGTGCTCACCGCGATCGTGATCGGCTTCGCGATGACCGCGCTGTTCCTGGTGGTGCTGCTGGCCTCGCGCGGCCTGACCGGCACCGACCACGTGGACGGCGAGGAACGCCAGGAGCAGGAGGAGGCGCGCGAATGACCGAGCTCTTCAGCCTGCTCGACCGCTTGCTCGACATCAGCATGCCGCACCTGGTGGCGGTGCCGATCCTGGTGCCGATGCTCACGGCCGCCTTGATGCTGCTGCTGGGCGAGCAGCGCCGCCGTACCAAGTCCTTCCTCAGCGTGGTCTCGGGCCTGGTGGGCCTCATGGCCGCGCTGGCGCTGCTGCGCTGGGTCAACGCGGCCGACACCGGCGGCGGCCCGGGCTCGATCGGCGTCTACCTGCCGGGCAACTGGCGCGCGCCCTTCGGCATCGTGCTGGTGGCCGACCGGCTCTCGACCATGATGGTGGCGCTGACCGGCGTGATCGCCTTCGCCGCCTCGATCTACTCCACCTCGCGCTGGGACCGCGCGGGCGTGCACTTCCATCCGCTGCTGCAGCTGCAGCTCATGGGCCTGAACGGCGCCTTCCTCACCGGCGACCTGTTCAACCTGTTCGTGTTCTTCGAGGTCATGCTGGCCGCCTCCTACGGCCTGCTGCTGCACGGCTCGGGCCGGCTGCGGGTTCAGGCCGGGCTGCACTACATCGCGATCAACCTCGCCGCTTCCTCGCTGTTCCTGATCGGCGCGGCCATGCTGTACGGCGCCACCGGCACGCTCAACATGGCCGATTTGGGGCTGCGCATCGCCGAGCTCGCGCCCGGCGACCGCGGCCTGGTGCACGCGGCCGCGGCCATCCTGTTCACCGCCTTCTTCGCCAAGGCCGGGGCCTGGCCGCTCAACTTCTGGCTGGTACCGGCCTACAGCGCGGCCGTGTCGCCGGTGGGCGCGGTGTTCGCGCTGCTCACCAAGCTCGGCGTCTACACCGTGCTGAGGCTGTGGACCGTGCTGTTCGCGCCCGACACCGGCGCCTCGGCCGAGTTCGGCCAGGTGGTGCTGATCGGCGCCGGCATCGCCACCCTGTTCGTCGCGGCCATCGGCATCGTCGGCACGCAGCGGCTGTCGAACCTCGCGGGCTTCAGCGTGCTGATCTCGGCCGGCACGCTGCTCACCGCCGTGGGATTGGGCCAGCCCGATGTCTGGGCCGGTGCGCTGTTCTACATGCTGAGCTCCACCCTCGCGGTGGCGGCCTTCTTCCTGCTGATCGACATGATCGAGCGCTGGCGCAACGCCGGCATGAGCGTGGCGCCGCACGAGGCCGCCGGCACCGCCCCCTTCCTGGCCGAGGACCTGAGCGCGCTGAGCGACGTGAACCTCGACGACGACGCGCAGGCGCTCTACGGCCGCGCCATTCCGGCCGGCGTGGCCTTCCTGGGCCTGAGCTTCATGATCTGCACGCTGCTGCTCACGGGCCTGCCGCCGCTGTCGGGCTTCGTCGGCAAGTTCGCGATGCTCTCGGGGCTGATGGGCTCGAGCGCCGCCCTCACCGCCGCCGACTGGACCTTCCTCGTGCTGCTGATCGCCTCGGGCTTCCTCGCGCTGATCGCGCTGACCCGCACCGGCATCCGCCATTTCTGGACCCAGCCGCACGGCAACCTGCCCTCGCTGCCCGCGCTCGAGGTGCTGCCGGTGGCCGGGCTGATCGCGGCCTGCATCGCGCTCACCGTCTGGTCCGAGCCGGTGCTGCGCCACGCGATGGCCACCGCCGAGGGCCTGCGCACGCCGAGCGCCTACCGCGAAGCGGTGATGGGCGCGCGGCAGGTGCCGAACCCGGCGCCCAAGGGCGATACGAAGGCCGGCACGCCATGAAGCGCCTGATCCCCTCCCCGCCGCTGTCGGTCGCGCTGTTCGTCGTCTGGCTGCTGCTCAACCAGTCGCTCGAGGCCAGCACGCTGGTGTCGGGCCTGCTGCTGGCGGTCGCCGTGCCGCTGCTGACCAAGGGCCTGCGGCCCGCCACCGTGCGCATGCGCCGGCCCGGCGTGGCGCTGCGGCTGTCGGCCGTCGTGCTCTACGACATGTCGCTGTCGGTGTTCGCGGTGGCGCGCGCGCTGCTCACGCGCCGCAGCGACCGGATCCATTCGAACTTCCTGCGCATACCGCTCGATTTGCGCGACCCCAACGGCCTCGCGGTGCTCGCGATGATCATGTGCCTCACGCCCGGCACCGCCTGGGGCGAGGTGGCCTTCGACCGCAGCACCCTGCTGATCCACGTCTTCGACCTCGACGACGAGGCGGCCTTCATCGCGCAGATCAAGAGCCGCTACGAACGTCCGCTGATGGAGATCTTCGAATCATGACGCCCATCCTCTTCTGGTCGCTCAAGTTCGCGCTGTTCCTGCTCGCGGTGGCGATGCTGTGCGCCGTCGCGCGCCTGCTGATCGGCCCCACCGCGCAGGACCGCGTGATGGCGCTCGACTGCCTCTACATCAACGGCATGCTGATGATGCTGGTGCTGGGCATCGTCTACGCGAGCGACGTGTACTTCGGCGCCGCGATGCTGATCGCGCTGTTCGGCTTCGTCAGCTCGACGGCGATGGCCAAGTTCCTGCTGCGCGGGGAGGTCATCGAATGAGCGATTTCATCGTGGGGCCGCTGCCGCTGTGGGCCGAGGTCGTCACCGGCGTGTTCGCCGTGCTGGGCGCGGCCTTCGCGGCCATCGGCTCCTTCGGCCTGGTGCGGCTGCCGAGCTTCTTCCGCCGCATCCACGCGCCCACCCTGGGCGCCACCGGCGGCGTGTGGTCGATGATGGTCGCGACCATCGTCTACTTCTCGGTGCAGAGCCACAGCCTGTTCCTGCACGCGACCCTGATCGCGCTGTTCGTGGCGCTCACCACGCCCGTCACCACCATCTTCCTGATGCGCGCCGCGCTGTTCCGCGAGCGGCAGAAGCACGGCGACGTGCCGCCGCCCGCGCCCTCGGACCAGGGGCCGATCCCGCCCTACAAGGGCTGAAGGCCCGCGGCGTGCCGGGCGCTCAGGGCGCCATGCGCACGTTCCTGTCGAGGAAGTCGTTGCTGAACAGCAGCGCGGGGTCGTAGGGCTTCTCGATGCCGATCAGCGACGAGACCAGCTCGTAGTCGGCCTTCACGCGCGCGCCGTCGAAGGCGCCGAGCGCCACCTTGGTGGTGGTGTCGTCGCGCATCAGCTGCTTGATGCGTTCCCACTGGTCGCGCTGGTTGTCGGGCGACAGGCCGCTCACGCTCGCGGTCAGCGCCTGCAGGCAGGGCGCGAAGTCCTTCACGCAGGCTGCGTAGGCACGCTGCGTGACGGCGACGAACTTCTTCACCTGCTCGGGCTTCTTCGCGAGGTAGGCGCCGTTGACGATCAGCGAGTTGCCGTAGACGTTCACGCCCGCCGTGCGCCAGGGCTGGAAGCCGAGGTCGTCGCCGAACTCGCGCACCTTGAGGTCGTGCTCGTTGTAGAAGTCGCTGATGATGTCGACCGACTTGCTCTTGAGCGCCGCCACCTTGGCCTGCGGGCTCACGTTGACGAAGCTCACGCTGGCCGGATCGAGCCCGGTCTTCTTGGCGAAGGCCGGCCACATCAGGCGCGCGGCGTCGCCCGGCGGGTTGCCGATCTTGCGGCCCGCGAAGTCCTTCGGCCCCTGGATGCCCGAGGACTTGAGCCAGTAGAAGCCCTGCGGGCTGTTGGCGTAGATCACCATCAGCGCCTTCACGTCGGCGCCCTTGCCGCGGGCCTGGATGGTGGTCGGCAGGTCGGAGATGCCGAGCTCGCTGCCGCCCGTGCCCACGCGCTGCGCCGACACGGCCGAGCCCTTGCCGGCCTCGATGTTGAGGTCGATGCCGGCCTCCGAATACCAGCCCTTGGACTTGGCGTAGTAGAGCGGCGCATGGTCCGCCGTGGGCGTCCAGTTGAGCATCAGGCTCATGGAATCGGCGGCGAATGCCGCGGGCCCCTGCAGCGCGAGAACGGCGGCGGCGCCAGCCACCGACAACAGCTTTTTCATGCAGCTCACTCCAAAAGAAGGTACAAACAGATCCTGAAATTCATATTACCAACTGTTTGGTTGACAGGCAATCGAAGCCTTCCCGCCCTGGAGACAGAATCCGACCATGCCTTCCGCCACCTCCCGCAAGTCCGCCGCACCCGCCGCCACCCCCGCGGCTCCTGTCGCCACGCGCCGCGAGCGCGACCCCGTCGCCGCCAAGCAGGCGCTGATCGCCGCCGCGGTCGCCGAGTTCGCGACCAAGGGCTTCGCGGGCGCGCGCGTCGACGAGATCGCCTCCGCCGCGGGCGTGAACAAACAGCTCGTCTACCACTACTTCGAGAACAAGCAGGGGCTGTACCTGGTGGCGCTCGAATCGGTCTATGCCGAGATCCGCGAGAAGGAGCAGAAGCTCGAGCTCGGCGCGCTCGAGCCGCGCGAGGCGATGGCGCAGCTGGTGGCCTTCTCCTTCGACTACCTGGCCGAGCATCCGGAGTTCATCGCCATGCTGGCCGACGAGAACCGCAACCGCGGCGAGCACCTGCACGAGTCGGAGCGGCTGCAGAAGATGCACTCGCCCTTCATCGAGATGCTCGAGGCCACGCTCGAGCGCGGCGTGGCCGCGGGCGTGTTCCGCGCCGACTTCGACGCGATCAACCTCTACATCTCGATCGCCGGCATCTCCTACTTCTTCTTCTCGAACAACCACACGCTGTCGGCCATCTTCGGCACGCCGCTCGACGCGCGCGGCGCGCTGCTCAAGCGCCGGCGCCACGTGATCGAGTTCGCGCTCAACGCGCTGCGGCCCTGAGCGCCCGCGGCCCTCGCGCCGCTTTTTATCAACTAGTTGGTTGACTCGACCGGCCAGCCTGCCTATGATCCGCCGCATTGTTTCCTTCCACAGGAATTGAGATGACGGCATCCGACGGCGCCTCCCCGCCCACCGCAAGCTCCGCGCCGCTGCCCGGCGAACGCCCCGCCTGGCAGCGCTGGGCCGTGGTGGTCGCGGTGCACGTCGCCGCCGTGCTGCTGTGGGAGTTCGCGGTGCGCGCCTTCCAGATCCAGCCCTTCGTGCTGCCGGCGCCCTCGAAGGTGCTCGCCACGCTGGCCAATCCGCAGCACGCCTGGCTCATGAACACCGGCGTCACCGCACTCGAGGTGTTCGGCGGCTACGTGCTGGGCCTGGTGCTCGGCATCCTATGCGCGCTGCTGTTCGTCACCAGCCGGCGGCTGATGCTGGTGGCCTTCCCGCTGCTGGTCACGCTCAACATGATCCCGAAGGTGGCGATGGGCCCGCTGGTGATCGTGTGGTTCAGCTACGGCATCGGACCGAACATCCTGATCACCTTCAGCCTGTGCTTCTTCCCGATCCTGCTGACCACGATCCGCGGCCTCAACGAGACCGAGCCCGAACTGCTCGACCTCGTGCGCGCGCTCAAGGGCTCGCGCTGGCAGCTGTTTCGCTACATCCAGCTGCCGGGCTCGCTGCCCTACGTGTTCTCGGGCATGAAGGTCGCCACCATCCTCGCGGTCGCGGGTGCGGTGGTGGGCGAGTTCATCGCGTCGGAGCGCGGCCTGGGCTACCTGATGATCCAGGTGCAGGCCTCGCTCGACACCCCCGCGGTCTTCATGGCCGTGCTCCTCATCACCGGCCTGGGCGTGCTGCTCTACCTGCTGGTGCTGCTGCTGGAGCGCCTCTTCATCACCCAGGACGCCCGAATCCAATGAACACCACCACGCCCGTGCTCGACGACCTCCCCTTCCCCGAACGCTTCGACACAGAGGCCGCGCTCGAGGACTACCTCGCCACGCCCTCGCGCGACCTGCTGCGCGACATGGCGCGCATCGACGGCGACCTGATGGTGCTCGGCGTCGGCGGCAAGATGGGCCCGACGCTCGCGCGGCTGGCGAAGAACGCGATGCCGGGCCGGCGCGTGATCGCGGTGGCGCGCTTCAGCGAGGCCGGCGTGCGCGAGGCGCTCGAGGCGCACGGCATCGAGACCCTGGCCTGCGACCTGCTCGACGCCGAGGCGATCGCGCAGCTGCCGCGCACGCCCAACGTGGTCTTCATGGCCGGGCGCAAGTTCGGCGCCGATGCCGACAACCCGCTGACCTGGGCCATGAACGCGCACGTGCCGGCGCTGGTGGCGCAGCACTTCAGCGGCTCGCGCATCGTGGCCTTCTCCACCGCCTGCGTCTATCCCTTCGTGCCGGTGATCGGCCAGGGCGCGCAAGAGAGCGAGGCGCCCAATCCGCCCGGCGAGTACGCCAACTCCTGCGTGGGCCGCGAGCGCATGTTCGAGTACTTCTCGCAGCGCCACGGCACGCCGGGCCGGCTGTTCCGCCTGAGCTACGCCATCGACCTGCGCTACGGCGTGCTGGCCGACGTGGCCGGCAAGGTCTGGCGCGGCGAGCCGGTGGACGTGACCATGGGCCACGTCAACGTGATCTGGCAGGGCGATGCCAACGCGCAGGCGCTGCGCTGCCTCGCGGCCGCGACGGTGCCGACCTCGCCGCTCAACGTGAGCGGCCCCGAGACCACCTCGATCCGCTGGCTGGCCGAGGAGTTCGGCCGCCGCTTCGGCAAGCCGGTGCAGATCGCGGGCAGCGAGGCGCCCACCGCCTGGCTCATGAACACCGGCGAGGCCGAGCGCCTGTTCGGCTATCCGCGCGTGCCGCTGTCGCAGCTCGTGGGCTGGGTCGCCGACTGGATCGCGCGCGAGCAGCGCCAGTACGGCAAGCCGACCAAGTTCGAATCGCGCGACGGCAAGTACTGAAGGAAGACACCGTGTCCGCCACCGCCCTCGTCGAAACGCTGGACGCGCTCTCGCCGCGCGACCTGCCGCAGCTGGACGCGCTGGTCGCGGCCAGCGGCTGGAACCAGCTCGCGGCGGACTGGCGGCTGTTCGAGCGGCTCGGCAGCGTGCATGCGATACGCGACGCTGAAGGAACGATCGTCGCGAGCGGCGCTGTGCTGCCGCTGGAGCGCGCAGCCGACGCACCACGCAACCAGCCCGGCGCCGCCTGGATCAGCATGATCCTCGTGGCCCCCGCCGCGCGCGGGCAGGGCCTGGGCCGCGCGGTGTTCGCGCACTGCCTCGAGCGCGTGCGCGCGCAGGGCCGCGTCGCGATGCTCGATGCCACGCCGCAGGGCGAGCCGCTCTATGCGAGCTTCGGTTTCGCACCGCTGTGGCGGCTCACGCGCTGGCGCCGCGAGGCGCTCGCGCATGCGGCCGATCCCGCGCCGGTCGACCGGCCCGATGCCGCACCGCTCGCCGCGCTCGACACCGAGGCCCTGGGCCTCGCCCGCCCCCAGGTGCTCGCCGACCTGCTCGCGCGCCCAGGCAGCCGCTGCGTGCGCGACGGCCGCGCCTTCGCCCTCGTGCGCGAGGGCCGCGTCGCCCATCACGTCGGCCCGCTGCTCGCGGCCGACGAGGCCCATGCCCGCGCGCTGCTGCCGCGCGCGCTCGCGGGCCTCGCCGGCCCGGTGCTGATCGACGTGCCCGACGGCCGCGCGCGCCTCGCACAGGCACTGCGCGCGGCCGGCTTCGAACCCCAGCGCGGCTTCGCACGCATGGCGCTGCCGCCCGCGGGCACGGCGGCGCCGGCCGGTCATCCCTCGTTCATCCACGCCATTGCCGGCCCCGAGTTCGGCTGAGGACTTCGCACATGCCATTGAACCGCTCCGACCTGCCCGCCGACGTGCTCGCGCTGCTCGCCAAGGGCACCGTGATCCCGGCCCATCCGCTCGCGCTCGATGCCGAGCGCCGCTTCGACCGCCGGCGCCAGCGCGCGCTCACGCGCTACTACGTCGATGCCGGCGCGGGCGGGCTCGCGGTCGGCGTGCACACCACGCAGTTCGCGATCCGCGAGCGCGGCCTCTATGCCGAGGTGCTCAAGGCCGCGATGGCCGACCGCCTGGCCTGGAGCGACCGGCCGATGGCGATGATCGCCGGCCTCTGCGGCCCCACCGCGCAGGCGAGCGCCGAGGCACGCACCGCCGTCTCGCTCGGCTACCACGCGGGCCTCCTGAGCCTGGCCGCGCTGGCCGGCGCCTCGGAAGACGCGCTGATCGCCCACTGCGAGGCGGTGGCGCAAGAGATCCCGCTGATCGGCTTCTACCTGCAGACCGTGGTCGGCGGCCCGGTGCTGTCGAGCGACTTCTGGCGCCGCTTCGCATCGATCCCGAACGTGCTCGCGATCAAGGTCGCGCCCTTCAACCGCTATCGCACCATCGACGTGGTGCGCGGCGTGATCGAGGCGCGCGCCGAGGAGCGCGTGTTCCTCTACACCGGCAACGACGACCACATCGTGCTCGACCTCGCCCTGCCCTTCGCGGCCATGCGCGACGGCGCGCCGGTGCAGGTGCGTTTTCGCGGCGGGCTGCTGGGCCACTGGTCGGTGTGGACCGCGGGCGCGGTGCGACTGCTCGCGCGCATCCAGGCCGAGCTGGCGGCCGGCCACGGCACGCTGAGCCCCGAGCTGCTCGCGCTCGATGCGCGCGTGACCGACTGCAACGCCGCCTTCTTCGACGTGGCGAACAATTTCCACGGCTGCATCGCGGGCTGCCACGAGGTGCTGCGGCGCCAGGGGCTGCTCGAGGGCATCTGGTGCCTCGACCCGGCCGAAGGGCTGGGCGCGGGCCAGTCGGTGGAGATCGACCGCGTGTACGCCGCGCACGGCGACCTCGCCGACGATGCCTTCGTGCGCGACAACCTCGCACGGTGGCTGGCATGACCGCGACCGCCGTCCGCGCCGAGGTCGAAGTGCCGCTGATCCGCATGCGCGGCCTGCGCAAGGTCTACCGCCGCCGCGACCAGGAGTTCCTCGCGGTCTCCGACGTCACGATGGACATCCACGCGGGCGACATGGTGTCGCTGGTCGGCCCCTCGGGCTGCGGCAAGTCGACGCTGCTGAAGATCCTCGCCGGGCTGCACGGCCACGACGGCGGCACGCTCGAGATCGGCGGCGACCAGGCCTTCGAGCCGGGCCGCGACGTGGGCATGGTGTTCCAGCAGCCGCTGCTGCTGAAGTGGCGCACCATCCTCGAGAACGTGCTGCTGCCGGCCGACATCCTGGGCCTCGACCGCAAGGCCGCGACGCAGCGCGCGCACGAACTGCTCGAGATGGTCGGCCTCGCGGGCTTCGCCGACAAGCGGCCCTACGAGCTCTCGGGCGGCATGCAGCAGCGCGCCGCGATCGCGCGCGCGCTGATCCACGAACCCAAGCTGGTGCTGATGGACGAGCCCTTCGGCGCGCTCGATGCGCTCACGCGCGAGAAGATGAACCTCGAGATGCTGCGGATCTGGGAGCGCAGCCGCACCACCTTCGTGGTGGTCACGCACAGCATCCAGGAGGCGGTGTTCCTCGGCTCGCACTGCGCGGTGCTCACGGCGGGGCCGGCGCGCATGGCCGACTTCTTTCCGATCGAGCTGCCAGCGCCGCGCACGCTGCACATCAAGACCAGCGCCGAGTTCGGCCTCTACGTGCGGCGCATCTACGACCTGCTCGGCGTCGAATAGACCCTGCGGCTCAGGCCGGCAGCAGCCGTTCCTTGGCGCGCGCCACTTCCATCTCGCGCGGCAGCGGCACGGCGTTCTTCACCGCGAGGATCTCCGCCATCACGCTGACCGCGATCTCGGGCGGCGTCTTGCTGCCGATGTAGATGCCGATCGGCCCGCGCAGCCGCGCCAGCGATTCGGCGGTCTGGTCGAAGTGCTCGATCATGCGGTCGCGCCGCGCGTCGGCATTGCGGCGCGAACCGATCGCGCCCACGTAGAAGGCATCGCTCTGCAGCGCCTCCAGCAGCGCGAGGTCGTCGAGCTTGGGGTCGTGCGTGAGCGCCACCACGCAGCTGCGGCGGTCGGGCCGGAAGGCCAGCACCGCATCGTCGGGCATCTCGGTGGTGATCTGCACGCCGGGCAGCGACCAGGCGGTGCGGTACTCGGCGCGCGGATCGCACAGCGTGACCGCGAAGCCGCTGAACTTGGCCATCGTCGCGAGGTACTCGGCGAGCTGGCCGGCGCCGATCAGCAGCATGCGGTACTCGGGGCCGAAGGTGTTGGCGAGCTCGGTGTCGTTCACCGTGAGTTCGTCGGGCGCCTTGGCCTCCTCGAGCCGCACCACGCCCGTGGCCAGCTCGACGGTGCGCCGCATCAGCCGGCCCTGCTCGAGCTGCGACACCAGCGTGTCGAGCGCACCCGCGTCGGGCGCGTACTCGAGCAGCAACTCGAGCGTGCCGCCGCAGGGCAGGCCGAAGCGGTGGGCCTCGTCGGCCGTGATGCCGTACTTCACCAGCGCGGGCGGCGCGCCCAGCGGCACCTCCTGGGCCTGGCCGTGGGCGTGGCTGTAGCGCGCGATCAGGTCGTCCTCGATGCAGCCGCCCGAGACCGAGCCGACCACCGCGCCGTCCTCGGCCAGCGCCATGATCGAGCCCACGGGCCGCGGCGACGAGCCCCAGGTGCGCACCACCGTGGTCAGCAGCGCGCGCTTGCCGGCACGCCGCCAGTCGCGCAGCGTGCGCAGCACCATCACGTCGAGGTTTTCCATCGCGTCTTCTTTCGTGGGGGCCGGAGCCTGGCGGCCGTCTCAGCCGCCGCTGGAGGAGTCGCCGCCCGTGCCGGGCTCGGCGTCCTTGTCCGATTTCTTGCCGAGGCCGATCTTCTTCATGAAGCCGGCCACCGCGCCGGTCTTCTCGGCCTGCGCTTCCGCATTCTCGGGCGCGGCCGCAGGCGGCGGGCCGTAGCGGCTTTGCATTTCGGCTTCGAAGCGCTTGAAGAAATCGTCGGCCGTGGACTTGGCCGCGCCGTCGATCAGGCGCTGGCCGAGCTGGGCGATCTTGCCGCCGACCTGGGCCTGCACGGTGTAGTCGAGCTCGCAGCCGGCGGGGGCGAGGGCCGGGGCCGGCTCGGCGCCCTCGGCCACGGGCGCATCCGCGGGCGCGGCCGGCGCGGCATCGGCCAGCGGCCGCAAGGTCACGCTCGACGAGCCCTTGGCGAAGCCGGCCACGCCGCCCTGCCCTTCGAAGGTGAGCTTGTAGCCGTCGGGCGCGACGATGTCCGAGAGCATCACCTTGCCGCTGAACTTGGCCGACACCGGGCCGATCTTGACCGCGAGGCCCACGCTGTAGGTGTTCTCACCCGTGAGCTCGAACTTGTCGCAGCCGGGAATGCACTTCTTGAGCGTTTCCGGGTCGTTGAGCGCCTCCCAGGCCTGTTGCTGGGTGATGGCGAGCCGGCGGTTACCGAGCATTTCCATGGTGGTGTTTCCTTCTTGTGATCCTGTCCCGCGGCCCGAAGGCGGCTAGCGCCCCGACCGCATCAGTGCCGCGAGACTCGCGGCCAGCTGTTCGAGCGCGCTGAGATTGTGAACCGCGAGCATCGCGTCCGCATGGCGGTGCAGCACGCCGGCCCCACGCGCCAAAGGGGCGTAGCCCTCGAAGCGCAGCAGCGGGTTGAGCCACAGCAGCCGGCGCGAATGGCGTTTCAGCCACTGCAGTTCCTGCGCGAGCTGGGCCGGCTCGCCGGTGTCGAGCCCGTCGCTGATGACCAGCACCAGCGTGCGGCGGCCGGTCAGCCGGCGCGCATGGCGCTGGCGCAGCTCGGCCAGCGAGCTGCCGAGCCGCGTGCCGCCCGCGAAATCGTCGATCGCGAGGCTGGCCGCGCCCAGCATGTCGTCGGTGTCGGCCAGCCGGAAGGCCGGCGTGAGGTCGGTCAGCCCGGTGCCGAAGGCGAACACGTCGCGCCGGCCCGCGCGCCGCGTGGCCGCGTGCAGGAAGGCCAGCAGCAGCCGCGCATAGCGCTCCATCGAGCCCGAGACGTCGACCAGCACCAAGAGCGGCAGCGGCTGTTCGCGCCGCGCCAGCCGCGGCAGGCGCAGCATCTCGCCGCCGGTGCGCGCCGCCTCGTGCAGCACGCCGGGCCAGTGCATGCGCGCATGGCGGCCGTTCTCGCCGGCCGGGCGCAGGCGCCGCGTGGGCAGCCGCGGCACGGGCAGCGAGATGTCGCGCGCCAGCCGCTCGACCAGCCGGTACTCGGCCGCGCCCAGCGCGTTGAAGTCGGCATGGTGCAGCCGCTGGCGGTCGCTCGCGGTCATGGCGGCGTCGAACTCGACTTCCTTGTCGGGCAGAGCGGCCAGCGCCGGCTTGTGCGGATCGCGCGGCGCGGCCAGCGCCTCGCGCACGCGCGGCCGGCGCTTCGAGGGCTCGGCCTTGCCCTCGGCGCTCGGCAGCATCTGCGCGAGCAGCTTGTTGGCGAGTTCGGGATCGCGGAACCAGGCGTCGAACAGCTCGCGGAACACCAGCCGGTCCTGCTCGCGGCTGACCATCACGGCCTCGAGCGCGGCGCTCAGGTCGAGCCGGCGTTCCACGCCGACCAGCGAGGCAGCCTCCTCGGCCAGCGCGATGCGCGCGGCGTCGGTGCGCACGCCCGCGCGGCGCAGCGCCCGGCCGAAGGCGGCGATGTTGCCGGCCAGCTTGCCGGTGCGGGCGTCGCCTAGCTGTTGCATCGCGGCCTCATCTCACGCGCCGGCCTGCTCCGGTTCCGGCTTCAGCAGCTCGCTCGCCAGCTCGCGCGTCAGCGCCGCCACGTCGTCGCGCTGCTTGAACAGGATGCCGGCGGTGTCGGACACCACCTCGGGGTCGAGCTCGATCGTGTCGAGCGCGATCAGCGCGCGCGCCCACTCCACGCTCTCGGCAATGCCGGGCGCGCGCTGGAAGGCGTTGACGAAGGGCGCGCTGCGCAGGCGGGCCGCGAAATCGGCCACCTGCGCCGACAGCTTCTCGCCCACGCCCGGCACCTGGGCACGCACGATGGCCAGTTCGCGTTCGCGCTCGGGATAGTCGAGCCAGTGGTAGAGACAGCGCCGCTTCACGGCGTCGTTGAGTTCGCGCGTGCGGTTGCTCGTGAGGATGGTGACCGGCGCCACCGCGGCGCGGATGGTGCCGAGCTCGGGAATGCTGACCTGGTACTCGCCGAGGTACTCGAGCAGGAAGGCCTCGAAGGGCTCGTCGGCGCGGTCGACCTCGTCGATCAGCAGCACCGCGCCCGGGGCCGGCGCCTGCAGCGCCTGCAGCAGCGGGCGACGGATCAGGTAGTGCGGCTGGTAGACCTCGGCCTCGACGTCGCGCACCGCGCCCGAGGCCTCGACCGCGCGCATGTGCAGCAGTTGCGCCGCGTAGTTCCATTCGTAGAGCGCCTCGCGCTGCTCGAGGCCGTCGTAGCACTGCAGCCGCAGCAGCTCGCGCTGCAGCGCCTTGGCCAGCGCCTTCGCGAGCTCGGTCTTGCCCACGCCGGGCTCGCCCTCGAGCAGCAGCGGGCGCTGCAGCTTCAGCGCGAGGAACACGGCGGTCGCGAGCCGGCGGTCGGCGTAGTAGCCGGCGCGCAGCAGGCCGTCGGTGAGGGAGTCGATGGTCTCGAAGGTCATGGCCTAGGGTAATGCACGGCCGCAGGGAGGACGCCGGGAAGCGGACATCCGGACGCAGAGGACGCGAAGGTTTCGCGAAGGGCGCGAAAGGGAAACCGAAAAACTTCTTCGGATGTTCTTTTGCGCCCTTCGCGAAACCTTCGCGTTCTTCGCGTCCGGTCAGCCCGTGTTCGACGGCTGCTGGATCAGCCCAGCGCCTTCGTCACCGCGCGCTGCGTCAGCACGTTGATCAGGTTGGCGCGGTAGGCCGCCGTGGCGTGCAGGTCGGTGTTGAGCTCGCTGGCGTCGATCTTCACGCCGGCCGCGGCGGCGGCGGTGAAGCTCTTGTTCAGCGCATCCTCGAGCCCCGCGTGCCGGAACACGCCGTTGCCCGCGCCGGTGATGGCCACGCGCACGCCGCTGTCGTACTGCGCGAGGAACACGCCGACCAGCGGGAAATGCGAGGCCTTCTGGCGCAGCTTCTCGTAGACCGCGCGCTTCGGGATCGGGAAGCGGATCGCGGTGATCAGCTCGCCATCCTCGAGCGCGGTGGTGAACAGGCCCAGGAAGAAGTCGTCGGCCGCGATCTCGCGCTTCGTGGTGACCACGGTCGCGCCCGTTGCCAGCACCGCGCTCGGATAGCAGGCGGCCGGATCGTTGTTGGCCACCGAGCCGCCGATGGTGCCCATCGCGCGCACCTGCCGGTCGCCGATGCGCGAGGCCAGGTCGGCCAGCGCCGGGAAGGCGGCCTTCACCTCGGCGTTGTTGGCCACGTCGAGGTGGCGCGACATGGCACCGATGACGAGGGCATCGCCATCCTTCCGGATGCCGGTGAGTTCCTTGATGCCGCCGAGGTCGACAAGCTGCTCGGGCGCCGACAGGCGCAGCTTCATCGAGGCCAGCAGGGTCTGGCCGCCCGCCAGGGGCTTGCCGCCGGCTTCGGCCAGCTTGACGGCGTCGGCCAGGGCCGCGGGCCGTTCGAACGTGAAGGCGTACATGGGGTGGTTCCTTCTTTATTTATAGATATGGGGGGGTGATCAGGCGGCGGCGCCTGCCTTCTGCATCGCTTCCCAGACGCGGCTCGAAGAGGCCGGCATGTCGAAGTCTTTCACGCCCAGCGGTGCCAGCGCATCGAGCACGGCGTTGATGACCGCCGGCGGCGAGCCGATCGCGCCCGCCTCGCCGCAGCCCTTGGTGCCCAGCGGGTTGTGGGTGCAGGGCGTGCAGACGGTGTCGAGCTTGAACTGCGGGAACTCGGCGGCGCGCGGCATGGCGTAGTCCATGAAGCTGCCGGTGAGCAGCTGGCCGGTCTCGTTGTCGTAGACGCAGTTCTCGAGCAACGCCTGGCCGATGCCCTGCACCAGCCCGCCGTGCACCTGGCCCTCGACGATCATCGGATTGATGATGGTGCCGAAGTCGTCCACCGCGGTGAAGCGGTCCACGCGCACCTCGCCCGTCTGCTTGTCGATCTCGACCTCGCAGATGTAGGTGCCGCCCGGGAAGGTGAAGTTGGTCGGGTCGTAGAAGGCGGTCTCGTTGAGGCCCGGCTCGAGCTTGTCGAGCGGGTAGTTGTGCGGCACGTAGGCCGTCAGCGCCACCTGGCCGAACGGGATCTTCTTGTCGGTGCCCTTGACCGTGAACTCGCCGTTGGCGAACTCGATGTCGGCGTCGCTCGCCTCCATCAGGTGGGCCGCGATCTTCTTGGCCTTGGCCTCGATCTTGTCGAGCGCCTTCATGATGGCCGCGCCGCCGACCGAGATCGAGCGCGAGCCGTAGGTGCCCATGCCGAAGGGCACGCGGCCGGTGTCGCCGTGCACCACGTCGACCGCCTCGACCGCGATGCCCAGGCGCGCCGCCACCACCTGCGCGAAGGTGGTCTCGTGGCCCTGGCCATGGCTGTGCGAGCCGGTGAACACCGTCACGCTGCCGGTCGGGTGCACGCGGATCTCGCCGCACTCGAACAGGCCCGCGCGCGCGCCGAGCGCGCCCGCGATGTTCGACGGCGCGATGCCGCAGGCCTCGATGTAGCTCGAGTAGCCGATGCCGCGCAGCTTGCCGGCCGCCTCGCTGGCCGACTTGCGCTGGGCATAGCCCTCGACCTCGGCCAGCTTGCGCGCCTTGTCCATGCAGGCATGGAAGTCGCCGGTGTCGTACTGCAGCGCCACCGGCGTCTGGTACGGGAAGGCGGTGATGAAGTTGCGCTGGCGGATCTCGTCCTGGCCCAGGTTCATTTCCCAGGCGCAGCGCGAGACCAGCCGCTCGAGCAGGTAGGTGGCCTCGGGCCGGCCGGCGCCGCGGTAGGCGTCGACCGGTGCCGTGTTGGTGAACCAGGCATCGACCTCGACGTAGATCTGCGGCGTGGTGTACTGGCCCGCGAGCAGGGTGGCGTAGAGGATGGTCGGCACCGCGGTCGAGAAGGTCGACAGGTAGGCGCCGAGGTTGGCGTCGGTGTGGACCCGCATCGCGAGGAACTTGCCTTGACTGTCCATCGCCATCTCGGCATGGCTCACGTGGTCGCGGCCGTGCGCGTCCGACAGGAAGCATTCCGAGCGCTCGGCCGTCCACTTGATGTTGCGGTTGAGCTGCTTGGCGGCCCAGGTCAGGCACACGTCCTCGGCGTAGAGGAAGATCTTCGAGCCGAAGCCGCCGCCCACGTCGGGCGCGATCACGCGCACCTTGTGCTCGGGCAGGCCCAGCACGAAGGCCGTCATCAGCAGCCGCTCGACGTGCGGGTTCTGGTTCGAGACGTAGAGCGTGTAGTCGTCGGTGCCGCGGCTGTAGCTGCCGATGGCCACGCGCGGCTCGATCGGGTTGGGGATCAGCCGGTTGTTGACCAGGTCGAGCTTCGTGACGTGCGCGGCGCCCGCGAAGGCGGCATCGACCGCCGCCTTGTCGCCCAGCGCCCACTTGTAGCACTGGTTGTCGGGCGCCTCGTCGTGGATCGTGACGCCGCCGGCCTTCTTCGCCGCGTCGGCCACGCCGACCAATGCGGGCAGCACCTCGTACTCGACCACCACGGCCTCGGCGGCGTTCTTCGCCTGCTCGACCGTCTCGGCCACCACCATCGCGACATGGTCGCCGACATAGCGCACCTTGTTGATCGCGAGGATCGGGTGCATCGGCTCCTTCATCGGCGTGCCGTCGGGGTTGTTGATCAGCCAGCCGCAGGGCAGCCCGCCCATCTTGCCCTCGATGTCCTTGCCGCTGAAGATGCCGACCACGCCGGGCATCGTGAGCGCGTCGACGATGTCGACCGAGACGATGCGCGCATGCGCGTGCGGGGAGCGGACGAACACCGCGTGCGACTGGTTCGCCAGCGTGATGTCGTCGGTGTAGTTGCCCGCACCGGTCAGGAACCGGTAGTCTTCCTTGCGCCGCAGCGCGTTGCCGATGTGCGGCAGGCTCGCGAAGTCGGAGGCACCCATGTCGCTCTCCTCAGGCCGCGGCCGTGGCCTGGACCGGAACCGGCTTGCCCGAGGCCATGGCCTCGCCGCCCATCTGCACGGCCTTGACGATGTTCTGGTAGCCGGTACAGCGGCACAGGTTGCCGTCGAGCAGCTCGCGGATCTCGGATTCGCTCGACTTGGGGTGGTGGGTGCACAGGTCGATGGCGCTCATGACCATCCCCGGGGTACAGAAGCCGCATTGCAGGCCGTGGCATTCCTTGAACGCGGCCTGCATCGGGTGCATGGTGCCGTCGGGCTGGGCCACGCCCTCGATGGTGGTGATCTCGGCGCCGGCCACCTGGGCCGCCAGGATGTTGCACGACTTGACGGCGCGACCGTCGACGTGGACGGTGCAGGCCCCGCACTGGGCGGTGTCGCAGCCGACGTGGGTGCCGGTGAGGTGGAGGTGCTCGCGGATCGCGTGCACGAGGAGGGTGTTGGGTGGCGCGTCGACGGTGACCGAGCGGCCGTTGACCTTGAGGGCTACCTGCATGTGGCTGTCTCCGTGAAGGGTGATGGCTGACAGGCCCGCACCCACGCTGCGGCGTGGCGGCATGGGCGGGCCCCGTGGGCATCTTGGATGCCGACCCCCTGCACTATCCTAGGCAAAACCCTCGACGCTTGCGCCGGGGGCCTGAAATTCTCAAAATGAAACAGCTTGCCGTTCGGCAGGTCCCCAAAACGGGCGTCCCACGCGCCCCGCAAACAAGATGCTCGCTTCCAACGCCCTGCCGACACCCGAGCGCTCGCTGGCCATCGCCCAGGCCCGACAGGCCCTGATCCATGGCGATGCCGCCGATCTCCGCGTTCCGCCCGGCAGCCGCATCGAACCCTGGATCGCCCGCTCGTGGCAGCGCTGCATCGAGGCCGGCCAGCAGCCGCAGCAGCGCGTGAGCTTCGAGCCCGTGAGCCGCGGCGTCCAGCGCGAGGTGATGGAGCGCAACCGCGCCCTGGTGTCGGCCGCGCGTCCGGTGATCGAACGCCTGTCGCGCGCCATCGCCGACACCCGCTATTTCGCCGTGCTCACCGATGCCGAGGGCATCGTGGTCGACCTCGGCGTGCTGCCCGACGGCACCGACGACGCGAGCCGCTATGCGCGCAACATCGGGCGCATCGGCGTCGACCTGTCGGAGCGCGCCATCGGCACCAGCGCGATCGGCACCGCGCTGGCCGAGCAGGAGTCGGTCTGGCTGCACGGCGGCGAGCATTTCTTCGACGACACCAGCGTCTACAGCTGCGCCGGCGCGCCGCTGTTCGGTCCCCAGGGCGACTGCATCGGCATGCTCGACCTGACCGGCGTGCAGGTGGCCGAGCGGCCCGAGCTGCGCCACCTCGCGACCCTGTCGGCGCGCAGCATCGAGAACGCGCTGGTGCTGCGCGCGCCCTGTGCGATGCTGCTGCGCCTGGCCTGGCCCGGCTGCGCCACCAGCGAGGCGGCCGAGGGCCTGCTGTGCATCGACGGCGGCGGCAACGTCACGGGCGCCAATGCTGCGGCGCGGCAAATGCTGCACCAGCCGCTGGCGCGCAGCCAGGGCGGCCTGCATTGCAACGACCTGTTCGCGCTGCCGCTCGACATGCTGTTCGATGCCGCGCGGCGCGGCGACGCGGTGCTCGAGGTGCCGCTGTGGTCGGGCCTGCGGGTGCAGGTGCGGCCCCAGCGCGGCGACGGCAGCAGCCACGGCGCCGCCGCGCCCGAGCCGCGACCGCGGCTGCGCGACGTGGAAACCGCGCTGATCCGCAAGGCCGTGGCCGATGCCCGCGGCAACGTGGCCGAGGCGGCGCGCGCGCTGGGCATCAGCCGCGCCACCGTCTACCGCAAGCTCTGGCGCGGGCGCGGCACCGGCACCGCGGACTGACTCAGGCGCCGACCGGCACCTTGTCGAGAAAGCCGGTCACCGAGCGCAGCTTGCCCGCGTCCAGCCGCACGAAGTCGGTGCCCTGGATCAGGTCCTCGGCGCCGCTCGGCCCGAGCGTCCACGAGAAGCGCACATGGTCGCCGTGCGCGTCGGCCTTGCCCAGCAGGTTGAAGCGGAAGCCCGGGTAGCGCTGGTGCACGGCGCCGACCAGCGCGCTGATCTGCGCATGGCCGCTGCCCTGCATGAGCGGGTCGACGTACTGCGCGTCGGCCGACCAGCCGGCTTCGAGCAGCGCGGCGCGGCGCGCGGGATCGGTCTCGTTCCAGACGGCGATATAGCCCTGGGCGATGGCGGCGGGGTCGTGGGCGGCGGTGTTCATGGCGACGATTCCTTTCGTTGAATCCCGCGACGTTGCGGGGTGAAGGAATGGTCGTTTCAGCGGCGCTCGGGGTCCATGACGTGGGAGGTCATGAAAGCCTTCAGATCGGGTCGAGCGGAAACACCGGCCGCCGCACCTTGCCGAACGGGAACAGTCCGTAGTCCGAACTGGTCACGCCGCGGCTGTCGCACTCCACCAGCGCGGCCGCGAGCGGCTCGAACACCGGCCGGCAGTACATGCGCGACTTCAGCAGCAGGAAGCGCTCGCGGCGCGGATCGAGCCCCGTGCATGCGAACACGCCGATGTCCCACGGCTCCTGCGTGCGCTCGGTGACCACGATGCGCGCGGCGCCGATGTCGAACAGCACCGTGCGGCCCATGCTGGCGCGCTGGCCGGTGTAGGTCGGGCCGGTGATGACGTACTCACCGTCGCAGATCGTGCGCACGATGCCCGTGAGCCGGACCGGCGCGCTCTCGCGGCCGATGCCGGCCAGCGAGACCTTGTTGCCCAGCGCCACCGTCGCAGTTGCGCCCTCGCCCGCCGCGACCAGTTCGGCCACCGCCTCGGGATCGCACAGCGGCCCGACGCCGATGCCCTCGAGCCCCTGGGCCAGCGCCTCCTGCAGCACGTCTATGGTGTCGCAGCTGCCGCCCGACATGCAGTTGTCGCCATGGTCGAGCAGCAGCACCGGACGCTCGGCGCCTTCGGCCAGCTGCTTCGCGCGCGCGACCGAGTCGGCCAGCGGCTCGCTGTCGTAGACGAAGGCCTCGCGCTCGTTCCACATCTGCGCCGCGATGCGGTCGGCCGTGGCCTGCGCGCGCTCGCCCGACTGCGCGTCGACCACGATCACGCTCATGCACGGCGCCTCGATGTCCGACAGCGAGAAGCCCGCGAGGATCGACACCGCGAGCGATTCGCCCGAGGCCTCGGCCGCGCGCGCGGCGTCGATGGCGCGCTGCATCGCGCCGGTGTAGGAGGCGCTGCGCAGCGTGTGGGCCATCAGCGGCAGCGAATGCCAGCGCATCGCGGGCCGCCCGCGCCCCGCCAGCAGGTCGAGCAGCAGCCGGCCCGCGTGTTCACCGGTCTCGTACATGTCGACGTGCGGATAGGTCTTGAAGCCGACGATCACGTCGGCGTTCTCCACCATCGCGGGCGTGACGTTGGCATGCAGGTCGAGCGCCACGCCGATCGGCACGCCGGGCGCGGCCGCGCGCAGCCGCAGCAGCAGGTCGCCCTCGCCGTCCGCGCTGTTGTGGGCCACCATCGCGCCATGCAGGTCGAGCAGGATCGCGTCGCAGCCCGGCGCCGCATCGACGATGCGTTGCGTGAGCGCGTCGTAGGCACGCGCATCGACCGGCCCGCTCGGGTTGGCCGAGGCCGACACCGGCGTGACCAGCTCGGCGCCGGCCGCCTCGGCCAGGTCGATGAAGGCCGACATCGCGGTGCGCATGCCCTTGTTGTCGCGGTAGGCCTGCGCGCCGAAGGTCGGGCCGTCGGGCCCGAAGGCCGCGAGCGGCGTGGGCACGGGCGAGAAGGTGTTGGTCTCGTGGTTGAGACGCGCGATCAGCACCTTCATGCGGCCACCCCGGCGCTGCGGAGCATCGCCTGCAGCAACACATTGCAGCCGGCCTCGAGATGATCGGGCTGCGCGTCCTCGATCTCGTTGTGGCTGATGCCGTCGCGGCAGGGCACGAAGATCATCGCCGCGGGGCATACGCGCGCCAGGTACACCGCGTCGTGGCCCGCGCCGCTGATCACGTTCATCCAGCCCAGGCCCTGCGCCTCGGCCGCTTCGCGCACCGCCGACACCAGCGCCGGCGTGAAGGGCTGCGGCGGGAAGTACACGACCTGCTCGAGCGTCGCCTCCACCTTCGACGTGCCCGCGATGCGCTGCACCGCGGCCTTGAGCGCGGCGTCCATCGCCGACAGCACCACGTCGTCGGCCGCGCGCAGGTCCACGCTGAGCTTCACGCGGCCCGGGATCACGTTGCGCGAGTTCGGATAGGCATCGATCCAGCCGACCGTGCCGCGCCCGTGCGGCGCATGGGCCAGCGCGATGCGGTTGACCTCGGTCACCAGTTCGGCGGCCGCGAGCAGCGCGTCCTTGCGCAGCTCCATCGGCGTGGGACCGGCATGCGCCTCCATGCCCTGCAGCACCACGTCGTACCAGCGCTGGCCCAGCGCGCCCTCGACCACGCCGATGACGCGCTCGTGCGCCTCGAGCACCGGGCCCTGCTCGATGTGCGCCTCGAAGTAGGCGCCGACCGGCGACGAAGCCGCCGAGGCCGGCACGCTGCCCGCGTAGCCGATGGCCGCGAGCGCCTCGGCCACGCTCACGCCCTCGGTGTCGCGCTGCGCGAGCGCATGCTCGAGCGTGAAGGCATCGGCGAACACGCCCGAGCCCATCATCACGGGCACGAAGCGCGAGCCCTCCTCGTTGGTCCACACGGCCACCTCGATCGGCGCCTCGGTCTGCACGCCCGCGTCGTTGAGGCAGCGGATCACTTCCAGTCCGGCCAGCACGCCGTAGTTGCCATCGAACTTGCCGCCCGTGGGCTGGGTGTCGATGTGGCTGCCGGTGGTGACCGGCGGCAGCGCGGCGTTGCGGCCGGCGCGGCGCGCGAAGATGTTGCCGATGGCGTCGACGCGCACCTCGCAGCCCGCCTCGCGCGCCCAGCGCACGAACAGGTCGCGGCCCTGGCGGTCGAGTTCGGTCAGCGCGATGCGGCAGACGCCGCCCTTCTCGGTGGCGCCCAGGCGCGCCAGTTCCATCAGCGAGCGCCAGAGGCGCTGGCCGTCGATACGCAGTTCGGTGTGTGGTGTCATGGTTTTCTTTGAATCGATGGGGGCGCCTCAGGCGAGGCCCACGCCCAGGTAGCGGTCTTTCACGTCGTGATCGGCCATGAAGGCGGCATTGCCGGCCTCGTGCACGATCCGGCCCTGCTCGACGATGTAGTGGCGATCGGCGAGTTGCACGCAGACCTCGAGGTTCTGTTCCACCAGCAGGATCGCGACGCCCGCGGCCTTGATGGTCTGGAGCTGCGCGACGATCTCCTCCACGATCACCGGCGCCAGGCCCTCGACCGGCTCGTCGAGGATCAGGAGGCGCGGGTGGTTCATCAGCGCGCGGCCGATCGCCAGCATCTGCTGCTCGCCGCCCGAGAGCTGGCCGCCGCCGTTGCGGCGTCGCTCCTTCAGGCGCGGAAAGATGCGGTAGATGTCGTCGAGCTGCCACGGCGACTCGCGCCGCTGGCCGAGCAGCAGGTTCTCCTCGACCGTCAGCAGCTTGAAGATGCCGCGGTGCTCGGGCACCAGGCAGACGCCGCGCGCGGCGATGCGGTGCGCGGGCTGGCCCGCGATGTCGGCGCCCTGGAAGCGCACGCGCCCGGCCGTGGGCGTGACCGCGCCCGCGATGCTCTTGAGCGTGGTCGACTTGCCCGCGCCGTTGCGGCCCAGCAGCGTCACCAGTTCGGCCTCGCCCACGCGCAGCGACACGCCCTGCAGCACATGGCTCTTGCCGTAGTGCGCATGCAGGCCCTCGACCTCGAGGATGTTCCCGCCGCTCATGCCTTGCCTCCCGTGATCATGTTGCCGAGGTAGGCGCTGCGCACGCGCGCATCGGCGCGGATGTCGCCCGGCAGCCCCTCGGCCAGCACGCGGCCCAGCTGCATCACGGTCACGGTGTCGGAGATGTCCATCACGATGTTCATGTTGTGTTCGATCAGCACCACGGTGTGCTCCTCGCGCAGGCCGCGGATCAGCTGCTTCATGTCGTCGAGGTCGTCGATGCCCATGCCCGAGGTCGGCTCGTCGAGGAAGATCGCCTTCGGCCGCGCGGCCAGCGCCATGCCGACCTCGAGCCGCCGCTGCTGGCCGTGCGAGAGCTCGGCCGCCGGCACGTGGGCGAAGCGCTCGAGGCCCACGCGCTGCAGCACCTCGTCCACGATCGCCTTGCAGGCCATGTCGCCGACCGGCGCGCGCCAGCAGTTCATGGCCTGGCGCGGCGCGATGCCCTGCGCCGCCACGCGCAGGTTCTCGCGCACCGCGAGGCTGCCGAACAGGCTCGTGACCTGGAACGAGCGCGCCATGCCGCGCTGCACGCGGCGGTGGTCGGGCTCGCGCGTCACGTCGTGGCCGTCGAACAGGATGCGCCCGCCGGTGGTGGTGCCGGTGCCCGTGAGCATGTGGAACAGCGTGGTCTTGCCCGCGCCGTTCGGGCCGATCACCGAGTGCACGGTGTTGCGGCGGATCTGGAGGTCGACGCCGCCGAGCGCGGCGAACTTGCCGTAGTGCTTGGTGACGCCGACGGCTTCGATGAGGACGTCGCTCATGCTTTCTCTCCCTGCGCGGCGGAGGCGCCGGCGCCTTGCGCGCCCTTCCCGAAGATGCGTCGCCAGGCGCTCTCGCCCAGCCCCCAGAGACCGCGCTGCATGCCGATGCTCACGCCGATCAGCAGCAGCCCCAGCAGCAGCAGCCAGCGCGGCCACAGCGTGGAGAGCCAGTCGGCCAGCAGCACGTAGAAGGCCGAGCCCAGCACCGAGGCGAACAGGTTGCCGGTGCCGCCGATCACGGTGATGACCAGGATCATCTCGCTCGTGTGGTACTCGGCGTTCGACAGCGGCGCGATGCCGGTCATCATGGCGTGCAGTCCGCCCGCGAGGCCGGTGACGGCGCCCGAGATCACGAAGGCCAGCAGCTTGAAGCGCCGCAGGTCGTAGCCCACCGCGGCGGCGCGGTCGCCGTTGTCGCGGATCGCCAGCAGCGTGCGGCCGAACACCGAATCGGTCACGCGCAGCAGCAGGCCGAAAGCGATCAGGAACATCACGGCCACGAAGGCGTAGTACTTCCACGGCGTGTCCATGAAGGCCGGGCGCGGCACGTCGAGCAGGCCATTGTCGCCACCGGTCAGGCCCGAGGCGGTGTAGGCCACGAAATAGAACATCTGCGCGAAGGCCAGCGTGAGCATCACGAAGTAGGTGCCGCGCTGGCGGATCGCGACCCAGCCGACCAGCGCCGCGCCGAGCGCGCCCATGCCGATGGCCGCGAGCAGCGCCAGCGGCATCGGCAGCGCGAGCCGCGTGAGCAGGATCGCGATGGTGTAGCTGCCCAGGCCGAAGAAGATGCCCTGGCCGAAGGACAGCAGGCCCGTGTAGCCCAAGAGCAGGTTGCAGCCGAGCGCGGCGAGCGCGTAGATCAGCACCTCGCTCGCGAGCGAGCCCGAGCGCATGAAAAGCGGCAGCGCCAGCGTGACGGCCAGTGCCAGCAGGAAAGTGATTTTTCTGGGCATGGCGTTCATCCTCTGCGGCCGAGCAGGCCATGCGGGCGCAGCAGCAGCACGGCCGCCATCGCGATGTAGATCATCAGGCTCGCACCGGGCGGCCACAGGGTGCTCATCAGGCTCTGCACGATGCCGATCAGCAGGCCGCCAACCAGCGCGCCGCCGAAGCTGCCGAGCCCGCCGATCACCACCACCACGAAGGCCAAGCCGAGCGCCTCCACGCCCATGAAGGGCTCGGCGCCGCGGATCGGCGCGGCCAGCACGCCGGCCAGTGCCGCCGTGGCCGCGCCGAGCGCGAACACCAGGCTGAACACGCGGAACACGTTGATGCCGAGCAGCGAGACCATCTCGGTCGACTCGCTGCCCGCGCGCACCGCGCTGCCCAGGCGCGTGCCCTCGAGCACCCACCACAGCAGCACCGCGAGCACGGCGGTGAAGCCGATCACGAACAGCCGGTACTTCGGATAGATGAAGCTGCCCCACATCACCACGCCCTGCAGCAGGTCGGGCGTGGGCACGCTGTTGCCCAGCGGGCCCCAGAAGACGATCACGATCTCCTGCACCGCGAGCGCCAGGCCCACGGTGACGAGGATGTGAAATTCATGCGCCTTCGCGTAGACGCGGCGCAGCAGCAGCTTCTCGGCCAGCCAGCCGAGCGCGCCGACGGCCAGCGGCACCAGCACCAGCGCGGCCCAGAAGTTCAGGCCCCACTGCAGCGCCTGGAAGCACAGGTAGGCGCCCAGCAGGTAGAAGGCGCCATGCGCGAAGTTCACGAAGCGCAGCAGGCCGAACACGATCGACAGGCCGACGGCCAGCAGGAAATACAGCATGCCGATGCCGATGCCGTTGATGGTCTGGAGCAGGTAGACGGACATGGGTGTGGGAAATGGAGCGTGCGGGCGGACCGCGCCCCGCCGTGCCACCGCGGTGGCGCGGACGAAGTCGCGGAACCGGCGTGACTCAGGCCAGCTTGCAGCCCGTCTTGTCGACCGGCAGGAAGGACTTGCCGGAGCTCACCACCTCGACGTAGTCGGCCGCGTCCTTCATCTTCGACTTGGCCTTGCCCTTGAGCAGGTAGTAGTCCTTCACCACCTGGTGGTCGGCCTTGCGGATCTCCTCGCTGCCCGTGAGGCCGTCGAACTTCATGCCCTCGAGCGCCGCGATCACGGCCTTCTGGTCGACCGTGCCGGCCTTCACGATGCCGTCGATCAGGATCTTGGTGCAGACGTACGAGCCCGCGAGGCTGTAGTTGGGCACGATCTTGAGCTTGTCGGCGGTGCGCTTCACCAGCTCCTTGTTGAGCGGCGTATCCACCGTGTGCCAGTACTGCGCGCCGAAGTACACGCCGTCGCAGAGGTCGGCACCGAGCTCGTCGAACTGCTCGAGCCCCGAGGCCCAGGCCATCAGGATCGTCATGTTCTTGTGCATACCGAAGCTCACCGCCTGGCGCAGCGCGGCCGAGGACTGCGCGCCGAAGTTCAGCAGCAGCAGCACGTCGGGCTTGGCGGCCATCGCGTTGGTGAGGTAGCCGCTGAACTCCTTCTCGTTGAGCGAGTGGTAGCTGTTGCCCACGTGCTCGATGCCCTTCTCCTGGAAGATGGTCTTGGCCGCGCTCAGGAGGCCGTCGCCGAACACGTACTGCGGCGTGATCGTGTACCAGCGCTTGGCCTTGGGCATCTGCGCGACCAGCGGGCGCACCGTCTGCTCGATGGCGCCGAAGGTGGGCACCGACCAGCGGAAGGTGGCGGGGTTGCAGTCCTTGCCGGTGATCTCGTCGGCGCCCGCGGTGGTGATGAACAGGCCGCCGGCCTTCTCGGCCTCCTTGCCCATGGCCAGCGCTTCCGACGACAGGATGCCGCCCGCGAAGAACTTCGCGCCCTGCTGCTGCGAGGCTTCCTGCACCTTGCGCACCGCGGTCGCGGGCTTGCCCTCGGTGTCGAGCACCGTGTAGGCCAGCGGACGCTTGAGCACGCTGCCGTACTGCTCGATCGCCAGCTTCATGCCGAGGTCGGCGAACTTGCCGTTGGCCGCGAAGGCGCCCGACATCGGCACCGGGCAACCGAAGCGGATCGCCTCGGCCGATTGCGCGAAAGCCGAACGGCCGGCCAGCAGGGAAGCGGGAGCGGCCGACAGGGCGGCCAGTTGGAGAAGGTGTCTGCGTTGCAAGAGGAACTCCGTCGTGGTGAGGGTGGAGGGGATGGGCGTCCGCGGTCGCGGCGAATTTAAGCGGATAAATAGGATTAATATGCTGGTAAAAACCCGCTAGCAATCCTCGTGCCCAAAAACCACCGAATTCGCGGCCCCCTCGCCCCGCCCGCGTGCACCACGCCGATGCACCCAGTACCGCTGGGTAAGATCGCGCGCTGTTGCGCATTCCGCGCATCTCCCGAGGGACATCGAGCGTGGGCATGACAGTGGGGCAACACCGCCCGAAGCGACAAAAGCTCTCGGACGTCATCGTCGAGGACGTGAAGCGCTGGATCGTGGCCGAGCGCAAGCAGCCCGGCGACCGGCTGCCGAACGAGAAGGAACTGATCGAGCTGTTCGGCTATTCGAAGAGCACGGTGCGCGAGGCGCTCAAGGCGCTCGAGGTCAGCGGCCTGATCTCGATCCGCACCGGGCCCGGCGGCGGCGCCTACCTGCAGCAGGTGTCGGTCGAGCATGCGTCCGAGCCGCTGCGCAACTTCCTGCACTTCCACCACCTCGACGGCCACCACATCTACCAGCTGCGCAAGGCGCTCGAACCCGAGCTCGCGGTCAGCGTGGTGGGCCGGCTCACGCCCGAGATGTTCGAGCGGCTCGAAGAAAACGTGCGCCTGTGCACGAAGGAACCGGCCTCCGAGGACGAGCAGCGCATCCAGCGCGAGGCCGAGCTGGCCTTCCACACCATCCTGGCCGAGGCCTGCCCCAACCCGGTGCTGTCCTTCATGTGCCGCTTCCTCAACGACCTGCTGCGCGACCTCGTGGTCTACAAGAAGGCGCTCGACCATCACCACTTCGGCGAGGCCAACGTCGACTACCACACGCAGCTGCTCGCGGCCTACCGCAAGGAGGACGCCGCGACGGTGCAGCGGCTGATGAGCGAGCACATGGTCGACGCCGAGCAGCACATGCACGAGATGGAGGCGCACATCGGCGCCAAGCATCTGTTGGTGCCCAACGCCCAGCGCTGAGCGCGCCTCCTACTTGCCGCGGTGCGCCGCCGTGAGGCAGGCCTGGAACGCCAGCACCGCGCGCGAAGGCTTCGGCGAACGCCGCAGCAGGCTCACGAAGCGGCATTCGTAGTGGAAGCGCTCGGGCAGCACCGGGCGCATCAGCCCGCGCTGCTCGAACACCTGCGCATAGTGGTCGGGCAGGAAGCCCAGGAAACGCCCCGACAGGATGAGCGTGGCGATCGCCTCCTGGTCGAAGCCCGTGGCCTTGCGCGAGAGTTGCGCGCGGTGGCTCAGCTCCATGTTGGGCGAGTGGTAGCCCAGGCCCGCGAAATGGTGCTCGCGCAGCTTGGGCCAGGTGAGCTTCGCATGGCTGGCCTCGAAGAGCGGATGGCCGCGGCCGCAATACAGCAGCATGGTCTCGCCAAACAGCTCCTCGTAGACCAGGCTCTTCGAGCTGCGGTGCGCCGGGATGATGCCGATCTGGAAGTGGCCCTCGAGCACGCCCTGCTCGATCGCGTTGATCGAACCCACGTGCACCGCCAGGCTGACCTCGGGCGCCACCTCGGCGAAGCGCGCGATCGCCTCGCCGATGCGCGCCTGCGGATTGGTCGCGGTCTTGTCGAACAGCGCCACCTCGAGCTGGCCGCCCATGCGGTTGTGGATGTCGTCGATGCTGCCGCGGAAGGCATCGACCGAAGCGAGGAGCCGCAGCGTCTCGTCGTAGACGCGCTGGCCCTCGGCCGTGAGCGCGAAGCCGGCCCGGCCGCGCCGGCACAGCACCAGGCCGAGCCGGGTCTCGAGGTCCTTCACGTGGCGGCTCACCGTCGAGGTGCCGATGTTGAGCTCGAGCTCGGCGGCCGCCATGCCGCCGCAGTCGACCACGCTCTTGAACACCTTGAGCAGGCGCAGGTCCATGTCGCTGAGCTGGCCCAGAACGGCACGGCTGCGGGCCGTGGAGGCGCCTTCTTTTACTTGCATGGACCGTCAAGTGAACATTGATATTGCGCCATTCTCCACACTGAATGGCTTGCCAACAATAGTCGCGTCACCTTTCCCACCCAACCTGGACGCACCCATGACCCTCGCCACGCCCGACCTCGCCAACCCGGCCCCGCGCACCGATGCCGCCTGGCTCGAGGCGCACTGGATGCCCTACACCGCCAACCGCCAGTTCAAGGCCGACCCGCGCCTGATCGTCGAGGCCAAGGGCGCCTACTTCACCGACCACGAAGGCCGCAAGATCTTCGACGGCCTCTCGGGCCTGTGGTGCTCGGGCCTGGGCCACGGCCGCCCCGAGATCACCGAGGCGGTGAGCCGCCAGATCGCGAAGCTCGACTATTCGCCGGCCTTCCAGTTCGGCCATCCGCTGTCCTTCGAGCTCGCCAACCGGCTCAAGGAACTGACGCCCGCGGGCCTCGACTACGTCTTCTTCACCGGCTCGGGCTCCGAGGCCGCCGACACCTCGCTCAAGATGGCGCGCGCCTACTGGCGCGCCAAGGGCCAGGCGAGCAAGACCCGGCTGATCGGGCGCGAGAAGGGCTACCACGGCGTCAACTTCGGCGGCATCTCGGTCGGCGGCATCGGCGCCAACCGCAAGCTGTTCGGCCAGGGCGTCGAGGCCGACCACCTGCCCCACACCCAGCTCGCGGCCAATGCCTTCACGCGCGGCATGCCCGAGAACGGCGCCGAGCTGGCCGACCGCCTGCTCGACCTGATCGCGCTGCACGACGCCTCGAACATCGCGGCCGTCATCGTCGAGCCCTTCGCGGGTTCGGCCGGCGTGGTGATCCCGCCGCAGGGCTACCTCAAGCGCCTGCGCGACATCTGCACCGCCAACAACATCCTGCTGATCTTCGACGAGGTCATCACCGGCTTCGGCCGCTGCGGCACGCTCACCGGCGCCGATGCCTTCGGCGTGGTGCCCGACATCATGAACGCCGCCAAGCAGATCACCAACGGCGCGCAGCCGCTGGGCGCCGTGATCGCCAGCAAGGAGATCTACGACACCTTCATGGCCGCGGGCGGCCCCGACTACATGCTCGAGTTCCCGCACGGCTACACCTACTCGGCCCACCCCGTGGCCTGCGCCGCCGGCATCGCCGCGCTCGACGTGCTGCAGAAGGAAGACATGCCCGCGCGCGTGAAGGCGCTGGCGCCGCATTTCGAGAACGCCGTGCACAGCCTCAAGGGCAGCAAGCACGTCGCCGACATCCGCAACTTCGGCCTCGCGGCCGGCCTCACCATCGCCGCGCTGCCCGGCGAACCGGCGCGCCGTCCCTACGAGATCGCGATGAACTGCTGGAAGAAGGGCTTCTACGTGCGCTACGGCGGCGACACCATCCAACTCGCGCCGCCGTTCGTCTCGGAGAAGGCGGAGATCGATCGCATGATCAATGCGCTGGGCGACGCGCTGGCGGAAACCAACTGATCAGACTCCGCCCGACATGACCTTGATGTTCGAGGTGCGCACGGCATACACACCGCCGAAGCTCCTGAACCAGATCAGGTCGCCGGACCGCGCGATGAACCGGCCATTCATCTCGATCTCGATGCGGGGCGTCAGCAGATCCGACTTGTAGCTGAAGTCTTTCTCGGTCCCGCCCTTGGCCTGGCCGTCCTGCTGCGGCGCTTCCTTCGCGATGAAGGCCGCGAGCGCCGAGAAGCCCTGGGCCGCCTCCGCGCCCAGGCGGGCCTGCATCTCGGGCGTGAGGCGGGCCAGGTCGTCCAGCTGGTAGGACGAAGGCAGCTGGTACATGTAGACGCCCGACCACTGGTCGGCGCCCTGCCCGTACTCCAGCCGCACCGCCGCCGCGGTCAGCAGGCGGTCGTTGTCGGTCTTGCTCACGAACAGGTAGGGCGTGGCCAGCGTGCGGCCCGGCACGCCGGTCGCGGCATCGTCCACGACCTCCAGGCCCTGTTGCGTCGCGGCCGCGAGGAACAGTTCCCGTGGTGCCAGCGTCAGCTTGCCCCGCAGGCGCACGGCGTCCGCCTCGGTGTTGCTGTCGATCATGCTGATGTTGGCCGCCACGCCCAACGGGCCGAGCAGCAGGCCAAGGGCCGCGCCGCCACCACCGAAGTTCTGGGAGTAAACGATGCTCTTGGCCGCATCCAGATGACGCGTCCCATGGCGCTCGTCCTCGACCGCCTTGGAATGGGCCAGCGAGAAAGTCCCCGGCGACTGGCCGGTGACGGGGCGAAGCTTGTATGTCGGCGGCGTTCCGCAGCCGGCAAGACTCGCGACGGCCAGCAACGCGCCCAGCCAGAACGTGCGGCGGCGCACGGCCTTGAAATATGTCATGCCTTCTCCTCGTCTTCGTGTTGTGATGCCTGCCGCTCCCATGCGGCGCGCGGATCATAGACGGATGCCATGACGTGCGGGCCCGCCCGGCCCGCCGCCGCGGGTCAGGCCTTGTCGGCCTTGCCCGCGGCGTTGGCGAGCTTGCTGAGCATGCGGTCCACCAGCCACGGCTGGCGGTTCTCGTCCTCGGCCCGCTCCTTGCGCCGGATCGCGTCGCGCACCACGATCGATCCCACGTAGCGCACCGGCTCGGGCGGAAAGTAACCGAGCGGCCCCTTCGTGATCGGGCTGCGCGTCCAGGCGTTGTCCTGGTCGAGCACCAGCGACGACAGGATCTGCCCGCCCATGTAGGTCGGCCCGACGCCGTTGCCCGAGTAGCCGAAGCCGTAGTAGATGTGCGGCGCCCCATCGAGCCGGCCGAAGAACGGGAAGCCCGTGACCGAGCGGTCGGACGGGCCGTTCCAGCTCGCGGTGATCGGCGTTTCGCTCAGGGCCGGGAAGAAGGAACGCAGCGCCTGCGTGAGCTCGGCCTCGTAGGGCGAGCGCTCGTCGAACACCTTGGCCATGCGCCCGCCCCAGGCGAAGGTGTTGCCGCCCTTGCCCAGCATGAGGCGGCCATCGGCCGTGCTGCGGTAGTAATAGACGAAGGTGCGCGAATCGAGCACCGACACGCCGTCGGTCAGGCCGCTGCGCGCGAGCAGCTCGGGGCAGCGCTCGGTGATCACCATGTCGCTCGACACGATGGCGATGGTGCGCTCGAACTGCGCGAAGCGGCTGGCCATCCAGGCATTCATCGCGAGCACCAGCTTGTTCGCGCGCACGCTGCCGGCCGGCGTGCGCACCACGACCGGATGGCCGGTGGAGAAGTCGAGCATCGGCGTGCGCTCGTGGATGCGGATGCCCATCGCCAGCGCCACGCGCCGCAGCCCGCGCACCAGCTTGCCCGGATGCACGGTGGCCGCGATCGGCGAATACACGCCCGCGAGATTGCGCGCCGAGCCCGAGCGCCGCGCCACTTCCTCGGGCGGCAGGGTGCGGTAGGAATGGATGCCGCGCGCCTCGAGCGCGCGCATCATCGGATCGAGCGTGCCGACCTGGGCCGGCGAGGTGGCGGTGTAGAGCGTGCCGTCCTGGCGCAGCTCGGCGTCGATGCCGTGGACGGCGCAGAAGTCGGCGATGTGCTGCACCGCCGCCTCCGAGGCCTTGACCAGGCGCACCGCCTCGTCCTCGCCGAACAGCCGGCGCAGGGTCAGGAACTTGGCCGACCAGGTGAGCAGGCAGCCGCCGTTGCGCCCGCTCGCGCCGGCGCCGCAGAGGTCGCTCTCGAGGATGACGATGTCGAGCGCGGGCGCCTGCTGCTTGGCCTGGATCGCGGTCCACAGGCCGGTGAAGCCGCCGCCGACGATGCAGAGGTCTGCCTCGCATTCGCCCTGCAGCGCGGGCGCGAGGTCGCCGTCGTTGAACAGAGCCTGTTCGATCCAGAAGGGGCGCATGGCGGCTCCGTGAAGGGGTCAGGGCTTGCGCCGCATCTCGTAGGAAAACTCGGACTCGCGCTCGACGACGAAGCCGAAGCGCGCGTAGAGCGCGCGGGCCGGATTCGCCTTGAGCACGCTGAGCGTGAGGTCCACACCGGCGCGTCCGGCCTCGGCGACGATCTCGGCCAACAACCGGGTGCCGATGCCGCCCCCCTGATAGCCGGGCGCGAGCTGGATCTGGATCAGCACCCACTCGTGCGGATCGCGCGACACCTTGAGCAGGCCGACCGCCTCGCCCTCGTGCAGCAGCAACTCGGCGCATTCGAAGCGGTGCATCAGCCGCGCCATGTGGTGCGCATCGCTGACCTCGGCGCCCGAAGCCACCACGTGGCCGTTCATCGTGCGCTGCCGCAGCGCGAGCAGGAAGGGAACGTCCTCCCGCGTGGCCGGGCGGCGCGCCAGCACGACCGGTGGCGTAGCGCTCATGCCGCGATGGCGGAGGGCTTCAACGCGGCCTCCAGGTGCCGCACGTAATGCGCGAGGTCCGGCGTCTTCGCGTCGGCGCACTTGGCCGTGTCGTCCCAGCGCCGCAGCCGCACCGCGTCCTTCGCGTAGGGCAGCGCCTCGAAGGCACTGGCCTGCGCCGAGTCGAACACGCCGCCCTGCAGCTGCAGGCTGCGCTGCGAATCGGGCGACAGCGCCTCGAGGTAGCCGGGCTCGCGCGCGCACAGGAAGCGCTTGGCATCGACGTGCAGCCGGATCGGTTCCAGCGTGGCCGGGCCGAACAGCGCGCGCAGGAACGGCAGGCAGCGGTACTGGTGCAGGTCGTCGAGCCCCTGCTGCGTCGGCGTGCCGCCGAAGTCGTGCAGCAGGTGACCCAGGTCGTGCAGCAGCGAGGCGGCGATCAGCGCGCTGTCCGCCCCCTCCTGCTCGGCCAGGTGCGCCGATTGCAGCGCATGCTCGAGCTGGGTGACGGGCTCGCCGTCGTACTGGGCATGGCCCTTGGTTTCGAACAGGCCGACGATGTCGGGAAGGCTCAGGCTCATGGTTACCAGGGCAGCGAGTAGGTCTTGGTGTTGGTGAAGCTCTTCATCGCCTCGAGCACGCCTTCCTTGTAGCCAAGGCCCGAGTCCTTGATGCCGCCGAAGGGCGTGAGTTCGAGCCGGTAGCCCGGCACCTCGCGCACGTTGACGCTGCCGACGTTGAGCTCGCGGATGAAGCGCGTGATGTGGTCGAGCCGGTTGGTGCAGATCGACGACGACAGGCCGTAGGCCGTGCCGTTCGAGATGCGGATCGCCTCGTCGATGGTCTTGAAGCGGATCACCGGCGACACGGGCCCGAAGGTTTCGTGCTTCGCCACCGTCATCCCGGGATCGACGCGGTCGAGCACGGTCGGCGAATACAGCGCGCCGCGGCGCTCGTTGCCGTACAGCAGCTTCGCGCCGGCCGCGATGGCCTCGTTGACCACGCCCTCGAACTGCTTCGCGGCGGCCTCGTCGATCACCGTGCCCATGTCGGTGTCGGGATCCATCGGGTCGCCGTACTTCAATGCGCGGGTCTTGGCCACCAGCAGCTCGACGAACTGGTCGGCCACCGATTCGTGCACCAGCATGCGCTTGATCGCGGTGCAGCGCTGGCCCGAGTTCTTGTACGAGCCGCTGGCCGCGAGCGTGGCCGCTTCCTCGATGTCGGCATCGTCCATCACGATGATCGGGTCGTTGCCGCCGAGTTCGAGGATCTGGCGCTTGTAGACCGCCTTGGCCGCGATGTACTTGCCGATCGGCACGCCGCCGGTGAAGGTGACGAGGTCGACGTCGGCATTGGTCAGCAGCTCGTCGGCGATCTCGCGCGGGTCGCCCGTGAGCACCGACAGCATCGGCGGCGGCAGGCCGGCCTCGTAGAGGATGTCGGCCAGCAGGAAGGCCGCCAGCGGCGTCTTCTCGCTGGGCTTGAGCACGATGCGGTTGTTGGTGGCGATGGCCGGCGCCACCTTGTGGATCACCTGGTTGAGCGGGTGGTTGAACGGCGTGATGGCCGTGATCGCGCCCTGCAGCGGCTCGCGCAGCGTGTAGACCTTGCGGCTCTTGCCGTGGTGCGTGAGGTCGCAGGAGAACACCTGGCCGTCGTCGACCAGCGCCTGGTTGGCCGCGAACAGCAGCACGTCGGAGGCGCGGCCCACCTCGTAGAGCGAGTCCTTGCGCGACAGGCCCGATTCGAGCGTGATGGTGCGCGAGATCTCGTCGAGGCGCGAGGCGATGATCTCGCCCGCGCGCATCAGGATCTTGTAGCGCTCGTAGCGCGTGAGCGTGGGCTTGTAGTCGCGCGCGATGCGCAGCGCGTTGCGCACGTCGTCGAGCGTGGCCTTGGGCACGGTGGCGATCACCTCGCCGGTGTAGGGATAGGTGACCTCGATCGTGCGGTCGCGGTAGACGCGCTCGCCGGCGATGCGCAGGGCTTCGCGGTGGATGGTGCCTGGCTTCAGCGTGGCTTGGCTCATGGGTGCTCCGGCGGTCGGTTACTGGGCGTGGTTCAGCGCGATGTCGAGCGCATCGAAGTTGCGCAGGCGGCGGCCGGCGGCGATGCCCGCCACCGGGCGGTTGCAGATCAGCGGCACGCGCTGCTCCGACACGCCGCCGTGCGAGCGCAGCGGCACCTCGAGCGCCGACAGGTCGTGGCGGCTGGCCGCGGTGCCGATCACGGTGTTCTTCTCGCTCACGACCACGATGTCGCCGATGCGGTCGGCGGGTAGTTCGAAGCGCTGCGCCGCTTCCTTGCGCGACAGCACCGACTCCATGCCCGGCACCTGGCGGATGCGCTCGATCCAGCCCGGCACGCTGCCCTCGTCGGGCGCGTAGACCGTGGCGAAGGAGCCGAGCGCGCCGTGGTGCACCACGTAGGGATCGGTGATCGGCAGGATCACGCGCGCGGTGCCGGTGCCGTACCAGCCGTCGAGCACGTCCTGCAGGTAGATGACGTTGGGCGAGCCGTCGGCGCCGTGCTTGTCGTTCATGCCGTGGTCGGCGGTCAGCACGATGGTGGCGCCGAGCGCATCGAGCTGCGCCAGGTAGCGGTCCATCATCGCGTAGAAGGCATTGGCCTGCTCGCTGCCGGGCACTGCCTTGTGCTGCACGTAGTCGGTGGTCGAGAGGTACATCAGGTCGGGACGGCGCGATTCCATGAGCTTCACGCCGGCCGCGAACACGAACTCGGAGAGCTCGGCGCTGTAGACCGAGGGCACCGGCATGCCGACCATGCCGAGCACGTCGTCGATGCCGTTCTCCTCCATCGTCACCTGGTCCGACTTCTCGGACGAGAAGCAGATGCCCTTCATGCGGTGGCCCAGCAGCTTGCGCAGCTTGTCCTTGGCCGTGACCACTGCCACCTTGGCGCCCGCGTCGGCGAAGGCCGCCAGCACGGTGCCGGCGCGCAGGTACCTGGGGTCGTTCATCATCACTTCCTGGCCCAGCTCGCGGTCGAAGAAGTAGTTGCCGCAGATGCCGTGCACCGCGGGCGGCGCGCCGGTCACGATCGACAGGTTGTTCGGGTTGGTGAAGGACGGCACGACGCAGTCGGCCAGCAGGTCGGCGCCCTCCTTTCGCATGCGGCCGATGTACGGCGCCACGCCGGCGGCGATGGCCGCGTCGAGGTAGGCCGGCTCGCAGCCGTCCACGCACACGACCACGATCGGGCGCGCCATCCAGCGATAACTCCTGGCATTGACTTCGAGGGTCTCCGGTGTCATTTCAGACTTCCTTTGGTGGGTTGTTCGTGGTGGCGGCTTCGGCATCGGCGCGGCCGAAGGCCTTGTGCATGCGCGCGCGGCTGCCCGCGACATGCCGGCGCAGCGCGCGGCCCGCGATCTCGGGGTCGCCGCTGGCGATGGCCTCGACGATGTCGCGGTGCTCGTCGGCCGAGACCCGCAGGCCGCCGCCGCTGTCGAGGGCGCGCATGCGAAACAGGTGCAGCTCCTTCACGAGGCGCTTGTAGGTCTCGGTCAGCTTCCTGCTGCCCGCGGTGTCGAGCAGGATCTCGTGGAACTGCAGGTTGAGCTGCGCGTATTGCTCCACGTCCTGCGCCTGGGCCGCCGAGCGCATGGCGTCGAGCATGGCGCGCAGCCGTTCGACGGCATCGGGCTTGATCGCCAGCGCCACGCGGCGGCCGATGATTTCCTCCAGCGCCTCGCGCAGCTCGTAGATCTCGTCCGCTTCCTCGAACGCGATCTCGCGCACGAAGACGCCGCGGTTCTTCTCGTTGCGCACCAGGCCCGCCTCCTCCAGCGCGCGCAGCGCCTCGCGGATCGGGCCGCGGCTGGTGTTGAAGCGCTGCGAGAGCTCGCTCTCGTTGATGCGGCTGCCCACCGGGAGCTCGCCCGTCATGATCAATCGCTCGATCTCCTCCTGCATCAGCATCGGCAGCGAGCTGGACTGGAGGAACGCGAGGGCGGAGGAGGGATTGCTGGTGACCATGGAACGCATTCTCCAGCCTCGGATTGAAAACTGTCAACAATTTTTTATTGACAGTCTTAAGTTGGCAATCTACATTGCTTTCACCGGATCCCGGCCGCCAGGCCCCGGACGCCCGCCACTCACCCTTTCGTGACAGCAAGCCCTCTCAGGAGAAACAGATGACGATGAAACCAAGCTCGCGCCGTCTCGCGGCCGTCCTGTGCGCCGCGGCGCTCGGCCTCGCGACCAGTGGCGCCGCCTGGGCGCAGAAGACCTCGCTCCTGGTCTACACCGCGCTCGAGACCGATGCCATGAAGCTCTACAAGGACGCCTTCGAGAAGGCCAATCCCGATATCGAGGTGAAGTGGGTGCGCGACTCCACCGGCATCGTCACCGCCAAGCTGCTGGCCGAGAAAGCCAATCCGCAGGCCGACGTGGTGGCCGGACTGGCCGCCAGCAGCCTCGCGCTGCTGCAGCAGGAAGGCATGCTGCTGCCCTACGAGCCCAAGGGCTTCAAGGAACTGAACCCCGCCTATTCGGATGCCGCGCGCCCGCCGGCCTGGGTCGGCATGGACGTCTGGGCCGCCACCATCTGCTTCAACCGGGTCGAGGCGCAGAAGCTGGGCCTGCCCAAGCCCGAGAGCTGGAAGGACCTCGCCAAGCCGGTCTACAAGGGCGCCATCTCGATGCCGCATCCGGCCTCCAGCGGCACCGGCTACCTCGACGTCTCCTCGTGGCTGCAGCTGTGGGGCGATGCCGAGGGCTGGAAGTACATGGACGCGCTGCATCAGAACATCGCGCAGTACGTGCACTCGGGCTCCAAGCCCTGCAAGCAGGCCGGCGCGGGCGAGTTCCCGATCGGCATCTCCTTCGAGTTCCGCGCCCACCAGGTCAAGAAGTCGGGCGCCCCGGTCGACCTGATCTTCCCGAAGGAAGGCCTGGGCTGGGACATCGAGGCCACCAGCCTCATGAAGACCAGCACCAAGCTCGAGCAGGCCAAGCGCTTCGCCGACTGGATGGCGAGCAAGGAGGCCAACCAGATCAGCGCACGCTGGTGGGCCGTGGTGGCCTATCCCGGCGTGGTCTCGAAGCTCGAGGGCATTCCCGACAACTACGAGAAGCTGCTCGCGAAGAACGACCTGAACTGGGCCGCCAAGAACCGCGAACGCATCCTGGCCGAGTGGAGCAAGCGCTACGAGGGCAAGGCCGAACCCAAGTAAGAGCTCGCCCCGCCTCTCCCGCCTGCCGTCTTCCTCCAACCCGCGGACACGCGCCCCGCCGCGTCCGCCAACGACGAGTGCGAACAATGGATACGACCGACACCCCGTTCATGGCCGGCCGGCGGCCCGCGAGCGGCGCCGCGGCGCTCGAGGTCATCGGGGTCCGCAAGGACTTCGAGACCTTCAGCGCGCTGCGCGACGTGCACCTGCGCGTCAACCCCGGCGAGATGCTGTGCTTCCTCGGCCCCTCGGGCTGCGGCAAGACCACGCTCTTGCGCATCATCGCGGGGCTGGAGACCCAGACCGCGGGCCAGATCCTGCAGAACGGCAAGGACGTCTCGTGGCTGCCGCCCGACCGGCGCGACTACGGCATCGTGTTCCAGTCCTATGCCCTGTTCCCGAACCTCACGATCGCCGAGAACATCGGCTACGGCCTGGTCAACGGGCGGGCCCGGCGCGCCGAGGTCAAGGCGCGCGTCGACGAGCTGCTCAAGCTGGTCGGCCTGCCGACCTCGGGCGCCAAGTACCCGAGCCAGCTCTCGGGTGGCCAGCAGCAGCGCGTGGCGCTGGCGCGCGCGCTCGCCACCCGTCCCGGCCTGCTGCTGCTCGACGAGCCGCTGTCGGCGCTCGACGCGCTCGAGCGCATCCGCCTGCGCGGCGAGATCCGCCGGCTGCAGAAGCAGGTCGGCATCACCACCATCATGGTCACGCACGACCAGGAGGAGGCGCTGTCGATGGCCGACCGCATCGTGGTGATGAACCACGGCGTGATCGAGCAGGTCGGCACGCCGATGGAGGTCTACGAGCAGCCGGCCACGCCCTTCGTGGCGGACTTCGTCGGCAAGGTCAACGTGCTGCGCTCGGTGGCGCTGGGCAACCACCGCTTTCAAGTGGGCGACATGGAGCTGCAGTGCGATGCCTGCGACGGCGCCTTCGAGCCCGGCGAGGCGGTCAACCTCTACCTGCGGCCCGAGGACCGCGCGGTCGAGCACCTGCGCGAGGACACGGCCAACCGGCTGCGCGCCATGGTCACCAAGGTCGAGTTCCTCGGCGGCCTGTGCATCGCCGAGGTGACGGCCGACGCGCTGCACGGCCAGACGCTCGGGCTGCACTTCTCGCTCAACCAGCTGCACGACCTGGGCATCCGCGAGGGCCACACGGTCGACATCGCGCTGCGCGCCAACCGCATCCGCGCCTTCTCCGCAGCGCGCGCGCCGCAACCATGAGCACGCTGGCCCATCCCCTCGCCGCCAAGCCGGCCATGAGCACGCGGCCCGCCCTGCGCTGGAGCCGCGACGAGACCATCGCGCGCGCCGTGCTGTGCGTCGTGATGGCGATGCTGTTCGTGTTCCTGGTCGCGCCGCTGCTCACCATCCTCGCGCACGCGGTGCAGGACAAGGACGGCCGCTTCGTCGGCCTGGCCCACTTCATCACCTACTTCCAGACGCCGAGCCTGCTGCGCGCCGCCTGGAACTCGGTCTGGGTCGCGGCCGCGGTGGTCGCGATCTCGGTGCCCACGGCCTTCGTGTTCGCCTATGCGCTCACGCGCAGCCGCATGCCGGCACCGCTGAAGGCCGTGTTCCGGCTCATCGCGCTGATCCCGCTGCTCGCGCCCTCGCTGCTGTCGGCGATCTCCTTCGTGCAGTGGTTCGGCAACCAGGGCGCGCTCAAGTTCCTGCTGGGCGGCACCTCGATCTACGGCGCGCCCGGGATCATCCTGGCCGAGGTCTACAACACCTTCCCGCATGCGCTGATGATCCTGGTCACTGCCCTGTCGCTGGCCGACGGCCGGCTCTACGAGGCCGCCACCGCGCTGCGCACGCGGCCGCTGCGGCAGTTCATGACCATCACCCTGCCCTCGTGCAAGTACGGCCTGATCAGCGCGGCCACCGTGGTCTTCACCTACGTGGTCAGCGACTTCGGCGCGCCCAAGGTGATCGGCGGCAACTTCAACGTGCTGTCGGTCGACGTCTTCAAGCAGGTGGTCGGGCAGCACAACTTCTCGATCGGCGCGGTGGTCGGCATGCTGCTGCTGCTGCCGTCGATCGTCTCCTTCGTCATCGACTACGTGGTGCGGCGCAAGCTCAAGGCGCAGCTCACGGCGCGCTCGGTGCCCTACAGCCCGAAGCGCCGGCGCGTGGCCGACACGCTGCTCACGCTGTTCTGCACCGTGGTCTGCGCCTTCCTGCTGGCCACCATCGGCATGGCGGTCTACACCTCGCTGATCGCGCTGTGGCCCTACGACCAGACCTTCACGCTCAAGCACTACCACTTCGTGCTGGTCGAGAGCGACATGGCCGCGGCCTACGGCAACAGCCTGCTGGTGGCCATGGCCACCGCGGTGGCCGGCTCGCTGATCGTGTTCACGGGTTCCTACCTGATCGAGAAGACGCGCGGCCTCGGCCTGATGCGCAAGGGCATGCACCTGATGGCCGTGCTGTCGATGGCGGTGCCGGGCCTGGTGCTGGGCCTGGGCTACGTGATGTTCTTCAACCATCCGGCCAACCCGCTGAACTTCCTCTACCAGACGATGGCGATCCTGATCGTGTCGATGGTGGTGCACTACTACACCTCGAGCCACCTCACGGCCGTCACCGCGCTCAAGCAGATCGACAACGAGTTCGAAGCCGTCTCGGCCTCGCTCAAGGTGCCGTTCTTCAAGACCTTCCTGCGCGTCACGGTGCCGGTGTGCCTGCCGGCCATCCTCGACATCGGGCGCTACTTCTTCGTGGTGTCGATGGCCAGCCTGTCGTGCGCCATCTTCCTCTACACGCCCGAGACCATCCTCGCGTCGGTCGCGATCATGCACATGGACGACGCCGGCGACATCGGCCCGGCCGCCGCGCTGGCCAGCCTGATCGTGGTCACCTCGACGCTAGTGTGCATCGCCTATGCGCTGCTCACGCGCGTGCTGCTCGCGCGCACGCAGGCCTGGCGCAACCTGGGCCGCGGCTGAACGGCCCCCTCTCATTCCCCTTCCCTGCCTGGAGACACCATGAGTCAAGCCCCGCATCCGATCCTGCTCACCCCCGGCCCCCTGACCACGTCCGAGCGCACGCGCCAGGCGATGCTGCGCGACTGGGGTTCGTGGGACGGCGACTTCAACCAGATCACCGCGCGCATCCGCCGCCAGGTGCTGGAGATCGTGCACGGCACGGGCACGCACGAATGCGTTCCGCTGCAGGGCAGCGGCACCTTCTCGGTCGAGGCCGCCATCGGCACCGTGGTGCCGCGCGACGGCCACGTTCTGGTGCCGAGCAACGGCGCCTACTGCCAGCGCCTCGCGAAGATCTGCAAGGTGCTGGGCCGCAAGCTCACCACCATCGACTACACCGAGGAGAAGCAGATCTCGCCCGCCGACGTGGACCGCGCGCTCGCGGCCGACCCCGGCATCACCCATGTCGCGGTGGTGCACTGCGAAACCGGCGCCGGCGTGCTCAACCCGCTGCACGAGATCGCATTGGTCGTTGCGAAGCACGGGCGCGGCCTGATCGTCGATGCCATGAGCTCCTTCGGCGCGCTCGAGATCGACGCGCGCAAGACGCCGTTCGATGCCGTGGTCGCGGCCTCGGGCAAGTGCCTCGAGGGCGTGCCGGGCATGGGCTTCGTGATCGTCAAGCGCAGCACGCTCGAGCAATGCGAAGGCCACAGCCCCTCGCTGAGCCTGGACCTGTACGACCAGTGGGTCTACATGGAGAAGACCACGCAGTGGCGCTTCACGCCGCCCACCCACGTGGTGGCCGCGCTCGACACCGCGATCGCGCAGTACCTGGAGGAAGGCGGCCTGGCCGCGCGCGGCGGCCGCTATGCGCGCAACTGCAAGGCGCTGGTGAGCGGGCTGGCCGCGCTGGGCCTGCGCGCCTTCCTCGACCCGGCCATCCAGGCGCCGATCATCGTCACCTTCCATGCGCCCGACGATCCGCGCTACGACTTCAAGACCTTCCACAACGAGGTCAAGAAGCGCGGCTACATCCTCTACCCCGGCAAGCTCACGCAAGTGGAGACCTTCCGCGTGGGCTGCATGGGGCACTTCGGCGACGCGGGCATTCCGGGCGCGGTCGCCGCCATCGCCGAGACGCTCGAGGCCATGGGCATCCGGCAGGCATCGGCCGCCGTCGCGGCCTGAACGGACAACGCATGGCACCGGCGCATTGCAGCGCCGGTCCTACAACGCGGGGCACGGCACGCTTCCCATAATCGGGCACATGACGGCGCTGCGCAGCGACATCCCCGCCCGCCTCGACCGCCTGCCCTGGTCGCGCTGGCACTGGCGCGTGGTGATCGCCCTCGGCGTGGCCTGGGTGCTCGACGGCCTCGAGGTCACCCTGGTGGGCTCGATCGGCGCCGTGCTCGAGCGGCCCGACACGCTCGGCCTCACGGCCGGCGAGATCGGCCTCTCGGGCTCGATCTACGTGGCCGGCGCCGTGCTCGGCGCGCTGCTGTTCGGCCGGCTCACCGACCGGCTCGGACGCAAGAAGCTGTTCCTGGTCACGCTGGTGGTCTACACGCTGGGCACGCTGGCCACGGCCTTCTCTCCCGACTTCGCCTTCTTCGCGCTGTGCCGCTTCGTCACCGGGCTGGGCATCGGCGGCGAGTACGCGGCCATCAACTCGGCCATCGACGAGCTGATCCCCGCGCGCGTGCGCGGCCGCGTCAACCTCGCGATCAACGGCAGCTTCTGGATCGGCGCCGCGCTCGGCGCCGGGCTGAGCCTGGTGCTGCTCGACGCGCGCGTGATCGGTCCGGTGTGGGGCTGGCGCGCCGGCTTTGGCCTGGGTGCGGTGCTCGCGGTGGCGATCCTGCTGGTGCGCCGCCATGTGCCCGAGAGCCCGCGCTGGCTGATTGCGCACGGCCGCGCCGATGAGGCCGAGCGCATCGTCGGCGCCATCGAGGCCGAAGTCTCGGCGCAGCACGGGCCGCTGTCCGCGCCGCGCAGTTACGTCGACTACACGGCCGCGCGCCGCGAGAGCCCGCCGATGCGGCAGGTGGCGCGCGTGCTGCTGCAGCATTACCGGCAGCGCAGCGTGGTCGCGCTCGCCTTGATGATCGCGCAGGCCTTCTTCTACAACGCGATCTTCTTCACCTATGCGCTGGTGCTGACGCGCTTCTACGCCGTGCCCGAGGCCAGCGTGGCGCTCTACATCTTCCCGTTCGCGCTCGGCAACGTGCTGGGGCCGCTGCTGCTGGGCCCGCTGTTCGACAGCGTGGGCCGGCGCCGCATGATCGCGCTGACCTATGTGCTCGCGGGCGTGGGGCTGGCCCTCACCGGCTGGGCCTTCATGCAGGGCTGGCTCGATGCGCGCAGCCAGGCGTTGTGCTGGTCGGCCGTGTTCTTCCTCGCCTCGGCCGCCGCGAGCTCGGCCTATCTCACGGTCAGCGAGGTGTTCCCGCTCGAGATGCGCGCGATGGCGATCGCGATCTTCTATGCCATCGGCATGGGCGCGGGCGGCTTCGCGGCGCCGCTGCTGTTCGGCCTGTTGATCGAGACCGGCAGCCGCGGCGCGGTGATGGTCGGCTACTGCCTGGCCTCGGTGCTGGTGGTGGTGGCCGGGCTGCTCGCGCTGCGCTATGCGGCCGACGCGGAACGCAAGCCGCTCGAGGAAGTGGCACCGCCGCTGGCCTCCGAGCACGGCGGCGAGCGCTGAGGCCCGGCGCGGCCATCGCCACGCGGTTGCGTCTGCACCGTGGCACGGCACCGGCAAGGCATGTGACTTGCTTCGGCCTCGCGGTCCGCACCGCGAGATGCAGGACTCCTACAAACGTCGACGCCCCCGTCTTCGATTCATTGCTTTCGCGATCCGGACATCGCCAGAGGCGCGTTGCAACCCCGTCGCGATTCGCCTCGATTCTTAAGAAATCTTGGGAGAAAGCAATTGAAAACAAAGCGTTCGACACGCGCGGCGGCAGCCTGCGCGATGCTCCTGGCCTGCGTGCTCGCGAGCGGATGCGGCGGCGGCGATGACACGGCCGTGCGGCCGCTCGCGGTCCCGCCCATCGCACCCGCCGACCCCGCGCCGACGATCTCCGTGACCGCGCCGCCCAACCCGGCGGACCCCACGGCGATCACGCGCTTCACCTCGACCGTGCCGTTCGGGGAAAAAGGCAGCTACCTGTCGTCGGAGCAGATCGTCTACGGCTTCGGCACCACGGCGGTGTCGGATGCCCAGTACAAGGACGTGATCTATACCGTGCCGCTGCGAGGCACGGTGCGCTATCCGATGGCTCAGGCCGGTGCGCCGGGCGCGTCGAAGGTGCAACCCTCCGCCGCCGGCGGCCATCCGGTGGTGGTGTTCCTGCACGGCATGCACGACGCCTCCGACCTCAACAACGCCAAGGGCTACGACTACCTGCAGAAGGGCCTGGCCGAGAACGGCTACGTGGCCTTCTCGATCGACGCGGGCAAGATCAACGGCCTCAACAACATCAACGCATCCGACGCCGGCGCGCTCGCGCGCGGCCAGTTGCTGATGACCACGCTCGACCTGCTGCGCGCCGGCAATGCGACGGGCGTGTTCAACGGCGTCGAACTGCCCGGGCTCAAGGGGAAGCTGGACCTCGACCGCGTGGGCATCGTCGGCCACTCCCGAGGCGCCGAGGCGGTGGCCTACGCGGTCGAGCTGAACCGGCAGCGCATCGGCATCAGCTACCAGAACGTCGAAGCCGCGCGCGAGATCCGCCAGGCGGCCGCGCTCGCCGAGGCCGAGCAGGCGCGGATCCAGAAGCGGGTCGAGGCCGCCTCGGCCACCGTCAGCCAGCTGACCGTGCAGCTCATCATGGCGCAGGCCGCGCTCACGGCGATGCAGGGCCAGTCGCCGCCCGCGGCGCCTGCGGTGATCGAGGCGCTGAAGCAGGACCTGCGGCGATGGAGCGAACAGGTCGCGGCGGCCCAGGCGGTGCTCGACGCGGAGAAGGCCGCGCTGGAAAAGGCCAGCGCCCGTTTCCGGGACGCGAGCTCGATGCCGAAGCTCATCAATGCGGGCAGCAGCGCGTGGCTGGAGCAGGTCTCCTCGCCCGAGGCCCTGCGCGAATCGGGCGTGCTGCTGCCATCGGGCAGCGAGCCGCCGCACCGGATCCGCGCGGTCTTCTCGCTGGCGCCGATCAACGCGCGGCGGCTGTCGAACGTGACCTACGTGCCGTTCGCGACGCTGCTGCCCACCTGCGACGGCGACGTCTACAACATGCCGGGCGCGCAGATCTTCGACGACAGCCGCAACACGGCGGCGGACGAGACCGCGCCCAAATACCAGGTGGTCGTGCGAGGCGCCAACCACAACTTCTACAACGACCACTGGTCCGAGAACGACGATTCCGAGAAGAACGCGCCGCTCTATTGCAAGGCGGGAAAGATCGAGACGCTGCGGCTCGGCGCCGACGACCAGCGGCGCAACGGCGAGTTCCTCATGCAGTCGTTCCTGCGCTACTTCGTGGGCGACGAGTTCCAGTTCGCGCCGTACTGGAAGGGACAGGCGCCCATTCCTTCCGCGGGCTGCCCGGCCGGCGAGCGCCAGTGCGACGAGCGCGTCGTGCTGACGGTGCACCAGCCCGCCACCCAGCGCAAGCTGCTCCAGGACTTCCGCAACGCCGATGCCAGCGCCAGGAATGCGAGCGGACTCGCGACGCGCTACGAGCGCTTCGAGGCGACCGTCCAATGCCAGTTCCTGGCCATCGACGGCCTGCTGGGCGGCCGCAAGGCGGCCTGCACCGATCCGCTGAGCCAGCGCCCGGTCGAGCGCCTGTTCAAGGAAGGCGAGCTGTACCGCCCATCCTCGTACGACGGCAAAACCCTGCTGACCTGGTCGACCACGGATCAGGCCCAGCTGCAATGGGAAGCGGCCGGCCCCGTCATGGCCATCGACACCGGCGATCTTTCAACCCAGGGCTTCGACACGCTGAGCGTGCGCGTCGCCGTGCTGGCCCCGATCGGCCAGGAGGTCGAGATCGCGCTCGTCGACACGCAGGGCCGCAAGGCCGCGCTCAAGGGCAGCGACTTCAGCGATGCGCTCTACGGGATCGCGCGCAAGCCCGACGGCGCGATCCCGCTGGTCGACGCGCCCGAGGACGCGATCTATGCCGACACGGGCACCACCCGGCCGCTGCTGAACATGGTGGCGGTTCCGCTGAAGGCCTTCGCGCTGCATGGCGTGGACCTCGCGCACATCCGGCAGGTCACGCTGCGCTTCCCGAAGGGTTCGGGCAGCGTGGCCGTCACCGACGTGCAGCTGCAGCGGATGGACTGAACGCCACGCCGGCTACAGCGCGCAGGTCCTGAAGCCCAGGAAGCCGTCGTCGCGCCACGGCAGCGCGAAGCCGCGCCGCCGCATCGAGCGCAGCCGCGCGCGCGTGGCGAACGAGGCCCCGCGCAGCACGCGCGCGCGGCCGAAGCCCGCGGCGGGATCGAACTCGCCGCCGCCGCTCCAAGGATCGGCGCGGTAGCCGGGCCAGGGCTGCAGCGTGCCCGCGGTCCATTCGTGCACGTCGCCCCAGCGGAAACCACGCCGCGCCGCGGCATGCGCCGCGATCTCCCACTCGACCTCGGTCGCGATGCGGCGGCCGGCCCAGCGGGCCCAGGCATCGGCCTCCCACCAGCTCAGGTGCACCGCGCTGTGGTGGCCGGCCGCGCGCACGGTGGCGCCGAAGCGCTGCTGCAGCACCGAGCCGCCGGTGGCGCTGCGCGCCGCGCCGATCTGCTCCACGTGGCGCGGCCCGCGCCGGCCCTCGGCCTGCGCGGCCAGCCAGCGCCAGCCCTCGCCGTGCCAGAGCTCCTCGCGGTCGTAGCCGCCGTCGTCGACGAATTCGGTGAACTGGTTCCAGGTGACCGGCTGGGCATCGATCTCGAACTCCGGCACGTCGACGCGGTGTGCGCCGCGCTCCTGCGCGAAGGCGAAGCCGGCCTCGCCGCGGCCCAGCTCCCAGCGCGTGGCAGGCAGCGCCAGCGGCTCGCGCACCACGCTCACGGGCGCCTGCTCGATGCCCAGCGGCAGCCCGAGGGTCTGCGCCATCACCACGAACTGCTCGCCGCGCAGGTCCTCGTGGAACAGCGCGAGGCGGTAGAAGTAGAGGCCCGCATCGGTCTCGGCCGCATGCTCGAGCAGTTCGAGCGTGCTCTCGAGCGTCTCGAGCAGGTAGGCCTTGGTCTGGGCCAGGTCCGGCAGCCCGGGCGCCCAGCGGCGCTCGGGGCCGATCTGCGCGGGGTTCCACCAGTCGTCGGCCCCGGGATCGATGGCCGCGAGCCGCGTCGGTCGCACCGGACAGTCGGCGCCGAAGGCACGCTGCGTGTTGCGCCCGATCCACCATTCGGCGAACCAGCCGATGTGGCCGGCCAGCCAGACCGGCGGCTGCATGCCCTCCTCGCGCTGCAGTTCGGGCGGCACCGGCAGCGCGGCCGAGCCCAGCGCCTGCTCGTAGAGCGACAGCAGGTGCAGCGTGTGGTTGCGCGCATCGATCAGCGCCAGCGACAGCAGTTCGCGGCCGGCGCGGAGCATGTCGGGGGAGTCGATGCTGGCGGGCATGGAAACCGCCGGGTCGGACGCGGGGCGCGGTGTCTGGGCCATGGCCCATTATGGCCACCGCCCCCGGGGTAGCCCCTGAAGGTAATCCCCGGGGTAGTTCATTAGAATTCAGCCCGCTTCCCCGCACCCGACCCGCCGGCGCACAACGTCGGTGCGTCGGGTGCATTCGTATCGGGGCGGCTTCCACTACAAAAATGGAGATGTGATGCAAGGCTTGCTCAAGCTGTCCCGGGCCATCGACTGGCTCAACGCCCAAGTGGGCAAATACGCCATCTGGCTCATCCTGGCCGCCACCGTGATCAGCGCCGTCAACGCGCTCGTGCGGAAGGTCTTCAACACCAGCTCGAACGCGTTCCTCGAGGTCCAGTGGTATCTGTTCGCGTGGTCGTTCCTGATCGCCGCGGGCTTCACCCTGCTGCACCGCGAGCATGTGCGCATCGACGTGGTCAACAGCCGCCTGTCCAAGCGCAAGCAGGTCTGGATCGACATCATCGGCTTCGCCTTCTTCCTCACGCCGCTGTGCCTGGCGGTGCTCTACCTCTCGACCCCGGTGGTGATCCAGATGTACCAGTCGGGCGAGGTGTCCGGCAATTCCGGCGGCCTGATCCGCTGGCCGGTGTGGGCGGCGCTGCCGGTGGGCTTCGTGCTGCTGCTGCTGCAGGGCTGGTCCGAACTGATCAAGCGCATCGCGTTCCTGCGCGGCCAGGGACCCGATCCCATGGGCCGCCTGACCGACAAGACGGCCGAGGCCGAACTCATCGAAGCCCTGCGCCTGCAGGCCGAGGCGGATGCCGCCAAGGCCGGCACCTCGGCCAAGCCGCAGCACTGAGCGCACCAGACACACACCATGGAATTCATCGTCGCCAACTTCGCCCCGATCATGTTCGCGGGGCTGATCTGCTTCCTCCTGCTGGGCTTTCCCGTGGCCTTCAGCCTCGGCGCCTGCGGTCTGTTCTTCGGCCTGATCGGCATCGAACTGGGCGTGTTCCAGTCCTCGGTGATGGCCTGGCTGCCCCAGCGGCTCATCGGCATCATGGCCAACGACACGCTTCTGGCGGTCCCCTTCTTCACGCTCATGGGGCTGATCCTCGAGCGAAGCGGCATGGCCGAGGACCTGCTCGACACCGTCGGCCAGGTGTTCGGCCCGATGCGCGGCGGCCTGGCGCTGGCCGTGATCTTCGTCGGCGCGCTGCTGGCGGCCACCACCGGCGTGGTGGCGGCCTCGGTCATCTCGATGGGCCTGATCTCGCTGCCGATCATGCTGCGCTACGGCTACGACCGGCGGCTCACCAGCGGCGTCATCGCAGCCTCCGGCACGCTGGCCCAGATCATCCCGCCCTCGCTGGTGCTGATCATCATGGCCGACCAGCTCGGCAAGAGCGTCGGCGACATGTACAAGGGCGCCTTCCTGCCCGGCTTCATGCTGATGGGCCTGTACGTGCTGTACGTGGTCTTCCTCGCGATCTTCAAGCCCGCGCAGGTGCCCGCGCTGCCGCCCGAGGCACGCACCTTCCGCGAACCCAACGGCAGCGGCGGCTATGTCTCGCTGGTGGCGCTCACGGCCCTCTCGGCCGTGGTGGCCGTGGTGCTGGCGCGCAACATGGCGGCCGTGCACACCTGGTTCCAGGGCGAGGAAGTGACCTCGGTCGCGACCGACGAGAAGGTCGTGGTCGCCATGTGCGGCGGCGTGTTCGTCGCGCTGGTGATCGCGCTGGTCAACAAGGGCCTGAAGCTCAACCTGCTGTCGCGGCTGGCCGAGCGCGTCACCTTCGTGCTGATCCCGCCGCTGCTGCTGATCTTCCTGGTGCTGGGCACCATCTTCCTGGGCGTGGCCACGCCGACCGAAGGCGGCGCGATGGGCGCGGTGGGCGCGCTGGTCATGGCCTGGCTGCGCGGGCGCATGAACATGACCCTGCTCAAGCAGGGCCTGGCCTCGACCACCAAGCTCTCGAGCTTCGTGATGTTCATCCTGATCGGCGCCACGGTCTTCAGCCTGGTGTTCCAGGCCGCCGACGGCCCGATCTGGGTCGAGCACCTGCTGTCGGCGCTGCCCGGCGGCCCGGTGGGCTTCCTGATCGCGGTGAACGTGCTGGTGTTCTTCCTGGCCTTCTTCCTCGACTACTTCGAGCTCTCGTTCATCGTGGTGCCGCTGCTGGCGCCGGTGGCCCACAAGCTGGGCATCGACCTGATCTGGTTCGGCGTGCTGCTGGCGGTGAACATGCAGACCTCGTTCATGCACCCGCCCTTCGGCTTCGCGCTGTTCTTCCTGCGTTCGGTCGCGCCCGAGAAGCAGTACGTGGACCGCGTGACGCAGAAGGTCATGGAGCCCGTGACCACGATGCAGATCTACAAGGGCGCGATCCCCTTCGTGCTGATCCAGCTGACGATGGTGGGCATCCTGATCGCCTTCCCGCAGTTGGTGACCGGCAGCCTCGACAAGGAGGTCAACGTCAACCTCGAGGACATCGGCGCGCAGATGCGCGACAGCCTGAAGTCGGAAGACGGCGCCCCGTCCTCCGAGCCCTACGGCAACGACCAGCCGGCCTCGCCCGACGCGACGCCGGGCAGCACGCCCGATGCCGGCGCGCCGCAGGGCACGGAAACGCCGACGCCCCCGGCCGAGCCGGCCGAGAGCGATCCGCTCAAGGCGATGGAGGACGCGCTCAAGCAGGGCGACAAGAAGCCCTGACGCGCGGGCGGCGCCCTCCGGGGCGCCCCCCAGGAAAAAGGCCGGCCACTCTCGCGAGCGGCCGGCCTTTTTCGTGGCCCGGTCCGGGAAGGGCTGGCGCCCTCCCGGCCGTGGAACTCAGATCTTGACCGAGTTCATGTACTGGTTGAACGGGTACTCCGAGAAGCGGTTCCACAGGATCTGGTCGCGCTGGAAGGCGCGCATGTCCTGGTGGATCTTCTTGAACTCGGGCGACTTCGCCTCGTGCTCGGCGAAGGTGTCCATCGAGGCCTTGAAGCCGGCATCCATCACGGCCTTCGGGAACGCCTTGAGCTGGGTCTTGGCGGCCACCAGCTTCTTCAGGGCGACCGGGTTGTAGGCGTCGTACTTGGCGATCATGTCGCGCGCCGCCACCTTGGTGGCCGCATCGAGGATGGCCTTGTTCTCGTCCGACAGCTTGGCGTAGGCCTTGTTGTTGATGAAGAACTCGAGGTCAGCGCCGCCTTCCCACCAGCCGGGGTAGTAGTAGTAGGGAGCGACCTTGTTGAAGCCCAGCTTCTCGTCGTCGTGCGGGCCGACGAATTCGGCCGCGTCCAGCGTGCCCTTCTCGAGCGCCTGGTACACGTCGCCGGCGGGCATGTTCTGCGACACCACGCCCAGCTTGGCCATCGCCTCGCCGAACACGCCGCCGCCCATGCGCATCTTCAGGCCCTTGAGGTCCTCGACGGTCTTGATTTCCTTGCGGTACCAGCCGCCCATCTGCGTGCCGGTGTTGCCGGCGCTGGCGGTGCGGAAGTTGTAGTTGGCGAAGAAGGCGTCGAGCAGCTTGCGGCCGTTGCCGTACTCTTTCCACGAATCGGTCTGGCGGGCCGTCAGGCCGAAGGGCACCGCGCAGCTGAAGGCGAAGATCGGATCCTTGCCGGTGAAGTAGTAGGCTGCGGACTGGGCCATCTCCAGAGTGTCGCCCTGCAGCGCATCGACCACGCCGAACGCGGGCATCAGTTCGCCCGCGGGGTGCGCGGAGATCTCGAACTTGCCGCCCGACAGGGCCTTGACCGTCTTCGAAAGCATTTCGGCACTGCCGAAGATGGTGTCGAGCGAGCGGGGGAAGCTCGACGCCAGGCGCCAGCGCACCGCGGCCTGCGCATGAACGGCAGGCGCGATGCCGGCAGCCAGAACGCCGGCGATGCCGGCGTTTTTGATGAGGGAACGACGATCCATTGATTTCACTCCGAGTGCTTCAAGAAAAACGAAACGCGGCTTGTGACCGCGTTGGGGACTTTTGTAAGTCTAGAACGTGCTCATGGTCTTTTCATGGTGCCCGCAAGGCAGCAAAGCGTCGCAATCTAGGCGCGCGCCGCCGTCCAGGCTGATGCCTGGACAAGGTGCGCAACGACGAGTGCGGCGCTTTGCTGCCTTGCCCTTCGGGTTGCCCCGCAAAGCTGGCATCTGCGGCGTTGCAAATGCTCGCCGGGCCACCAGCCCGGCTGCGCTTTGCGCCTTGCACCTGCCAGCTTTGCGGGGCAACGGGCACCATGAAAAGACCATGAACACGTTCTGAAGGCCTGTGCATCGACAGGCCTGGACGATTGTAAAAACGCCCTTACACACGGGCGGCGGGGGTTTACCCTGCGACAGCGCCGAAGCGTTGCCGGATCGACTGCTCGATGCCGGGCGCGTCGAGCCCGATCGAGGCCAGCAGCTTGGCCGGGTCGCCGTGCTCGATGAAGCGGTCGGGCAGGCCCAGCTGCAGCACCGGCACCTGCACGCCGGCGGCCTGCAGCGCCTCGAGCACCGCGCTGCCCGCGCCACCCATCAACGCGCCTTCCTCGAGCGTGACCAGCGCCTCGTGCGAGCGCGCCACCTCGAGCAACAGTTCCACGTCGAGCGGCTTGGCCCAGCGCATGTTGGCGACCGTGGCGTCGAGCGCCTCGGCGGCCGTGAGCGCCGGATACAGCAGCGTGCCGAAGGCCAGGATGGCGATGCGCTTTCCCTGGCGGCGCAGCTCGCCCTTGCCGAAGGGCAGGCCGTCGAGCGCGAGGTGCGGCTCGACGCCGGCACCCGCGCCGCGCGGATAGCGCACGGCCACCGGGTGGTCCTGCTCGTAGGCGGTGGTCAGCAGCTGCCGTGTCTCGCGCTCGTCGGCGGGACAGGCGATGCTCATGTTCGGGATGCAGCGCAGGAACGGGATGTCGTAGGCACCCGCATGCGTGGCGCCGTCGGCGCCCACCAGGCCCGCGCGGTCGAGCGCGAACACCACCGGCAGGTTCTGGATCGCGACGTCGTGCACCAGCTGGTCGTAGCCGCGCTGCAGGAAGGTCGAGTAGATCGCCACCACCGGCTTCAGGCCCTCGCAGGCCAGGCCCGCGGCGAAGGTCACGGCATGCTGCTCGGCGATGCCGACGTCGTAGTAGCGGTCGGGGAAACGCTGCTCGAACTCGACGAGACCCGAGCCTTCGCGCATGGCCGGCGTGATGCCGACCAGCCGGCCGTCCTTGGCCGCCGTGTCGCACAGCCACTGGCCGAAGACCTGGGTGAAGGTCTTCTTGGGCGCCGACGCGGGCTTGACCAGGCCGACCTGCGGATCGAATTTGCCGGGGCCGTGGTAGGCCACGGGATCGGCCTCGGCAAGCTTGTAGCCCTGGCCCTTCTTGGTCACCACGTGCAGGAACTGCGGACCCTCGAGGTGCTTGAGGTTCTCGAGCGTGGGCACCAGCGAGTCGATGTCGTGGCCGTCGATCGGGCCCACGTAGTTGAAGCCGAACTGCTCGAACAGCGTGGCCGGCACCACCATGCCCTTGGCATGCTGCTCGAAGCGCTTGGCCAACTCGAACAGCGGCGGCGCGGCGCGCAGCACGCTCTTGCCCACGTTCTTGGCGGCGGCGTAGAAGTTGCCGCTCATCAGCTGCGCGAGGTAGCGGTTGAGCGCGCCCACCGGCGGGCTGATCGACATGTCGTTGTCGTTGAGGATCACGATCAGCCGGCAGTCGCACACGCCCGCGTTGTTGAGCGCCTCGAAGGCCATGCCGGCCGTGAGCGCGCCGTCGCCGATGATGGCCACGGTGAAGCGGTCCTCGCCCTTCTGCTTGGCGGCCATGGCCATGCCGAGCGCGGCCGAGATGCTGGTCGACGAGTGCGCGGTGCCGAAGGTGTCGTACTCGCTCTCGCTGCGCTGCGGAAAGCCCGAGATGCCGCCGAGCTGGCGCAGGGTGGGCATGCGCTCGCGCCGGCCCGTGAGGATCTTGTGCGGATAGGTCTGGTGGCCCACGTCCCACACCAGCCGGTCGTGCGGCGTGTTGAACACGTGGTGCAGCGCGACCGTGAGCTCCACCGTGCCGAGGTTCGAGCTCAGGTGGCCGCCGGTGCGCGAGACGTTGTCGAGCACGCAGGCGCGCACCTCGTCGGACAGCTGCTTGAGCTGGGCCCGGTCGTACTGGCGGATGGGGGACGGATCGTGGAGCGTGGGGAGCAGCGGAGCGGCCATGGATCGTGGTGTTCGTTCTTGTCTAGCGGTCGCGGGCGACGACCATGTGGGCCAGGGCGCGCAGCGCCGCGGTGTCGTTCAGGCCGCTCGCATCGAGCGCGGCGAGCGCGTCGTCGAGCAGTTGCGAGGCCTGGGCCCGGGCTCCCTCGAGCCCCAGCAGCGACACATAGGTGGGCTTGTCGGCCGCGGCATCCTTGCCGGCGGTCTTGCCGAGGGTCTGCGAATCGGCCGTCACGTCGAGGATGTCGTCGACCACCTGGAAGGCCAGGCCGATCGCCGCGCCGTAGCCGCGCAGCGCGGTCAGCGCCGCGGGCGAAACACCGGTGCCGCAGGCCGCGCCCATCTCGACGCTGCCCTGCAGCAGCGCGCCGGTCTTCAGCCGGTGCATCTCGCGCAACTGCGCTTCGTTCAAGGCCACGCCCACGCTCGCGAGGTCGATCGCCTGGCCGCCGGCCATGCCCTGGCTGCCGGCGGCGCGCGCCAGCATGCGGCACAGCGTGGCCTGCATCGCGGGCGGCACCTCGTCGCCATCGGGCGTGAGCAGCTCGAAGGCCAGCGCCTGCAGCGCGTCGCCCGCGAGCAGTGCATCGGCCTCGCCGAACTTCACGTGCACGGTGGGCTTGCCGCGGCGCAGCACGTCGTTGTCCATGCACGGCAGGTCGTCGTGCACCAGCGAATAGGCATGGATCAGCTCGGTGGCGCAGGCCGCGCGCAGCGCCGCGGCCGCATTGCCGCCGACCGCCTCGCTGGCCGCGAGCACCAAGAGCGGCCGCAGCCGCTTGCCGCCGTCGAGCACCGCGTAGCGCATGGCCTCGCCGAGCAGCACCGGCGAATCGACGCCGACCCAGCCCGACAGCGCCTGTTCGACGCGCTCGAGGTGCGGGCGGCTCCAGAGCGCGAGGCGGGCCTGGTCCCAGGCGGAGGACGTGGTGGCCGCGGTCATTCGGCGGCCCACGGCTTGAGGCTGCCCGCGTCGAGCACCTTGATCTGGTCCTCCACCGCCTGCAGCCGGTCGCGGCAGAAGGCCAGCAGCGCGGCGCCGCGCTGGTAGCTGCCCAGCAGCCGGTCGAGCGGCAGTTGGCCCGATTCGAGTTCCGCGACCAGTTGCTCCAGTTCCTGGAGTCCCGCTTCGTAGCTGACGGGCATCGGGCCCGTGTCGGGCGTGGGCGCCGGACTGGACGCGGGAGAGGAAGGCACCTTGGGCATGCGGGGGCAACGAGGATGAAACCGCGCATTTTAGGTCTCGGCCAGTGACGCATCGACGGCCTGCGCGACACCTGCCCGCGGCGTCATGCACGGCCGTACAGGACGCCCGCCCCGACCAGGGTGAAAGCCCCAGGGGCCACAAGGAAGGCCCCCCGGGTACAATCACCCTCCCCCAGCCGGTCACGCCGGCGCAACTCTCGGGCCGGCACGCCTCTCCTGTCGTCGGTACCTTCCGTTTCAATTTTGTTTTCCTCCCTGTGGGGAGCTTGGTCAGGTCCTCCATGTCTGATTTAAGTCTTCAACTGCAGCAGGCCACGAGCCAACTTCCGGTTTCCGCGTATTTCGACGAGGCGCTCTTCGCCCGCGAGATGGAAACGCTCTTTGCCCGTGGCCCCCGCTATGTCGGCCACCGCCTTGCCGTGCCGGAGGCCGGCAACTTCCACACGCTGCCCCACGAGCACCAGGGCCGCGCGCTGGTCCACACGCCCAAGGGCGTGGAACTGATCTCCAACGTGTGCCGCCACCGCCAGGCCGTGATCCTGCAGGGCCGCGGCGAACTCGACGCGCGCACCGGCGGCAACATCGTCTGCCCGCTGCACCGCTGGACCTATGCCGCGGCCGACGCGCGCACCACCGGCACGCTGATCGGCGCCCCGCATTTCGCGCAGGACCCCTGCCTGAACCTGCACAACTACCCGCTCACCGAGTGGAACGGCCTGCTGTTCGAGGCCAATGGCCGCGACATCGCGGCCGACATGGCCGGCCTGGGCCCGCGCGCCGACCTCTCGTTCGAGGGCTTCGCGCTCGACCACGTCGAGCTGCACGAGTGCAACTACAACTGGAAGACCTTCATCGAGGTCTACCTCGAGGACTACCACGTCGGCCCGTTCCATCCGGGCCTGGGCAGCTTCGTCACCTGCGACGACCTGCGCTGGGAGTTCAACCGCAACTACTCGGTGCAGACGGTGGGCGTGGCCAACCGCCTGGGCCGCGCGGGCAGCCCGGTCTACCAGAAGTGGCAGGAACAGCTGCTGCAGTACCGCGAGGGCAAGCCGCCCAAGTACGGCGCGATCTGGCTCACCTACTACCCGCACGTGATGATCGAGTGGTATCCGCACGTGCTCACCGTCTCGACGCTGCACCCGGTCAGCCCCACCAAGACGCTCAACATGGTGGAGTTCTTCTACCCCGAGGAAATCGTCGCCTTCGAGCGCGAGTTCGTCGAGGCCCAGCGCGCCGCCTACATGGAAACCTGCGTGGAAGACGACGAGATCGCCGAGCGCATGGACGCCGGCCGCCGCGCGCTGATGCTGCGCGGCGACAACGAGACCGGCCCCTACCAGAGCCCGATGGAAGACGGCATGCAGCAGTTCCACGAGTGGTACCGGCGCGAGCTGCAGGCCGCCGGCTGAGGCGCCGAAGCGCTGCTTCGGCCCCGTTTCCTGCTATTCTCTTGATAGCTGAATGCGCCCGGTTGGCGGGCGTTTCAGCTATTTTTCTTTTGTAAGAAGTCAAGACGATGCAAGCGCTCTGGATGGTGCTCGGCGCCTTTTTGTTCGCCACCATGGGCGTGGCCGTGAAGATCGCCTCGGCCTGGTTCACCAGCGGCGAGATGGTGCTGTGGCGCGGCGTCATCGGCATCGTCTTCCTGTGGCTGCTCGCGCGCAGCCGGGGCGTCTCGCTCGCCACCCGGTACCCGGGCATGCATGCCTGGCGCAGCCTGATCGGCGTGGTCTCGCTGGGCGCGTGGTTCTATGCCATCGCCCACATGCCGCTGGCCACGGCCGTCACCCTCAACTACATGAGCAGCGTCTGGATCGCCGCCTTCCTGGTCGGCGGCGCGCTGCTGGCCTGGATGCCGGTGCCGGGCCGCGACGGCCGCGTCTCGCGCCCGCCGCTGCAGGCGCCGCTGGTGCTGACCGTGCTCACCGGCTTCGTCGGCGTGGTGCTGATGCTCAAGCCCAGCGTGGATTCGAGCCAGGGCTTCGCCGGCCTGCTGGGCCTGCTGTCGGGCCTGACCGCCGCCTTCGCCTACATGCAGGTGGTGGCGCTCTCGCGCATCGGCGAGCCCGAGATGCGCACGGTGTTCTATTTCGCGCTCGGCTCGGCCGTGGCCGGTGCGCTGGCCACGGCCTTCACGGGCTTTTCGGAATGGAACTGGCGCCACGGCCTGTGGCTGCTGCCGATCGGCCTGCTGGCCGCTCTCGGACAGCTTTGCATGACCCGCGCCTACGCCACCGCCAAGACCCAGAGCGGCACCCTGGTGGTGGCCAACCTGCAGTACTCGGGCATCATCTTCGCGGCCTTCTACAGCGTGGTGCTGTTCGACGACCGCATCGACGCCGCCGGCTGGACCGGCATGGCGCTCATCATCGCGAGCGGCGTTGCCGCAACCGTGTTGCGTCAGCGTACAGTTCCGCAAGCGCCGGCCGAGGAACATTGAGGCCGGTTCGCAGTCCCTTCACCGTCCGCCGCGCATGTCGCGCGGCCCATGCGCCAAGGAGTTCTTCGCCATGACCTTCACCACCCTCGTTTCCGCCACCGAGTTGCGCGCCCTGCAGGCCGCCGGCACACCGCTCATGGTGTTCGACTGCAGCTTCGACCTCATGAAGCCCGAAGCCGGCGCCCAGCAGTACGCGGCCTCGCACATCCCGGGCGCGCTGCATGCCGACCTCGACACCGACCTCAGTGCCAAGCATGGCAAGCCCGGCGCACATGGCGAGGTGGTGGTGGCGCAGGAAGACGGCGTGCCCGCCTCGGGCGGGCGCCATCCGCTGCCCAGCCGCGAACGCTTCGCGGCCTGGCTCAGCGGCATCGGCTTCTCGAACGACATGCAGGCCGTGGTCTACGACCGCAACGGCGCCAACTACTGCGGTCGCCTGTGGTGGATGCTCAAGTGGATGGGCCACGACGCCGTGGCCGTGCTCGACGGCGGCCTGCAGGGCTGGCAGGCCGAGGGTGGCGAGGTCACCGACCGCGAGGAGCCCGCGCGCTTCCAGTCGAACTTCGTCATGGGCGAGCCGCTGGTGCGCCTCGTCACCACCGACACCGTGGTGCGCCAGCTGGGCCAGCCTGACCAGAACCTGATCGACGCGCGGGCCGGTGCACGCTATCGCGGCGAGGTGGAACCTCTGGACCCGATCGCCGGTCACATCCCCGGGGCACTCAACCGCCCCTTCGCCGAGAACCTCGGTCCCGACGGCAAGTTCAAGCCCGCCGCGCAATTGCACGCCGAGTTCGAAACGCTGCTCGAAGGCCGCGATCCGGCGACGGTCGTCCACCAGTGCGGCAGCGGCGTGAGCGCCGTTCCCAACCTGCTCGCGATGCGCATCGCGGGGCTCGGAACGGCCGCGCTCTATGCCGGCAGCTGGAGCGAATGGAGCAACACCCCGGGGCTGCCGACCCGGCAAGGCGCCCAACCATGACCCTGATCCGATCCAGCGTCGCTCGACGCATCCTCGCTTCCGCCGCCATCGCCCTGATCGCCTCGGCCCCGTTCGCCGCCGCGCAGGCCCAGCAGCAGCACGCCCACGTGCACGGCCAGATCAAGCTCGACGTCGCCATCGACGGCCCCACGGTCGTGATCGCCATGGAGTCGCCGCTCGACAACATCGTGGGCTTCGAGCGCGCGCCCAAGACCGATGCCGAGAAGAAGACCGTCGAGGATGCCGTGGCCCAGCTGCGCGCGGCCGACAAGCTGTTCGCCATCGACCCCGCCGCGAGCTGCAAGCTCGGCCCGGTCGAGCTGCAATCGGCCGCGCTCGGCCTGGGCAAGCCCGATCCGAACGAGCCCGAGGGCCATGCCGACCTCGACGCCACCTTCTCGTTCAACTGCGCCAACGCGGCCGCCGCCAAGTACATCGACATCGGCCTGTTCGCCGCCTTCAAGGGCACGCGCCAGATCGATGCGCAGATCGCTTCCGCGCAAGGCCAGTTCAAGCGCCAGCTCAAGCGCCCCGCCGGCGCGCAAGCCGCGCAGCCGGCCCGCCTGACCTGGGGCAAGTGAGGTCGTGAGCCTTCCTTCGCAGGCCGAATCCACGCCGCTGCGCGTGGTGCTCTCGGCCGAATCGCTGCGCTTCTCCTGGCCCGGCAGCGCCACGCCCTGCATCGACATCGAGGCCTTCCGCATCACGGCCGGCGAATCGGTGTTTTTGCATGGCCCCAGCGGCTGCGGCAAGAGCACCCTGCTGTCGCTGCTGGCCGGCGTGCTGGTGGCCGACGAGGGCCGCGTGTGCCTGCTGGGCCACGACTGGTCCAAGCTCTCGGGCGCCGCGCGCGACCGCTGCCGCGTGGCGCACGTGGGCTACATCTTCCAGCAGTTCAACCTGCTGCCCTATCTGAGCGTGGTCGACAACGTGCTGCTGCCCTGCCGCTTCTCGGCACGGCGCCGCGAGCAGGCCTCGCGCCAGCGCGGCGCGCGCGAGGAAGCCGAGTACCTGCTCGACCAGATGGGCCTGGACCGCAAGCTCTGGCAGCGCCAGGCCATGCAGCTCTCGGTGGGCCAGCAGCAGCGCGTGGCCGCGGCGCGCGCGCTCATCGGCCAGCCCGAGGTGGTGATCGCCGACGAGCCCACCTCCGCGCTCGACGAGGACCGGCGCGAAGCCTTCCTCGACGTGCTGCTGACCGCCTGCGCCGAGAACGACAGCGCGCTGGTGTTCGTGAGCCATGACCAGCGCATCGCGCAGCGCTTCGCGCGCCATGTGCTGCTGCCCGAGATCAACCGCGCCTCGAGCGCGACGATGGCGACCGAAGAATGAAGGCCCTCTTCTCCATCGCCTGGCGCAGCGCCTGGAACCGCCGCTTCACGCTCGCGCTCACCGTGTTCTCGATCGCGCTGTCGACCTTCCTGCTGCTGGGCGTCGAGCGCATCCGCACCGAGCTGCGCAAGAACTTCGCCTCCTCGGTCTCGGGCACCGACCTGATCGTGGGCGCGCGCACCGGCTCCACCCAGCTGCTGCTGTACTCCGTGTTCCGCATCGGCGCGGCCACCAACAACATTGCGTGGAAGAGCGTGCAGGCCCTGCAGGCGCACCCCGGCGTCGACTGGGTGGTGCCGCTGTCGCTCGGCGATTCGCACCGCGGCTTCGCCGTGCTCGCGACCTCGCCCGAGTACTTCACGCGCTTTCGCTACGGCGACCGCCAGTCGCTCGCGCTGCGCGAGGGCAAGCCCTTCAGCGAGCTGTTCGACGCCGTGGTGGGCGCCGAGGTGGCCGACAAGCTCGGCTACCACGTGGGCCAGAAGATCACGCTGGCGCACGGCAGCGGCGAGCTCAACCTGGCCGAGCATGCCGACAAGCCCTTCACCGTGGTGGGCGTGCTCGCGCGCACCGGCACGCCGGTCGACCGCACCGTGCACATCGGCCTCGCGGCCATGGAGGCGATCCACCTCGAATGGGTGGGCGGCGCGCCCATGCCGGGCGTGAAGATCCCGGCCGAGCAGGTGCGCAAGTTCGACCTCACGCCCAAGAACGTGACGGCCGCGCTCGTGGGCCTGAAGAACCGCGCGGCCGTGTTCTCGGTGCAGCGCTGGATCTCCACCTACACCGGCGAGCCGCTGATGGCGATCCTGCCCGGCGTGGCGCTCGACGAGCTCTGGAGCGTGATCGGCGTGGGCGAGAACGCGCTGCTGCTGATGTCGGGCCTGGTCGCGCTCGTGAGCCTCGCGGGCCTGGTGTCGGTGGTGATGGCCGGCCTCAACGAGAGGCGGCGCGAACTCGCCGTGCTGCGTGCCGTGGGCGCGGGCCTGCGCCACGTGCTGGCGCTGCTCGCGCTCGAGGGCGCGCTGGTCACCGTGCTCGGCGTGCTCGTGGGCGTGCTGATGGCGGTGCTGGGCATCGCCGGCCTCGCGCCCTGGCTGCAGTCGCAGTTCGGGCTGACATTGCGGCTTTCCGAACCTACACTGAACGAATGGCTGCTGCTCGCGAGCCTGCTGGCCGCCGGCTGGCTGGCGAGCCTGCTGCCCGGCATTCGCGCCTACCGGCTCTCGCTCGCCGACGGGCTTTCACCGAGGATCTGATCCCATGCGCCACGCAAAGACTCTCCATCCCGCCGTCCAGGCCTCGAAGCGCTTCGCCCTGCTGATGGCCGGCGCAAGCCTCGCGGCCGCCGCCTGGGCCGCCGAGCCCGCGCCCAAGGACACCACCGCCACCAACCCGCTCGGCGGCAAGGCCGCGACCGCGGCCACCGCCAAGGCCCCGGCCGGCCAGCCGCGCCAGATCACCTGGGAAGAACTCGTGCCCAAGGACTGGGACCCGTCGAAGGAGTTCAAGGGCATGGACCTCAGCGCCCTCGACGACGGCGACCCGCGCGCCAACGAGCTGCTGATGAAGATGCAGGAGGTGTCGAACAACGCGCCGACCAATCCCGCGATGAACGGCGTGGAGGTGAAGATCCCCGGCTTCATCGTGCCGCTCGAGGAAGCCAAGGGCGAGGTCACCGAGTTCCTGCTCGTGCCCTACTTCGGCGCCTGCATCCACACCCCGCCGCCGCCGGCCAACCAGATCCTGCACGTGGTGCCGCAGAAGGGCGCCAAGTTCCGCGCCATGGACACCGTGTGGGTCACGGGCAAGCTGCAGACCCTGCGCAACGATTCGATGATGGGCGTGAGCGGCTACCACGTGAGCGCGAGCAGCGTCACCAAGTACACCGGCGGATCGAAGTAGGTTGCGCGCGGCTCTGACCGCCAGCTGACTGTTCGAGAGGGGCCGGCATTCACCGGCCCTTCACCTTTCTTGACAGGCCTGTTCCTACCCGGCCTGCGCCCGGCAGACGACACAGGCCGTTGCATCCTGGGGCCATCCTTCGTCATCGCTTCAGTTGCGGCAGCCGTTCTCTACGGGCGGGCGCCACGACAGCGTCCCAGGAAGGCCCACATGATCCCCTCCAACCCCACCCCCCTCGCGCGTGCGCTCACGCTCTCGCTGTGCACCGCAGCATTGGTGCTCGCGGGCTGCGACAAGTCCGAGACGCCCGCCGCGCAGAACGCCGCGGCACCCGCGCCACAGGCAGCGGCTTCGGTACCCGCCGCCGCAGGACCGGCACCCGCGGCCCCCATGCCCGTGGCCTATGTGCCACCCGCGGCCGAGGAGCTCTACCAGATGGTCGCGCCCATCGCGCTGTACCCCGACAAGCTCGTGGCGCAGGTGCTGGCCGGCGCCACCTATCCCGAGCAGATCACCGCCGCGCAGGAGTGGCTCAAGCAGAACCCCACGCTCAAGGCCGGCGCGCTGGCCGATGCCGTCAACCAGCAGCCCTGGGACCCGAGCGTCAAGTCGCTGACCGCCTTCCGCAACGTGATGGACCAGATGGCCGGCAACCTGCCCTGGACCGAGGCACTGGGCAAGGCCTACTACAACGACCCGGCCGACGTGATGAACGCGATCCAGGTCATGCGCCAGCGCGCCTCCAAGGCCGGCCGGCTCAAGAACAACGACAAGATCAAGGTCGCCACCGCCGCGGCACCGGCCAACTACACGCCCGCGCCCGATCCGCAGGGCGCCTATGCGGGCCCGCTCATCGTCGAGCCGCCGCAGCAGCTCATCACCATCCAGCAGGCGCAGCCTGATGTGGTCTACGTGCCGAGCTACAACCCGCAGGAGATCTACGGCGATCCCGTGCCGGTCTACCCCGGCTATGCCTATGCACCGCCACCGCAGCCCGTCTACGTCGACCGCGGCTACAGCGGCGCCCAGGTCGCCACGGCCGGCGTGCTGGCCTTCGGTGCCGGCGTGGTCGTGGCCTCGGCACTCGAGCGCCATGGCTGGGGCTGGAACTCCTGGAACGTGAACTGGGGCCGTCCGCGCGACCGCGACTATCCGCGCGCCGCGCCCCCGCCGCCGGCCTATCGCCCGGCCGTGGTCTACAACAACAACACCTACGTCTCGCGCTCGACCACCGTCGTCAACAACGTCTACAACAACAACGGCGGTGGCCGCGACCGTGACCGCCCGCGCGGCGATGCGGGCGTGGCAGCCTGGCAGGCCGCGCATCCGGGGCAGTCGCCCAACTTCGCGATGCAGCAGCAGCAGGCCCAGCAACAGCAGGCCGCCGCGCTGCTCGCGCAGCAGCAACAGGCGCGCCAGCTGCAGATGCAGCAACAACAGCAGCAACACGCGCAGCAGTTGCAGAGCCAGCAGCAAGCGCAGCAACAAGCCCAGCAGCAGGCCCTGGCGCGCCAACAGCAGATGCAGCAGCAGGCGCATCAACAACAGGCGCAACAGCAGGCACAGCAGGACCAGGCGCGACGCCAGCAGCTGATGACGCAACAGCAGACGCGCGAGCAGCAAGCCCAGCAGGCCCAGGCCGCGCGCCAGCAGGCGCAGCAGCAGCAAGCGCAGCAAGAGCAGGCTCGTCGCCAGCAGCAATTGGCCCAGAACCAGGCCGGCCAGCAGCAGGCGCAACAGGAACAGGCGCGCCGCCAACAACAGCAGCAACAACAACAGGCGCAGGAACAGGCGCGACGCCAGCAACAGCAGCAACAACAACAGGCGCAGGAACAGGCGCGACGCCAGCAACAGCAGGCTCAGCAAGACCAGGGCCGCAGGCAGCAGCAACAACAGCAGGCCCAGCAGGAACAGGTCCGTCGCCAGCAGGAGCAGCAACAGCAAGCCCAGCAGAACCAGGCCCGTCAACAGCAGCAAGCGCAGCAGGAGCAGACGCGGCGCCAGCAGATGCAACAGCAGCAGGCAGCGCAGAACCAGGCACGGCAGCAGCAACAGCAACAGGCCGCCCAGCAGGCGCAGCAGGCCCAGCAGCAAGACCAGGCGCGGCGCCAGCAGATGCAGCAACAACAGCAGCAGCAACAACAGGCCGCGCAACGCCAGCAACAGCAGGCCCAGCAGCAACAGGAGCAGATCCGTCGCCAACAGCAGCAGGCGCAACAGGCCCAGCAACAAGCGCAGCAGCAGGCCATGCAGCGGCAACAGCAGCAGGCTCAACAGGCGCAGCAGCAAGCCATGCAACGCCAGCAGCAACAGGCACAACAAGCCCAGCAGCAGGCGATGCAGCGCCAACAGCAGCAGGCTCAGCAGCAGGCCGCGCAGCGCCAGCAGCAACAGGCCCAGCAGATGCAGCAACGGCAGGCACAAGCTCAAGCGCAGGCCCAGGCTCAAGCCCAGGCCGCCGCGCACCGCAACCGCCCGCCGGGCGACCAGCGACAGCAGTAAGGACCCGGTCGGACGAAGCTGTGGGCGAGTGAGCGTTAGGCATCACAGCGAAAAGCCGCCACCGCATCGTTGGCAACGTCGGCCAGAATAGCGAGCCCAACCTGGGCTTCGCAATGCTGTCGACGCGCATCGCCAACTTCCTCAATGCCGGTGACCAAGTTGCCGCGCGGCTGCCGACAAGGGATACCGGCGAAACATGCTTCGTTCGTATCCGGCCCATCCCGAAACCGGGCGTGCCGCGTGAGGAGCGGCGCTACCTGAACTCGACATGGTCGATGTGGGAATACTGGGACTTCGAGTTCCGCCGTTTCGTCCTCCGAGACGGCTGGCAATACGATGAGTGGAACTACGACCGATACATCATCCAAGACGACCGCAAGACGACGCATGACCCGAAGGCTTTCGAAGACGTGCTCAGAGCCTGGGTGCCAGCCGCCGACACCCTGCAGCACATGACCGATTCGTCTTGCCCCGAGTGACTTGACAGCCACTGCCGGGCCGCCACCTCGATGTGGACCCATCGGCCGCATACCCCCGACCAGGCGCGACCTTCAGCACAACGAAAAAAGCGCATGCGAAGAGAACCCTTCGCATGCGCCTTCAGCTTTTGGCGCGACCAGTGCGCCGCGCCGCGCCCGCTCAGTTGCCCTTGCCGATCTCCGTCAGCAACCGCGTCACCAGGTACAGCCGCGGCACGATCGAATCGACCTCGATGTACTCGTCGCGCGCGTGGTAGCCGAAGCCCGCGAGGCCGAAGCTCTCGACCACCGTCGCCTTGCCCGAGCGCCCCGCGTAGCCCGCGTCGGTGCCGCCGCCGGTCATCGGCGTGAGCGCGAGGTCGCGGTCGATCTCCTTGTAGATCGCCTGTGCCTTCTCGGCCAGCGCGCGGCCCTTCTCGCCCGCCACGAAGGCCGGACGGCCCACCTCCACCTTCACCGTCGTCTCGGTGTCGGCAATCAGCTTGCCGCTCGCGATCTTGGCCTGCAGCGCCGCGTCGAGCTTCTTCTCCGCGCCCGGCTCGGTGATGCGCACGTCGCCGAGCGCCTGCGCCTTCTCGGTGATCTGGTTGATCGGGCCCACCGCGCGCGCCACCGTCCAGTTGAGTGTCACGCCCGGGATGTCCTTCGCGAGGTCCTTGGTCTGCAGCATCTGGTACGAGAGTTCGTACAGCGCATTGCGGCCCAGCTCGGGGGCCGCGCCCGCGTGCGAGGCGCGGCCCTTCACCTCGAGCGTGGCCTGCGCGATGCCGGCCGCGCCGAGCAGCAGCGATTCGCCCTTCACCACCGACTTCGCCGCCGTCGGCTCGAACGACAGCACCGTGTCGTGCAGGTCGGCAGTGGTCGCGATCAGCTCGCCCGAACCGACCGAGCCCACTTCCTCGTCGGGATTCATCAGCACCGTGAGCGTGTCGTAGTCGCGCCAGCCCGCGTCGGCCAGGATCTTGAGCGAGGCCATCATCACCGCCAGCCCGCCCTTGTCGTCCGCGATGCCGGGCCCGTAGATGCGGTTGCCGTCGACCTTGTAGGGCTGCGAGTTCAGGATGCCGGGCTGGTAGACCGTGTCCATGTGGCCCTGCAGCATGATCTTGCGCTTGCCGTTGCCCTTCATCGTGCCGATCACGATGTCGGCCCCCGCCCCGGCCGTCGCCTTGCGCCGCTCGACCTTGAAGCCGGCCGCCTTCAGCCGGCCTTCCACCACGTCGGCCATCTTCATCAGCCCGTCGACATTGAGGCTGCCCGACTCGATCAGCACCATCTCCTTGAGGTTCTCGATGACGGCGGGCTGCGCCTTCTCGGCTGCGGCGAGCAGCTTGGCGTCGGGGGCGGCATGGGCGGCGGTCGCGGCGCCGAGGGCGAATGTGCAGGCCAAGGCGATGGAGCGCAGCGAGAAGATGGGTGAGGAAGGTTGAGTCATGAGGGTCCCCTTTTCTTGAAGTGAATGGCGAGCGGAAGGATAGCGAGGCGGGGCGGGATGCGGAGCAAATGGGCGACAGGGTCGCCGGTCGGCTCAAGCAATGTTGCGCCGCCGGACACGAAACTTGACGGCCCTCGCCACGGCCACCTAAAGTGCCCTCGCCTCGTGTGAACGAGGACGGGTTTGGCGGCCCGAAGACATCCTGCGATTCACTTTGGAGGCCCACATGGCCAAAGACTTCAATGCAGGCACCGACGCCGGTGATTCGGGGGCACGCCCCGTCTCTCAGTTCAAACCCTTCGAATGGGTTCCTCCTCGGGGACTCGATCCCAGCCGACAGCATCAAGCCGCCTTCTTGAACGATGCGCGCGATGTGGTGCAAGGCGCGCTGTTGCTGGTTCAACTGCTGCAGTGGGATGAAGAACGGCCCGATACCGTGTCATCCGAGACCGACCCCGCCCCTGTGCTCGACGCGTGCCAGCGCGGTTCGCTGCAGCGCTTCGTTGCGGTGTCGCTGGGCTTGCTTCATGCGCGGATCGAGGCGCAGTGCGAGGCGATGAGGGAGTAGCGCGAGGTGCGTCGAACGGCATCGGCAATACTCGGCCGATCGACTGCACGAATCCTCGCGGACTCACCAGACCCATGCGCGCACTCGCCTTGAATCTTCTTCTTGCACTGGCACTGCCCCTCGCACATGCCGCCAACGATGCCGACACGGTCGGCACCTACCTCACCCCGGGCACGGAACGCGAAGAACTCGCGCAGCGGTTCACCGGGCGCAATGCCGTCGTCATCGCCTCCGTGACGACGTACATCGAGCCCATGTGCAACCCCGACAGCCTGCCACCCAAGGGCTCGCGCATTCAGGAACTCACCTTCCTCGACGATCACGGGAAAACGCTGCGCATCCGCATTCCCAGAACCGATGCCGAATGGGCCGCCAAGGCAGCAGCCCAACCTACGATACCCAAGCAGACTGCATATGCGCATTTGCCGGTCGCCTACGTCATTCCCAGCGGCCGCTATACCCTGCAGAGCCACACCATCGAAGCCGGCATGACCGCTCGCCGCGCACCGGCGAGCGGCTGGAGCGATGGCTACCCGGAAGTCGTTCCTGCGGACGGCCTGCCGGAAAACAGAGTCTTCGTGGCGGAGGCTGGCAAGCCTGTCTATATCGGGCACTTCCATCAGGCCTGTGGCATCGGGTCCAAATCAGTGCCACCCATGTATGCCGATGGGATGTATGAGAGAAGCGGCGCCACGGGAGCCGTGGATCCGCGCTACCCGAGCCTGGAGGAAGTCGTGAATCAACGCTACCCGAGCCTGGATCTGGCGCAGCTGGTTCGCAATCCCATTCGGCAGGGGCCGTCGCTGGGGATGGAGCCGCGTCGTGGGAAGTGAGTGGCCTGGGTCCCTGCATCCCGTGCAGCCGACAACGCACCCGGCGTCATGAAGCTCGTTCTCATCGACGGGCCTGCCGCCTTCGGCAAGCCAAGGATCGCGCGAGAGCTCGCGGCATGACCACCTCGACCCATCCGCTCATCCGTCCGGCGACCATCGCCGATGTAGACGCCATGTTCAACGTCAGAACGACGGTGCGAGAGAACGCGATGACCATCGAGGAACTCGCCGGGATTGGCGTGACACCGGCAGCCATCGCCCTGGCCGTCGAAAGCGCGCCTTGCGCCTGGGTCGGCGAAATTCAGGGGGACGTCGTCGGCTTCGCCATGGTGGATCTCGAAACGGCCTGCCTGTTCGCCGTGTTCGTGTTGCCGGAGTTCGAGGGCCAAGGCATCGGAAAGCGCCTCATCCAGGCCTGCGAAGCTGCCTTGTTCGACCTGCATCCTGTCGTTTGGCTCGAGACGGCAAGAAGCAGCCGTGCTGCCTGCGTCTATCGACATCTCGGCTGGGGACGCGAGCAAGACCTGGGGGATGGTGACGTTCGGCTGGAGAAACGACGTTCGGGCGAAACCGATCCGAAGATCACTCTTTCCGGATGACTGCTTTCGACAAGAAGCGAATATCTCCGCGCCCCTTGGGATTGCCGCCATATCGGCCGCTTGCATCCTCCGTCCAGCCTCACGAGCCACTATCGCTTGGCTGCGCTCGTCATCAACCTACGGATCGACCTCTGCCGGCGCGCGGCGCCCGCCGCCAACTTCCACGGCCTCAGCTCTGGTTGTATTCCTTGAGCCTCCGCCCCGCCGCCAACGGCAACCCCCGCAACCTCCGCCCCGTAGCATCCGCAATCGCATTCCCCAACGCCGCAGGCGCCGGCCCCTGCGATGCCTCGCCGGTCCCCAGAAACGGCGCCCCAGGCCGATCGATGATGTGCACTTCCACCTTCCGCGGCACGTCCGAGAACCGCATGATCGGATAGCGGCTCCAGTCGTAGCTGCGGATGCGCTGGGCGTCGTACTGCACCTGCTCGTACAGGGTCCAGCTGGCCGACTGCAGGATGCCGCCCTCCACCTGGTTGCGCACGCCGTCGGGGTTGACGACCTGGCCGCAGTCGATGGCCGCGATGGCGCGCTCGATGCGGATCTCGCCGGTCTCCGGCACGATCGACACCTCGACCGCCAGCGCCAGATAGCTCATCAGGTTCTTGTACTGGGCGAAGGAGAAGCCCACGCCGCGGTTCGGCACGCGCTTGCGCTGGGGGTCCCAGCCGAACTTCTTCGCCGCGAGCTGCACCACGTCGCGCCCGCGCGGGTCGTCGAGGTGGCGCAGCCGGAACTCCACGGGATCGGCGCCCGCGGCGGCGGCCAGCTCGTCCATGAAGCTCTCGATGGTGAAGACGTTCATGTACGCGCCGAGGCCGCGCATGGCCGACACACGCACCGGCATGTCGGGCAGGAAGTGGTGCTCGACGTTGTAGTTGGCGAAGTTGTACAGCGGCAGGCTGTTGCGGTCGCCACCGCCCTCGGGCATGGGAATGGGCTTGGGCGGCGCCGGCGTGAACGGCTTCGCGAGGTACTGCGCGGAGATGAAGCGCCCGGCGTTGTCCAGGCGCTGGTTGTGCGAGTTGCTCCAGATCTCGTAGTGCCAGTCGACCACGCGGCCGCTGGCGTCGAGCGAGGCCTTCACGTCGGTGACCATCGCGGGGCCGAAGGGCTCCCAGGTGAACTCGTGCTCGCGCATCCATTGCAGCCGCACCGGCCGACCCGGCACGGCGCGCGCGATGAGCGCGGCCTCGGCGCCTGCATCGTCGGCGGCGTTGTGGCCGTAGCAGCCCGAGCCTTCGACGTGCACGCAGCGGATGTCCTCGGGCTTCATCGAGAGCAGTTCCGACAGCGCGCCGCGCATCGGGAACACGCCCTGCGAGTGGGTCCACACGGTGAGCTTGCCCTGCGCGTCGAACTGCGCGACCGCGCACGAGGGGCCGATCGACGCATGCGCGAGGTAGGGCTTGGTGAAGCGCGCATGCAGGGTCCTGGCCGCGGGCACGGTCTCGCCATGGCGGTCGCCGACGTGGATCTCCTGCCGCGGCAGCTTCATCAGCGTGTCGTAAATGGTGGCCGGCGTGGGCAGCGAGGCGCTCTCCTGCCAGCGCGCGGCCTCGGTGAGCGCGCGCATGGCCTGGATGGCCTGCCACTCGTCCTGCGCCACCACGGCCAGGAAGCTGCCGTCGCGCACCACCTTGACGACGCCCGGCATCTTCTCGACGGCCGCGCTGTCGACGCCGGTGAGCACGGCGCCGTACGAAGGCGGCCGCACCATGCGCGCATGCACCATGCCCGGCAGGCGCATGTCCTGCACATAGCTCGCGCCGCCGGTGACCTTGCCCGGGATGTCGAGCCGCCGGCGCGACTGGCCGATGACGCGGTGCTGCTTCGGATCGACCAGTTCGGAACGCGGCTCGGCGCGCCGGTGCAGGTCGAGCCCGCTCACGGCCTGGCCGTAGCTCAGGGTGCGGCCGTCGGGGGCGGAGATGACGCCGTCGCGCAGCTTGAGGGTATCGGCCGCGACGCCGAGCTTGCCGGCGGCCGAGCCCACCAGCAGCACGCGCACCTGCGCCGCCGCGTTGAGGATGGCGGTGCCGCTGTCGGCCGTGGAATGGCTGCCGGCCGTGTAGCCCTCGTTGGGCGTGACGGCGGTGTCGGCCGTCACCAGGTGCACCGCCTCGAAGGCCACGCCCAGTTCCTCGGCGGCGATCTGCGTGAAGGCGGTGCGGATGCCGGTGCCGAGCTCGGCCTTGCCGGTCCACACGGTGATGCGGCCCTGCTCGTCGACGCGGATCCAGGCGTCGAGCATGGGCGTGCCGGTGAGGTCGCCCGGCAGCTTGGCGGTGCCGGCATCGAGCGCGCTGGGCGCGCCCGCCTCCGTGGCCTGCTTGCCCTGCTGGGCCAGCGCGGCGGCGCCGGGCCAGAGCGAGAAGCTCACGGTGAGCGAGCCCGCGGCCAGGAAGCGGCGCCGGCTCGGGTTGCGCAGCGCGGCGTCATGCCGCCGTGCGGGGCGGCTCATCGCGATGCTCCTTGCCGCGCGCTGCCGGCCAGCGTCTTCGAGGCCTCGACGATCGCGGCCACGATGCGCATGTGGGTGCCGCAGCGGCAGAGGTTGGGCTGCATGTGCTGGCGGATCTCTTCCTCGTCGGCGCCCGGGCGCTCGTCGAGCAGCGCCTGCGCGCGCATCACCATGCCGGCGATGCAATAGCCGCACTGGGCCGACTGCTGCTCGATGAAGGCCTGCTGGATCGGCGCCGGCTTGTCGGCACTGCCCAGGCCCTCGATGGTGCGCACCGCGCGCTTGCCCACCGCCGACACCGGCATCAGGCACGAGAACACGGGGCGCTTGTCGACGATCACGGTGCAGGCGCCGCACTGGCCGAGGCCGCAGCCGTATTTGGCGCCGTTGAGCTTCAGGTGGTTGCGCAGCGCATACAGCAGCGGCATGGAAGGATCGATGTCGAGCGCGTGGTCGACGCCGTTGACGGTGAGCGTGATCATTTCGGCAGTGCCTCCTTCTCCTTGCGAACCTTCGCAACCTCGTTCTGCAGATCGGGCCAGGCCGGACGCTGCGTGGCGCTGGACCGCACATAGCGCAGCACCTCGGCGATCTGCTCGTCGCTCAGCACATCGGCGAACGGCGGCATGTAGTGCGCCGAGGCCGAACCGCCCCACGGGTTGCCGCCCAGCACCAGCTGGATGGCGTTGCGCGCGCTGTCGGCATTGACCGCCGTGCTCAGGCCGAGCGCGGGCCGGTCGCCGATGGTGCGCATGGGCGCCGCGCCGCCGTGGCAGCCGGCGCACGAGCCGTTGAACAGCGCGGCACCGGCATCGACGCGCTGGCCCGTGGGCACTGCCGCAGCGGCGATCGAGGCGGATGCCGTCGTCTTGGCCGGCTCGGCCTGTGCGGCGACAGGGGCCGCGGACTGCATGCTCATGATGTAGGTCGCGATCGCGCGCACGTCCGACTCGGGCACGTCGGCCAGGTGCTGCGTCACCGGCAGCATCGGCCCCGCGGCCGCGCCGTGTTCGCTCGCCAGGCCGGTGCGCAGGTAGGACACGAGCTGCTCCTTCGTCCACGGCCTGGGCGCGCCGGCCAGCGCATTCAGCGGCGGCGCTTCCCAGCCGTCGATGAGGTTGCCCGCGAAGGGCTGGCTGCCCTTCTCGGCGCCGAGCAGGTTCATCGGCGTGTGACAGGCCGCGCAGTGCGCCGCGCCTTCCACGAGGTAGCGGCCGCTCAGCCATTCGTCGGACTGCGCCGTGGCGGGCGCGGGCAGCGAGCCCTTCTGCAGGAACAGCAGGTTCCAGCCCGCGACCAGCGGCCGGAAGCCGAGCGGGAACGTGAGCTGGTTGGCCTTGGCCGGCGCATGCACCGGCGTGCGCGCCATCAGGTACGCATAGAGCGCGCCGATGTCGTCGTCCGACATGCGCGTGAAGTGCGGATAGGGAAAGGCCGGGTACAGCAGGTGCCCGTCGCGCGACACGCCGGCGCGCATGGCGCGGGTGAAGGCCTCGAGCGACCAGGTGCCGATGCCGGTCTCGGCGTCGGGCGTGATGTTGGTGCTGTAGATCGTGCCGAAGGGCGTGTTGAGCGGCAGGCCACCCGCGAAGGGTTTGCCGTTGGCGGCCGTGTGGCACACCATGCAGTCGCCCGTGCTGGCCACGTGCGAGCCTCGTACCAGCAGCGCCTGATCGCTACTGGGCGGCGGTGGCGCGGGCAAGGCCGCGACGGCCGGCTCCCATGCATAGGCAAAGGCCGCGCCAATGGCAGCGGCCGCAACGACCAGCAGCGTCGCGATCTTGTTTCTCGTGTTCATTCGTCCGTCCTGCCCGGCCGGGTTTGCGTACGGCGCATCGCTTCATCGTGGGCGGCGCGGATGCTACGCGGCGAGAATTAGATGAGAGTTCTGGCTATGAGATACCTGAGTCGAATGCGGGTCGGTGTCGGGCCTTGCTGCCCCGGCGTCGCTTTTTCAGTCAGCAGGAAATTCCGCCCTTGGCCGAGATATCCATGGCGAGTTCTTGTCTTCGCGCCGAGCAAACCAACCCAGCGGCAGGTTCGCGAGTTCAACGAGGGTTTCGTCCAACTGAACCAAGCGCTTCAGCCCCACGATCATTGCCTCTGACGCATCCGCACCGGCGCTGGGCAGCATCTGCCAGGCGCCATCGTCCTCGTCATGGAACACGAGCAGGATCGGCGCAGCCTCGTTCATGATGGACCTCACGGTGAAGCACGCAACATTCGGTGCATCGCTGAAAGGCCAGGTGTCGTCGGAAATGGACATGCTCTTGTTCAGTGAAACATCAAGCCTTGCCGGCGCGCCCTAACTTCTTCTTCGCCACCGCCTCCACGGCTTCCACCTCCGGCGCCTCCCGCGCCGACTTCATGTGCCCGCTCTCCCCGATCGTCATCCCCACGATCTTCGCGAGCTGTCGGCTCACGCTGATGTACGCATGTCCTAGTCGGCTGTCGAAGTAGAGCGAATCCCCCCGCCCCAGCCGCACCACCTCGCCGTTGTCGAAGTGCACCTCGATCTCGCCCGAGAGCACATAGGCGAACTCCTCGCCCGAGTGGCGCACGAAGTCCTCGGGGCCATGGATGCGCCGCGCGTGCACCACGCCGACGATGGGGCTCATCTGCTTGCCGGCGGCGGTGGTGCCGAGGAACTCGTAGGCGATCGACAGGCCGCGGTACACCACGCCCTTGCCGGCGCGCGTGACCACGGGGCCGTCGAACTGGGCGGGCTTGACGCCGGCGCCCGCGAACATGGCGTTCATGTCCATGTCGAGCGCGCGGCCCAGGGCGGTGAAGTTCTCGTAGCCCAGCGCGAGCTGGCCGCGCTCGGCGCGCGAGATGGTGGTGATCGACACGCCCGAACGCTCGGCCAGTTGCGCCAGCGTCCAGCCGAAACGCTTGCGCGCGGTGCGCAGGCGATAACCGAAAGTGGTGCGGTCCAGCGTGGGCGCGGCCTCCTTCGGCTTCGCCGCCTGCTTGGTCCCTGTATGTGGATTCACGCTTGGCTCTCTCTTGTGATGCGCAGGATTCTGCCAGTCCATCCGCTGCCCCTCCACCGCCGGGCCGCCGCGGCCGGGCCCGGAATTTGCGTATGCGCAAATTGCAAGTACGCAAATTTCACCGCCATGGTGCAACGAACGTCCTGGGCCTCTCGCCGCGTCCTCACTCTGCACGAGACGACGTCAAAGGAACTCAGGGCTTTCGATAATTTGCGGATACGCAAATTTGTTCCTACACTCCGCCGCGATGACAACGACCGAACACACCACCGCCACCGCCGACTTCCTCGTGATCGGCGGCGGCATCGCCGGCGCCTCGGTGGCGCACTGGCTCGCGCCGCATGCCCGCGTGATCCTGCTCGAACGCGAGAACCAGCCCGGCTACCACTCCACGGGCCGCTCGGCCGCGCTGTTCATGGAGAGCTACGGCACGCCGCAGGTGCGTGCGCTCACGATGGCCAGCCGCGCCTTTCTCGAGAACCCGCCGCCGGGCTTCGCCGAGCATCCGCTGCTCACGCCGCGCGGCGCGATGATGATCGCGGGCCCGGGACAGGAGGCGCAGCTCGAGGAACATTGGCAGGTGCTGCAGGGCATGCCCGGCGATCCGCGCCGGCTCGGTGCCGACGAAGCATGCGCGATGGTGTCGGCGCTGCGGCCCGAGCAGGTGATCGGCGCGGTCTACGAACCCGATGCGGCCGACATGGACGTGCATGCGATCCACCAGGGCTACCTGCGCGGCATGCGGCGCGCGGGCGGGCAGCTGGTGTGCGATGCGGGCGTGACGGCCATCGAGCGCGTGGGCGAGATCTGGCGCGTGCAGGCCGGCGGCCGCAGCTACGAGGCACCGGTGCTGCTCAATGCGGCGGGCGCCTGGGTCGACACGGTGGCTCGGCTCGCGGGCGTGCCACCCATCGGCATCGAGCCGCGCCGGCGCTCGGCCTTCATCTTCGCGCCGCCAGAAGGCGAGGCCGCGACGGCCGCGCGCTGGCCCATGGTGTTCGGCGCCGACGAGGACTGGTACATCAAGCCCGACGCCGGCATGCTGCTGGGTTCGCCGGCCAATGCCGATCCGGTGGAGCCGCAGGACATCCAGCCCGAGGAGCTCGACATCGCGATCGCGATCGACCGCATCGAGCAGGTGACCACGCTCTCGATCCGCCGCCCCACGCGCACCTGGGCCGGCCTGCGTTCCTTCGTGGCCGACGGCGACCTGGTCGGCGGCTTCGATCCCGAGGCGCCGGGCTTCTTCTGGGTCGCGGCGCAGGGCGGCTACGGCATCCAGACCTCGGCCGCGATGGGCGAGGCCTGCGCGGCATTGGCACGCGGGCTGCCGCTGCCCGAGCGCATCGCGGGCTTCGGGCTCACGGCCGAGATGCTCGGGCCGCAGCGGCTGCGCAGCAAGGTCGCGGCCTGACGCGGCAACGCCCCCTTTTCCTTCCTTCTTCCCTCCACCCCGAGAACAAGAGAAACCCCATGCGTGTCTTCAGTGCCTCCCTCGCCACCGAAACCAACACCTTCGCGCCCATGCCCACGGGCCTGGCCTCGTTCAAGGACCGCGGCTACTTCCCCGCCGGCAAGCATCCCGAAGCGATGACGCTGTTCTCGGGCCCGCTGTGGGCCGCGCGCATCCGCGGCAAGGAGCGCGGCTGGACGCTGTTCGAAGGCATGGTGGCCGGCGCGCAGCCCAGCGGCACGACCACGCGCCACGCCTACGAAACGCTGCGCGACGAGCTGCTGGCCGACCTGCGCGCGGTGCTGCCGGTCGACATGGTGCTGCTGGGCCTGCACGGCGCGATGGTGGCCGACGGCTACGACGACTGCGAAGGCGACCTGCTGAAGCGGGTGCGCGAGATCGTGGGCCCGAAGGTGGTGATCGGCGCCGAGCTCGATCCGCACAACCACCTCACGCCCGAGATGGTGGCCAACGCCGACCTGATGATCTCGTTCAAGGAGTACCCGCACACCGACGTGCTCGAGCGCGGCATGGAACTGGTCGACATCTGCGCGGCGCAGGTCGAGGGCAAGGTAAAGCCGGTGGCCGCGATGGTCGACTGCGACATGATCGTGACGGTCCACACCTCGCGCCAGCCGGCGCGCGGCTTCGTCGAGCGCATGCAGTCGCTCGAGGGCAAGGACGGCGTGCTCTCGGTCTCGCTCACGCACGGTTTCTCGTGGGGCGACGTGCCCGAGATGGGCACCAAGCTGCTGGTCTACACCGACGGCGACGCGGCCAAGGCGCAGGCCCTGGCGCGCCAGCTGGCCGACGAGGTGATCGCGATGCGCGACGAGCTCACGGTCCCCTACCCCGGCATCGACGCCTCGCTCGACGCGGCGCTGGCCTTCGACGGCGGCCCGGTGGTGCTGGCCGATGGCGCCGACAACCCCGGCGGCGGCGCGGCCAGCGATTCGACCTTCATCCTGCGCCGCATGGTCGAGCGCGGCATCACCAATGCGGCGCTGGGCCCGATGTGGGACCCGATCGCGGTGCGCATCGCCTTCGACGCGGGCGTGGGCGCCAGGCTCACGATGCGCATCGGCGGCAAGATCAGCCCGCTCTCGGGCGACCCGATCGACCTCGAGTGCACGGTGAAGGCGCTGCAGCGCGACCTGGTGATGACCGGCCTGGCGGGCACGCCCGTGCTGATGGGCGACAGCGCGCTGGTGGAAGCCAACGGCATCGAGATCGTGCTGATCACGCTGCGCAACCAGGCGATGGGCACCGACCTCTTCACGCAACTGGGCTGCGATCTCGCCGCCAGGAAGATCGTGGTGGTGAAGTCCTCGCAGCACTTCTATGCCTCGTACTCGAAGGTCGCCAGGCACGTGATCTACGCGGGTGCGCCGGGCGCGGTCACGCTCGACCTGAGCACCCTGCCCTACCGCAAGGCGCGGCTGCCCAAGTGGCCGATCGGTGCCACGGCCTGACGCTTCATTTTTTCTTTCTCCCTCGTTCCCTTCCCTTTTCCTCAGCCACGGAGTTCCGCGATGACTTCACCACGCCGCCTTCTCGCCGCCTGTCTCGGCGGACTCGCCCTCGCCACGGCGAGCCTGCACGCGCCGGCCCAGCAGCAGCCCAAGACGCTGCGCGTGGTCGCGCATGCCGACCTGAAGATCCTCGACCCGACCTTCACCACGGCCTACATCTCGCGCAACTTCGGCTACATGGTCTACGACACGCTGTTCGCGCAGGACGCGAACGGCAAGCCGCAGCCGCAGATGGTCGAGAAGTACAGCACCTCGAAGGACGGCAAGCAGTGGAGCTTCACGCTGCGCCCGGGCCTGAAGTTCTCGGACGGCAGCGCCGTGACTTCGGCCGACGCCATCGCCTCGCTGCAGCGCTGGGCCGCGCGCGACAGCCTGGGCCGCGCGATGGTGGCCAGCGGCGCGGAATGGAAGGCGGTCGACGCCCACAGCTTCACGCTCACGCTGACCGAGCCCTTCGGCATGGTGCTCGACGGCCTGGCCAAGCCCTCGGGCTTTCCGCCGGTGATCCTGCCCGAGCGCATCGCGAAGATGCCGGCCACGGCGCCGCTGACCGAGGTCGTGGGCTCGGGCCCGTTCGTCTTCAAGCGCGACGAATGGGTGCCGGGCAACAAGGCGGTGTTCGTGCGCAACACCAACTACGTGGCGCGCAGCGAGCCGCCGAGCGGCCTCTCGGGCAGCAAGAAGACCAGCTTCGACCGCGTGGAGTGGCTCTACCTGCCCGACGCCAACAGCGCGGTGGCGGCGCTCAAGCGCGGCGAGGTCGACCTGGTCGAGCAGCTGCCGCCCGACTACATCGCGCCGCTGCGCACCGACAGCAACGTCAAGATCGGCTCGGGCGGCGCCTACCAGGCCTTCCTGGTGATGAACCAGCTGCACGCGCCCTTCAACGACCCGAAGGTGCGCCAGGCGCTGCTGCAGGCGGTGAGCCAGGAGCGCTTCGTCGCGGCCATGGGCTATCCGCTGGACATGCGCATGAGCTACTGCGCCACCTACTTCATCTGCGGCAGCCCGAACGAGACCGCAGCCGGCGCCGAGCCCTTCCGCAAGGCCGACGTGGCCAAGGCCAAGAAGATGCTGGCCGACGCCGGCTACAAGGGCGAGAAGGTGGTGCTGCTAGTGCCCAGCGACGTGCCCTACCTCAACGCCGAGGCGCTGATGGCCGCGCAGACCATGCGCAGCATCGGCCTGAACGTCGACGCGCAGACCATGGACTGGGCCTCGATCGGCGCGCGCCGCGCCAAGCGCGATGCGCCCGAGGCCGGCGGCTGGAACATGTACGTGACGGTGGCCGGCGAGTTCGACGCCAACTCGCCGATCGCCAACGCCTACCTGAGCGCGGCCTGCGGCAACAGCCTGCCGGGCTGGCCCTGCGACAAGAAGCTCGACGAGCTGCGCACGGCCTGGCTCAAGGAGACGGTGCCGGCCAAGCGCAAGGAACTGCTCGACGCCTTCCAGTCGCGCGCCTATGAGGCCGTGCCCTACATCAACGCGGGCCAGTACTCGGCCGCGTTCGCCGCGCGCTCCAGCCTCAAGGGCGTGGACAAGCTCTGGGCCGGCATGCCGACGGTCTGGATGCTCGACAAGTAGGCCCTTCACCCCAGCCACGAGAACCTCGAAGCCATGGGCTACATCCTCCGTCGGTTCCTCTCGACGCTCCCGGTCATGGCGGTGGTCGCCGTGGTGGTGTTCCTGCTGATCCACCTGTCGCCCGGCGATCCGGCCGCGCTGATCGCGGGCGACCTCGCCACCGGCGAGGACATCGAGAAGCTGCGCGCCGCGCTCGGCCTCAACCTGCCGCTGTGGCAGCAGTTCGCGCTGTGGCTCGGCCGGCTCGCCACCGGCGACCTCGGCACCTCGATCTTCACGCAGGTGCCGGTGTCGCAACTGCTCGGGCAGCGGCTCGAGCCCACGGTGTCGATCGCGCTGCTCACCATGGGGATCACGCTGGTGGTGGCGGTGCCGCTGGGCACGCTCGCGGCCTACCGCGCCGGCACCTGGATCGACCGGCTGGTGATGCTGTTCGCGGTGCTGGCCTTCTCGGTGCCGGTGTTCCTGGTCGGCTACCTGCTGATCTACGCCTTCGCGATCCAGCTGCCGTGGTTTCCGGTGCAGGGCTACGTGCGCTTCGGCCAGAGCCCGGCCGACTGGCTGCTGGGGCTGGTGCTGCCGTGCGTGAACCTGGCGCTGGTCTACATCGCGCTGGTGACGCGCATGACGCGCGCCACCGTGCTCGAGGTGCTGCACGAGGACTACATCCGCACCGCGCGCGCCAAGGGCCTGGGCGTGCTGCCGGTGCTCGGGCATGCGCTGCGCAACGCGGCGATCCCGATCGCCACCACGGTGGGCGTGGGCATCGCGCTGCTGATCGGCGGCGTGGTGGTCACCGAGACCGTGTTCGCGATCCCCGGCGTGGGCCGGCTGGTCATCGATTCGGTGCAGCGCCACGACTATCCCGTGATCCAGAGCGTGCTGCTGCTGTCGGCCGGCGTGTACGTGCTGATCAACCTGCTGATCGACCTGAGCTACCGCTTCTTCGATCCGCGCATCCAGTACTGAACCGCGCCATGTCCACCGTACTCCCCATGAGCGACAGCGACACGCCCCCAACTTCGGCCAACACTTCGGCCAGCGCCGAGGCCGACATCGTGCCCTTCGTCCCGCCACGCTTCCGCTGGCTGCGCAAGCACCCGACGCTGATCGTCGGCCTGCTGCTGCTGCTGGCGGTGGCCGCGCTGTCGATCGCCGCGCCCTGGATCGCCACCCACGATCCGCAGGACATCGACCCGCTGGCGCGCATGCAGCCGCCCTCGGCCGAGCACTGGTTCGGCACCGACGCGCTGGGCCGCGACGTGTTCAGCCGCGCGGTGTGGGGCGGCCAGGTGTCGATGATCGTCGGCGCCTCGGTCGCCGTGCTGGCCACCGTCTTCGGCATCGTGCTGGGGCTGCTGGCGGGCTTCGTGCGCCGCATCGACGGCTTCGTGATGCGCGTGATGGACGGGCTGATGGCGATCCCCGGCATCCTGCTGGCGATCGCGCTGATGGCGGTCACGCGCGCCAGCCTCACGACGGTGATCGTGGCCATCACCATTCCCGAGATACCGCGCGTGGTGCGGCTGGTGCGCTCGCTGGCGCTCACCTTGCGCGAGCAGCTGTTCGTGGAGGCCGCGCATGCGGTGGGCACGCGGCTGCCGACCATCCTGTGGCGCCACGTGCTGCCCAACATGGTGGCGCCGCTGATCGTGCAGTCGACCTTCGTCGCGGCGGCCGCGGTGCTGACCGAGGCGGCGCTGTCTTTCCTCGGCGTGGGCGTGCCCGCGCAGACGCCGAGCTGGGGCAACATGATGGCCGAGGGGCGCAACTTCGTCGCCGTGGCCTTCCACATCATCCTGTACCCGGGCCTCTTGCTCGCGGCCACGGTGCTCGCGATCAACCTCGTGGGCGACGGGCTGCGCGATGCGCTCGATCCGCGCCTGGCGCGCCAACTCTGAGGGACGACGCCCCATGACCACTCCCCTGTCCCGCGTCGCGCTCGCGACCGGCGAGCCGCTGCTCGAGGTCGACGCGCTGCGCACCCACTTCCACACGCTGGCCGGCGTGGTGCGCTCGGTCGACGGCGTGTCGTACACCGTGCGCGCCGGCCGCACGCTCGGCGTGGTCGGCGAATCGGGCTGCGGCAAGAGCGTGACCGCGCTGTCGATCCTGCGGCTGGTGCCCACGCCGCCGGGCCACCACGCGGGCGCGGTGCGGCTGCGCGGCACCGACCTGATGCAGCTGAGCGAGCGCGAGATGCGCCAGATCCGCGGCAACCGCATCTCGATGATCTTCCAGGAGCCGATGACCTCGCTGAACCCGGTGCTGACCGTGGGCCGGCAGATCGCCGAGACGGTGCAGCTGCACCAGAAGGCCAGCCGCGCCGAGGCGCTGCAGCGCGCGGTCGAGATGCTGCGGCTGGTGCAGATCCCCGAGCCCGAGCGGCGCGTGAACGAGTACCCGCACCAGCTCTCGGGCGGCATGCGCCAGCGCGTGATGATCGCGCTGGCCCTGGCCTGCAACCCCGAGGTGCTGATCGCCGACGAGCCCACGACCGCGCTCGACGTGACGATCCAGGCGCAGATCCTCGACCTCATCAAACGGCTGCAGAAGGAGCTGGGCATGGGCGTGGTGATGATCACGCACGACCTGGGCGTGGTGGCCGAGAGCTGCGACCGCGTGGTCGTGATGTACGCGGGCAAGAAAGTGGAGGAAGCCGAGGTGGTCGAGCTGTTCGACCGGCCGCTGCATCCCTACACGCGCGCGCTGATGGCCTCGATGCCCGCGATGAACACCGCGAGCACGCGGCTCACCGAGATCCCGGGGCTGGTGCCGGCGGCGCACGAACTGGGCCGCGGCTGCGCCTTCGCGGCGCGCTGCGCCTCGGCGCGCGAACGCTGCCGGCACGAGACGCCGCGGCTCACGCGCCAGGGCGATGCGAACGACGCCGACGGCGGCCACGTGGTGGCCTGCTTCGCGGTGCAGGAAGGCTGGGCCACGGCTTCGGTCGAACAGGAGGTGGCCGCATGAGCACGACGACGACAACGACAGCCAATGCCGCGCCGCTGTTGCGCGTGCACGAGCTGCGCAAGCACTATGTTTCGCCCAAGCGCTGGCTGCGGCCGGCGCGGCCCCCGATCCAGGCGGTCGATGGCGTGTCGTTCTCGGTGGCGCGCGGCGAGACGCTCGCGCTGGTCGGCGAATCGGGCTGCGGCAAGACGACCACCGCGAAGTCGGTGCTGCGGCTGGTGGAGCCGAGCGCAGGCTCGGTGCAGCTCGACGGCGAGGAACTGGTGGGACTGTCGCCCTCGCAGATGCGCCAGCGCCGGCGCGACCTGCAGATCATCTTCCAGGACCCCTACGCCTCGCTCAACCCGCGCCTGACCGCGGGCGAGATCGTGGCCGAGCCGCTGCGTAACTTCGGCGGGGCCGACGCGGCCGCGCGCGAGGAGCGCGTGCGCTGGCTGTTCTCGCGCGTGGGCCTGCGGCCCGAGGCGGCGAAGAAGTATCCGCACGAGTTCTCGGGCGGGCAGCGCCAGCGGCTGGGCATCGCGCGCGCACTGGCACTGCAGCCCAAGCTGATCGTCTGCGACGAGCCGGTGTCGGCGCTCGACGTGTCGGTGCAGGCGCAGGTGGTGAACCTGCTGATGGACCTGCAGGCCGAGTTCGGCATCGCCTACCTGTTCGTCGCGCACGACCTCGCGGTGGTGCGCCACATCAGCCACCGCGTGGCCGTGATGTACCTGGGCCACATCGTCGAGATCGCGGACCGCGACACGCTGTTCTCGGCGCCGCGCCACCCGTACACCGAGATCCTGCTGTCGGCGGTGCCGGTGCCCAACCCGCGCACGCCTGCCAAACGGATGCTGCTGCAGGGCGATCCGCCGAGCCCCGCGAACCCGCCCTCGGGCTGCCGCTTCCACACCCGTTGCCCGATGGCGCAGGCGGTGTGCAAGGAACAGCAGCCCGTGCTCACGCCGCGCGAGGCCGAGGGCCATCTGGTGGCCTGCCATTTCCGCTGAACACGCACTCACAACAGACGAAGGAAAAAACGCGATGTCGAACCCCACCCACCACGACCTGCTGATCCGCGGCGGCACCGTGATCGACGGCACCAAGGCGCCGCGCTTCGAGGCCGACGTGGCCATCTCGGGCGGACGCATCGCCGCCATCGGCCAGCTCGACGGCCACACGGCCGACCAGGTGCTCGACGCCACGGGCCGCATCGTGGCGCCGGGCTTCATCGACTCGCACACGCACGACGACCAGGCGGTGCTGTCGCAGGCGCAGATGCCGTTCAAGGTGTCGCAGGGCGTGACCACGGTGATCGCGGGCAACTGCGGCATCAGCGCCGCGCCGCTGCGCGAGGACATGGACCTGCCGATGCCGCTGAGCCTGCTCGACTCGCCGGTCGAGGGCCGCTTCACCACCTTCGCGGCCTACCTCGATGCGCTGCGCGCCACGCCCTCCTCGGTCAACGTGGCGGCGATGGTGGGCCACTCGACGCTGCGCGCCGTGACCATGGCCGACCTCGACCGCCCAGCCACCGCGAGCGAGATCGCGGCGATGCAGGCGCTGGTCGAGGAAGCGATGCAGGCCGGTGCCATCGGCCTGTCGACCGGTACCTTCTACCCGCCCGCGGTGAAGGCCACGACCGAGGAGATCATCGAGGTGGGGCGCCCGCTCACGGCGCGCAAGGCGCTCTACGTGACCCACATGCGCGACGAGGCCGACCGGGTGATGGAATCGCTCGAGGAGACCTTCGCCATCGGCCGCGCGCTCGACATCCCGGTGGTGGTGTCGCACCACAAGGTGCAGAACGTGCAGAACCACGGCAAGACCAAGGTCACGCTGCCCTTCATCCAGGAGGCGATGAAGCACCAGTGCATCGGCCTCGACTGCTATCCCTACACGGCCGGCTCGACCATGATCCGCACCGACCGCGGCATGATGGACGGCCGCGTGCTGATCGCCTCGAGCGTGCCGCATCCCGAGTGCGCGGGCCGCGACCTGAAGGACATCGCGGCCGACTGGGGCGTGTCGGGCGAGGAGGCTGCGAAGCGGCTGCAGCCCGGCAGCGCGATCTATTTCATGATGGACGAGGACGACGTGCAGCGCATCCTCGCCTTCGACGAGACCATGATCGGCTCCGACGGCATTCCGCTCGGCGAGAAGCCGCACCCACGGCTGTGGGGCACCTTCCCGCGCGTGCTGGGCCACTACAGCCGCGACGTCGGCCTGTTCCCGCTCGAGACCGCCGTGTGGAAGATGACCGGCCTCACGGCACGCAATTTCGGCCTGCACGAGCGCGGCACGCTCAAGCCCGGCCACCACGCGGACGTGGTGGTGTTCGATGCGAAGACCGTGCGCGACACCGCGAACTACCAGGAGCCGACACAGGCGGCCGAAGGCATCGAGGCAGTGATCGTGAATGGCGCCCTGACCTGGCGCGATGGCGCGCACAGCGGTGCGCGCAACGGGCAGGTGATCGTGCGGCAGACGAGCTGACGCCGGGGGCAGCTCTCAACGCGCGTCGTGCGAATGGATCTGCAGCGCTTCGAGGAAGCGCGAGACCATGTTGTAGGCCGCGACCGTCGCCGTGAGTTCCACCAGCTGCTGCGGCTCGAACTGCGCCGACACCGCGGCGAAGATCGCATCGGGCACCTGCACGTGGAGCGTCATGGCGTCGGCATAGGCCAGCACCGCGCGCTCGCGTTCGCTGAACAGGTCGCTTTGCGCCCAGTCCGCCAGCGCATCGAGCTGCGGCTGCGACATGCCTTCCTTCAGCGCGATCGGCGCGTGCTGGTCCGCTTCGTAGGGCGCGTGGTTGAGCTGCGCCACGCGCATGATGACCATCTCGCGGATCGCGCCGGACAGCGACGACTTCTGCCGGATCGCGGTCAGATAGGTGAGCCAGCCTTCGGCCACGGGCGGGCTGTTGAGCAGCATGCGATAGAGATGCAGCACCTCGCCGCGCTCGGCGACGATGCGGTCCGCGAGCGGCTTGACGGCGGGGTTCTGGCTGTCCGCGTAAGGGATCCGGGCCATGGGTGTGTTCCTTTCTTCGGGGATCGGGTTCAGTCGCTGGTGACGATCCTGCGCTTGACAAGGTCGTCCATGACTTCGGCGTCTCTTTTCACGCGCTGCGCGAACTGCTCGGGCGTGCCGTTCACGATGTCGTAGGCGTTCTCGGCGAAGCGCTTCTCCACCTGCGGATCGTGCATCGTCTCGCGCACGGCCTTGAGGATCTTCTGGCGCACCTCGGCCGGCATCCCCGGCGGCGCGACGATGCCGATCCAGGTGGGGTATTCGAAACCCGGGATCAGCTCGTTCATCGCCGGCACGTCGGGCAGCATCGCCGAGCGCCGCGGCGAGCTCACGGCCAGCGCCCGGACCTTGCCGGCCTTGATCTGCGGCAGCATCACCGACAGGCCCGCGAACGCGTAGTCGATGTGGCCGCCGAGCATGTCGGTGAGCAGCGGGCCCGCGCCCTTGTAGGGCACGTGCTCGGTGCGCAGCCCCTTGGCCAGCGAGAGCTGCGCGCTGTTCACGTGCCCGGCCGAGGCGGTGCCCGCGGAGCCGTAGGAACTCTTGGGGTTGGCCTTGAGGTACGCCACCAGCTCGTCGAAGTTCTTCGCCGGCAGGTCGTTGCGCGTGACCAGCACCTGCGGCGTGGTGACGAGCAGGCTCAGGTAGTCGAAGTCCTTGAAGGTGTCGAAGGGCAGGTTCTTCACCGTGAGGTGGTTCACCGCCTGCGAATCGAGCGCGAGCATGAGGGTGTAGCCATCGGGCTTGGCGCGATGCAGGTCGCCCGCGCCCAGCGAGCCGCTGGCGCCGGGCTTGTTGTCGATCACCAGAGTCTGGCCCAGCTTCTCGCCCAGGGTGTTGCCGATGATGCGCGCCGTCTGGTCGACCGCGCCGCCCGGGGCGAAGGGCACGATGAGGCGGATGGGCTGGCGGGGATAGCCCTGCGCATGGGCGGCCGGCATCAGTGCAGCCGCGGCCGTCGCGACTGCGCAAGCCAATAGAAGTCGTCGCCCGGTCTCGAGCATGTATGTCTCCTGGTTTTTGGGGGAAGCGATGGGAAGGGAACGGGCCGTCAGCGCGTGGCCGCGACCAGGCCGCCGTCGACGACGATCTCGGTGCCGGTCACGTAGCGGCTTTCGTCCGCCACGAGGAACAGCACCGCGTGCGCCGTGTCCCAGCCGGTGCCCATGTGCTTCATGGGCACCTGGTTGTTGCGGTGGTCGATGAAGCCTTGCGTGTCGCCCTTCGCGTACTTCGCCGCCAGCCCTTCGATGAGCGGCGTGTGCATCAGCCCCGGCACCACGCAGTTGAGCCGGATGCCTTCGGGCGCATGGATGACGGCCGAGGTGTGCGTGAACTGCAGCAGCCCCGCCTTGGCCGCGGCGTAGGCGACCTGCGGCTTGCCTATGTAGCGCAGGCCGGCCACGGACGCCACGCTGACGATGGCGCCGCCGCCCTGCGCGCGCATGTGCGGGATGACGTGCTTGCAGCCGAGGAACGCGCTCTTGAGGTTGACCTGGATCTGCGCGTCCCACACCGCCTCGTCCATGTCGACGGGGCCGCCGGGCTGCGAGACGCCGACGTTGTTGACCAGGATGTCGATGCGCCCGAAGCGCTGGATGCAGGCGGCCACCGCCTGCTCGACCTGCGCGGACTGGGTGGCATCGCAGGCCTGGACCTCGGCCTCGCCGCCCTCGGCCACGACCAGGGCACGCGTGGCCTCGGCGTTGGCCAGCACGAGGTCGGTGCCGAACACCTTCGCGCCCTGCCGCGCGAGCAGCACCGCGGTGGCGCGCCCATTGCCCCAGCCATCGGCCACGGCGCCGCAGCCCATGACCAGCGCGACTTTTCCCTTCAGATCCAGCACCTTGTCGTCTCCTTCGATTTGCGTATGGGGCGATCGTAGGAAGATCCGATTTATCTTTGAAATTCTTTCTATCTATCGATTTATAGAATCAAGGAATGAATATCTCCCCGCGCCAGTTGCGCCTGTTCCTCGCGCTCAGCGAATCGCTGAACTTCAGCAAGACCGCGGAGCAGCTGTTCATGACCCAGCCCTCGCTGAGCAAGGCGATCCGCGATCTCGAGGAGGCGCTGGGCCTGGTGCTGTTCGAGCGCACCACGCGCAGCGTGCATCTCACCGCGAGCGGCACGCGGCTGGCCAGCATGGCGCGCAGCGTGATCGGGGAATTCGACAGCGGCCTCGAACGCATGCGCACATCGGCCGAGCAGGAGGCGCAGCAACTGAGCATCGCCTCGCTGCCGTCGCTGGCCAGCGTGATCCTTCCCGCCACCTGCGGCGCGCTCGAGCGGCGCTTCGCGCAGCCGCGCATCGCCATCCACGACTGCTCCAACAGCGCGAGCATCCAGCGGCTGCTGAACTACCAGGTGGATTTCGCGCTGGCGTCCGTCATGCCCTCGCACCCGGAGCTGCAATACGAGGAACTGCTGCGCGACCAGTTCGTGCTGCTGTCGTGCGGCGCCTGGCGCAAGCGCATCGCCGACGAGGTCATGCTCGACGAACTGCTGCGGCTGCCGGTCATCAGCATGACCGACGCCAGCACCGCGATGCGCTACATCAGCGCCGCCTTCCTGCAGCGGGGCGTGGAGTTCCGGCCGAAGATGCAGCTCGACCAGGTCGGCACGATCGCGGGCTTCCTCAAGGAAGGGCTGGGCGTCGCCGTGCTGCCCTATCTGGGCATGATGCCGATGGTGAGCCTGCGGGGAATGAAGATCTCGTCGATTTCAGACGGGCCGCTGCGCTCGGTCGGGATGGTCACGCGCAGGCAGGGCGGCACGTCGGCGATCGCGCGGGCGGCGATGGAGGAGATCCGCAAGGTGGTGGGCGCCTTGATGGAGAAGCACCAGGGCTGGCTGCATCCCGCATCGGCCTAGCGAGCGGGCCCCGGGAGAGGCGCCCTCAGTCGGGCGCGTTCATCACGCGATCGAATTCCTCGTCGGCCGGCACGTTGTCGGCATCGAGCTCGCTGGCATCGGTGAGGTCGATGCCGGTTTCCTCGGACAGGGAATCGGCGGCCTCGGCGTCGATGGCATCGAAGTCGTCCTCGGGCAGGCCGTCGGCATCGAGGTCCTCGTCGACTTCCTCGGGGATCGGCGCGGGGCGCGCGCTGGTGGCGGCGGCACGGGTGGTCATGGTCGTTTCCTCACGTTTTCTCACGGATGGCAGGACGAAGCAGGCCCCTATGTTGCGCCGATTTCGCGTCATCCGGAAGTCGGCGCGGGTGACCGGAGGTATCGCCCGCGCCCGCACCTGTGCAAACGATCAGTTCTTCGCCGCGTCCTTGTTCGCCGCTGACTTGGCCTCGCCTTCGTGCGCGTGGTCGTGCCCTTGCTCGTGCGCATGCGCGGCGTGGTCGTGCCCGTGGTCGTGGCCGTGCTCGCCGCTGTGCGCGAGCCGGCTCACGCCCGTGACCAGCGCGATGCCCGCGATCAGCCAGGCGATCTGCCCGAGGGTCTGGCGCATCGGCAGGCGCTTCTGCAGCTGCGGGATCAGGTCGGCCAGCGCGACGTAGACGAAGCTGCTGCCGGCCAGCACGAGGAAGTACGGCAGCCAGCCATGCAGCTGGTCGACCAGCCACCAGCCCGCGATGCCGCCGAGCATGGTCATGGTGCCGGCCAGCGACACCTTCACGAGCGCGGCGCGCTGGTTGGCCGAGCTCTGGCGCAGCACCACGAGGTCGCCGATGTGGTGCGGCACCTCGTGCGCGAGCACCGCGAGGGCGGCGACCAGGCCCAGGCGCAGGTCGGCGATGAAGGCCGAGGCGATCAGGATGCCGTCGCCGAAGCAGTGCACGCTGTCGCCGGTGAGCACGGCCCAGCCGCCGGCGCGCGGGCCGTGGTCGTGGCCGTGGTGCGCATGGTCGTGGCCGTGCGCGTGATCGTGGTGGCCGTGGTTGTCGTAGATGGGGCCGAGCTGCGCCGGCTGCCCGGCGGTGTCGCCGCCGTGATGGTGCTCGTGCCCGTGGTGCCACAGCTCGGCCTTGTCGAGCAGGAAGAAGAACACCACGCCGAACAGCAGCACGGCGAACAGCAGCGCGGGCTCGATGCGGCTTTCGAAGGCCTCGGGCAACAGGTGCATGAAGGCGGTGGCGAGCAGCGCGCCCGCCGCCAGGCTCAGCAGGTGCTGCGGATTCACGCCGCCCGAGCCGCTGCGCACGCCCACGCGCAACAGCAGCGCCGCGAGCCACACGCTGCCAATGCCGGCGACCAGGGTCGCCAAGATGATCACTATCAAGTTCATAGCTGCTTACGCAATAAGGACGCCCGATGCGCCCAGTTCCATTCATTAAAAGCAAAAAGGCCGCCCCTTGCGGGGACGGCCTTCGGCGGAAGCTGGCTCTGGGGTCGTCCTGGGCGCTGATCGCTCAGGCGACGCCGTTGGCTTTGAACCAGGCGGTGGCTCGCTGCCATCCGTCGTCGGCCGCGCTCTTGACGTAGCTGGGACGGTAGTCGGCATGGAACGCATGGCCTGCTTCGGGATACACGACGAAGCTCGACGCCTTGGCAGCCGGAGAGCCATTTGCCAGGGCCGATTTCATCTTATCAACGGTGTCAAGGGGGATGCCCTGGTCTTTTCCGCCGTACAGGCCGAGCACCGGCGCCTGCAGGCTGGCGGCGATGTCGACCGGGTGCTTCGGGGTCAGGTCGCTGGCCTGGCCGACCAGCCGGCCGTACCAGGCGACGCCGGCCTTGACCTTGCCGGTGGCGGCGTAGAGCCAGGTGATGCGGCCGCCCCAGCAGAAGCCGGTGATGCCGGCCTTGGAGGTGTCGCCGCCGTTGGCCGCGGCGTACTGCAGCGCGCCGTCGAGGTCGGCCAGCACCTGCGCGTCGGGCACCTTGCTCACGATGTCGGCCTGCAGCTTGGGAATGTCGGTGTAGCCGCGCGGATCGCCCTGGCGCGCATAGAGCTCGGGCGCGATGGCGAGGTAGCCGAGCTTGGCGAAGCGGCGGCAGGTGTCGGCGATGTATTCGTGCACGCCGAAGATCTCCTGCACCACCAGGATCACCGGCAGGCCGGTCTTGTTGGCCGGCGCCGCGGCATAGGCCGGCACCTCGAAGCCGTTGACCGTGTACTTGATCGGGCCGGCCTTGAGGCCGTCGGCCGGGGTGCTGATGGCGGTCTGCGCCATCACCGGCATGACGGCGGCGGCATAGCCCACGCCGATGGCGGCCTTGAGCGCGGTGCGCCGCGTCGCGCCCTGCTCGGTGCTGTCGCCGGGGCGCAGCGAATCGAAGTCGGATTGCAGGTCGGAACGGCGGTCGTCGAATTGGGGCATGAGGAGGGCTCCAGGTGAGGGATCGTCGGACAAGGGGGAGTGCGGGGCAGATGCGGAAAAACGCACGCCGCAATGTAGGCGATAACGGCCCGTCCTCTGTCCGCGCGGGGTTGTTGTCCCCGTGCGGGCGGCCCGGCGCCGCTCAGCGCGGTTCGTAGGCCCGGCGCGCCAGCGCCGCCGCCAGCACCTGCGCCGGATCGACCAGCCGCAGCCCCGCCACCGCCGGCGAGCCCGCGAGCCCCAGCGGCACCTCGGTGCAGCCCATGATGATGGTGACCGGCCCGTGGCGCTCGGCCAGCCGCAGCGCGACCTCGGAGAAGCAGCGCTCGGCCAGCGCCATGTCGCCGGCCTTCACGCCCTCGAAGATGCCGCGCGCGATGGTGCGGCGCTCGTCCTCGCTCGGCACGTGGCAGCCCAGGCCGGCCTCGGCCAGCGCCTGCTCGTAGAGACCGATGCGGTAGGTGCCTTCGGTGGCCATCAGCGCCACCTCGCCCGCGCCCTGCGCCGCGAGGTGCTGCGCGGTCTCGCGCGCCATGTGCAGCAGCTCGACCTGCGGAAAGCGCTCCTGCAGCCGCGCATGCCAGGCATGGGCGGTGTTGCAGGCGATCGCCACCGTGCGGCTGCCGAGCGCGGCCAGCCGGCCCAGCGCCTGCAGCATCGGCTCGAGCGGCTGGTGCGCGCCGTTCTCGGCGCTCGACAGCAATGCGCCGGTGCGGTCGGGCACCGGCACCTGCGCGAGCCAGTGCTCGGGGAAGGACTGGTCGCGCACCGGCTCGCCGCGCGCACGCATCTGCTGCGCGCAGGCCTGCACGAACAGCCGCACGAAGTCGGCGCCCGCGGCCGGGCCCATGCCGCCCAGGATGCCTACGACCTGCGTGGAGACCATGTCCTTGCGTCCGATCGCGGCGTGCTCAGGTCGCCGGCTTGTCGCTGAATTCCTTGAGGTTCTCCTTGAGCTGCGGGCTCATCGGCAGGTTCAGCGGCAGGTTCTTCGGCGGGATCGGCGACATGAACCACTTGGTGTAGAGCTTCTCGAACTCGCCGCTCTTCATCATGCCGATGAAGGTGTCGTCGACCAGCTTCTTGAAGGCCGGGTCGTCCTTGGGCAGCATGCAGGCGTAGGGCTCGACCTGCAGCGACTCGCCCACCACCTCGTAGTCGGCCGGGTTCTTCGAGTTGGCGATCAGGCCGAACAGCAGGATGTCGTCCATCGCGAAGGCGACGGCGCGGTCGCTCTCCACCAGCAGGAAGGCGTCGGCGTGGTCCTTGCCGAGCACGATGTTCATATCGAGGTTCTTCTCGGTGTTGTACTTGCGCATGACCAGCGCGTTGGTGGTGCCGGTGGTGCTGGCCACGGTCTTCTTCGCGAGGTCGGCGTAGTCCTTGATCTTCGAGGACTTCTTCACCAAGAGGCGCGTGCCCGTGTAGAAGTGGTTGACCGCGAAGGACACGTCCTTGCCGCGCGCGGTGTTGTTGGTGGTGGAACCGCACTCGAGATCGACCGTGCCGTTGGTGATCAGCGGGATGCGGTTCTGCGAGGTCACGGCCATCAGCTGCACCTGCAGGTTCGGCTTGTTGAGCTTCTTCTTCACCGCCTCGACCACGGCGTTCGACATCTCGACCGCGAAGCCGATGGGCTTGTTGGGACCGTCGAGGTAGCTGAACGGTACCGACGACTCGCGGTAGGCCAGCGTGATCTTGCCGGACTCGGCGATCTTGGCCAGCGTGTCGGCGGCCTGGGCGCCGGTGGCAGCGAGCAGGACCGTGGCGGCGGCGGCCATCAATGCGGAGAGTTTCATGCGTGCCTTCTTCGAGGGAGGTTGAACAGGAGGCCCAGTGTAAGAAAGAGTGACTCAAGGCGGCAATTCCAATAGCGGCCTGGGCCATACCCAAAGGTTATGGGGAGGGAAAACCCCGCCCGTTTCCTGAAGCCGCGTTGCGGTATCGGGGCGTTCGCTCGGCAACGGGGTGATGTCCACCTCGAAGACCGACCCGAACCCGCCGCGGCCAGGCCCGCGCTCCCTCGCGCTGGCGGGCTGCGCCGCATGGCTGCTCGCGCTGGCGGCCTGCGGCGGCGGCGCCGGCAGCGGCCTGGGCCCGCCGGCGGACACCGAAGCCGCGCCGCCGATGCCCGAACCCCCGCTGGTCGCGGCCACGCCGGCCGAGCGCGCGGGCTGCTCGGTCACGCTCGAGGGCGACTCGATCCTGTACGGCGGCTTCGTGCCCGGCCCGCGCCTGCCCGAGACGCCGGCCGCACTGCTGCACCGGCTGCGGCCCGCCTACACGGTGGTCGACAACTCGGTGCCCGCCCTCACCGCCGCGCTGCGGGCACGGCCCTTCGCCGCCGAGCGGCGCAGCACGCGCTTCGTGGTGCTGCAGCACGGCATCAACGACGCCCAGAACGCCACCGCCCTCGCGCCGCCGCTGGGGCGCATGGTCGAGCGCGTGCAGGCCGAGGGCCGCGTGCCGGTCGTGACCGGTCTCGCGCGCCAGTTCGGCGCGCGCAAGGTGCGCCGCCGCGATGCCTACGACGCCACCGCGCGCGAGGTGGCGCGTTCGCGCGGCGCGCTGTTCGCCGACTGGGGCGCGGTCGAGGGCCGGCCCGAGGACATGGCCGACTGGATCCATCCCGGCACGCCCTATTCCGCGCGGCTGGTCGAGCGGCTGGTGGCCGTGCTCGATGCCGCGGCGCCCGAGTGCGCGCAAGGGCCCCTCGCGCGCGCCGACCGAATTCTTCCCGAGCCTTCGCCATGACAAGACCCTCCTCGCTTCCCACCTGGCGCCGCGCAGCGCTGGCCTGCGCCTGCGCGCTCGCGCTGTCCGGCTGCGGCCGCGATGCGCGGGGCGGCCGCGCGCCCGCCGCACCGGTGCCTCCGCCGCGCCCCGACTGCTCGGTCACGCTCGAGGGCGACTCGATCATGTTCGACGGCGGCGCCGCGCTGCTGATGCGCCTGCGGCCGGCCTATGCGGTGGTCGACAACTCGGTGGCCGGCTCGACCGCCACGCTGCGTGCCACCGCCTTCCCGCGCGTGCGGCTGACCACGCGCTTCGTGGTGCTGCAGCGCGGCATCAACGACGCGATGCGCGGCTGGCAGATCGAATACCCGCTGCGCACGATGGTGGGCCTCGCGCAGGCCGAGGGCCGCGGCGTGGTGCTGACGGGCCTCACGCGCCAGGCGCCCGGCCATCCGATCGCGCTGCGCGACGCGCACGACGCGACCATGCGCCGCGTCGCCGCGGAGACCGGCGCGCTGTTCGCCGACTGGGGGTCGGTCGCGGCCGATCCGGCCGACATTCAGGCCGACGGCCTGCATCCGCGCCCGCCCTACACCGCGCGACTGATCGCGCGGCTGGTCGAGGTGCTCGACACGGCCGCGCCCGAGTGCGCGGCGCGCGGCCACTGAGTCCGGGGACGGCGGCGACAGGGGTCATGCCCTTTGGCTATGGGCCACGCCTCTTTTTGCATTTCCGCGCCGACGGCGGCACGCCTACAGTCGAGGCTCACCCCTTCCCTCTTCGTTCCCGAAAGTTGCCCCTCATGCATGTGTGCGTGCTCGGCGCCGGCATCGTGGGCCTGGCCACCGCCTGGCAACTCGAACGCCAGGGCCACCAGGTCAGCGTCGTCGATCGCGCGGCCCCCGGCGCGGGCGCGAGCGGCGGCAACGGCGCGCAGCTCAGCTACTCGTACGTGCAGCCGCTGGCCGATCCCGCGATCTGGCGGCAGCTGCCGAAGCTGCTGCTCTCGCCGACTTCGCCGCTCAAGCTGCGCCCGCAGCTCGATCCGCTGCAATGGCGCTGGGGCCTGGCCTTCCTCGCGGCCTGCAACGCGCGCACCTCGCGCGACACCACCGAAAAACTGCTGGCGCTCGCGGCCGAGAGCCGCGCCGGCTTCGAGGCCATGCGGGCCGATGCCGCGCCCGACTGCGACTTCTCGGCCACCGGCAAGCTGGTGCTGTATGCGAGCGAGGCCGCGCTGGCCGGCGCGCGCGCCCAGCTCGAACTGCAGCGCACCATGGGCAGCGAACAGCGCATCGTGCGCCCCGACGAATGCGTGGCGATCGAGCCCGCGCTCGCCGACTACGCGCGCGGCATCGCGGGCGCGGTCTACACCCCCAGCGAATGCGCTGCCGACTGCCTCAAGGTCTGCGCCGAGCTGATGCGGGTGCTGCGCGCGCGCGGCGTGCGCTTCGAGCTCGGCACCGAGGCCCGCGGCTTCGCGCAGGCCGGCGGGCGCATCGCCGCGGTGCGCACGGCCGCGGGCGACATCGAGGCCGATGCCTACGTGATGGCGCTGGGCACAGCCTCGCACAAGCTCGGGCGCGCGCTCGGCGCCTACCTGCCGGTCTATCCGCTCAAGGGCTACAGCATCACGCTCGACGTCGATCCGGCGCCCGGCGCGGCGCCGACCGTGAACGTGACCGACAGCGCGCGCAAGGTGGTGTTCGCGCGCATCGGCTCGCGCCTGCGCGTGGCGGGCATGGCCGAACTCGTGGGGCACGACGCGAGCATTCCCGCGACGCGCATCGACACCCTGGCCGAGGCCACGCGCGCCGTGTTCCCGCGCGCGAGCCGGCTGGCCGAGCTGCATCCCTGGACCGGCATGCGCCCGGCCACGCCCACGGGCCTGCCGATCGTCGGCCGGCTCGAGGGCGCGCCCTCGAACATGCTGTTCAACACCGGCCACGGCGCGCTGGGCTTCACGCTGGCCTTCGGGTCGGCGGGACGCATCGCTGCCGCACTCGAACACGGGATCGGATAGCCGAACGCAGAAGGCAAACCAAGAAGCGCAGAAGTCGCAGAAGAAACATCCATTTTTCCGGCTGTTCCTTCTGCGACTTCTGCGAAACCTTCGCGCCCTCTGCGTTCGGCTGTCCGCTCCCGATTCCGCTAAACCCCCGCCTCCACGATCGCCTGCTGCATGCAGCGCGTGATGCCGCGCACCGCCACCGAATCGGGCCGGCCCGTGAAGCGCAGCGCGCGGATCGGCACCGGGATGTGCGGCTCGAGCATGAGCACATCGACCTTGGCCTTGTCGGCCGAGCGTGCGGTGCAGCCGTCGACCAGCGCCACGCCCAGGCCGTGGTGCGCCATCGCCAGTGCCGCGTGGTAGGTCTGCACCGTGACCACCGCCTGCTGGAAGCCCACGCCGGCCTGGCGGCAGGCCTGGCTCAGGCTGGTGCCCACGGGGTCGCGGCTGTCGAGGCCGATCACCGGCCGCTCGGCCAGGTCGTGCAGCGCCACCGAGCCGTTGCGCACCAGCATGCGCGGCAGCATGCCCTTGGGCGCGATGCAGACCATGCGGCTGTCGGCCACCGTGTCCTGCGTGAGCGAGGGATGCACGGCCGGGCTGAACGCGAAGCCGACGTCGGCCTCCTGCAGCAGCAGCGCCGACATGATCTGCGGCGAATGCAGCGACTCCACGCTGATCGCGTAGCCCGGATGCTTCTCGCGGAAGGCCTTGAGCGCGCGCGGCAGGATCTCGTAGCTCAGCGCCAGCACGCTGAGGATGCGCAGCTCGCCGGTGTCGGCGCCCGCGCGCAGGTTGGCCGCGAGCCGCTGCACCTCGTCGAGCTGCGCGAACAGCCGCTCGATGTGCGGGTACAGCGTGAGCGCCTCGGTGGTCGGCGTGAGCCGCCCCTTGGCGCGCTGGAACAGCGGAAAGCCCAGCTGCAGCTCGGCATGCTGCAGCGTGCGGCTCACGGCCGGCTGCGTGATGTTGATGAGCCGTGCCGCCGCGCTCACGCTGCCCGTGAGCATGATGGCGTTGAAGACCTCGATGTGGCGCAGCCGCATGGCGGGATCAGCGCACGCTGGTCTTGCCGCGCGCGATGTCCATCACCATGCGCGTGGCCAGGTACAGCCGCGGCTCGATGGAATCGATCAGCACGTACTCGGCATCGGCCGAATGCGCGCCGAAGCCCTGCAGGCCGAAGCGCTCGATCACCGGCGCCTTGGTCTTGAGCGAGGCGAAGGCCGCGTCGGTGCCGCCGCCGGCGGCCTTGTCGTCGGCGCCCAGCGGGCGGCCGAGCTCGTCCTTGTAGATCGCCTGGGCATGCCTGGCGAGCGCGCGCGCGGCATCGGTGGCCTCGAGCGGCGGACGGCGGCGCTCGAACTTGAGCTCGACCTTGGCCTCGGGAATCAGCTGCTTCTTCACGCGCTCGTTGACCTGCTGCTCGATGCGGTCGTAGTCGGCGACCTTGAGCACGCGCACGTCGGCGCCCGCGGTGGCCGAGGCGGGGATCACGTTGCGGTTGCTGCCCGACTTCGAGATGGTCCAGTTCATCTTGAGGCCGGTGGCCGGGTCGGACAGGTCGCGCATCTGCAGGATCTGGTGCGACAGCTCGTAGAGCGCGTTCACGCCGAGCTCGGGCGCCGAGCCCGCATGCGAGGCCTTGCCGCTCACGTTGAGCGTGACCGAGGCGATGCCGGCGGTGGCCAGCGAGAGCTTGTCGTCCTTGACCGAGGCGCCCTCGAAGGAGAGCACCGCGTCGTGCTCGCCGCCCAGGCGCGTGAGCAGCGCGCGCGAGCCGGGCGAGCTGATCTCCTCGTCGCCGTTGATCAGCACCGTGAGCGTGCCGTACTCCTTGAACTTGAGCGCCTGCAGCATCGCCACCGCATGGAGGATGACGGCCACGCCCTGCTTGTCGTCGGCGATGCCCAGGCCGTAGGCCTTGTCGCCCTCGACGCGGAACGGCTGCCTGTTGAGCATGCCGATGGTGTAGACCGTGTCCATGTGGGCGATCAGCATGATCTTCTTCGTGCCCGTGCCCTTGAAGGTGGCGCGCACCACGCGGCCGATCTTCTCGGGCGTGTCCTCCATGCGGTAGGCCTCGGCGCTCGGGTCGATCAGCTCGACCTCGCCGCCGAGCGCCTTGAGCTTCGACGCGATCAGGTCGGAGATCTTTTCCAGGCCCTCGAGGTCGCGGCTGCCGGACTCGATGGCCACCAGTTGCGAGAGCGAATCGAGCAGCGGCTGCTTCTGCGCGGCGGCGAGCTCGGCGATGCGCGCGTCGGGCGCGGCGGCGGCCGTGACGGCCGCGCCGGCCAGCAGCATCGGCAGCAGTGCGCGCGCGAAGAAGCGGGAGGGGTGGAAATGCATGTTCTGGTCTCCTGACGATGATGACGGTCGAATGGCGGATTCAAGCACGGGCGCCGTCGCGATGCGACCCTCTCATTCGCGCACGAGCCGTACGCCGAGATGCATGATGCGTGCCTCGCAGTAGATGGCGCCCTCGCGGCTCAGCACCCAGGCGCTGATCGATGCGCGGGCCGTCGATGTCTCGGGGCTCGAGTTGCAGACGGTGGAAGACCACTGGCCCGCGCGCAATGCCTCCTTGCCCTGCGCCGGAAAGTCCGATGGGGGCAGCTCGAAGCGATCGGCCTCTCGCCGCGCGAGGCTGTCGATTTCCTTGATGGTGGGCAGGCGCCAGCCGGCCTGCTCGCCGGCGCGCTGCAGGGCCTGCACGTAGTCGTAGCGCTTCGCGCTCCAGGTGCAGCGCTTGCCGTTCCAGGTCTGCGGCTCCTCGCAGCGGCGCCACACCAGGCCGGTGTGGCGGTCCTCGACCGCGCCGCCGGGCACGCCGCGCTCGTCGGGCAGCTCGCGCCAGCGGCCGGACTTCGGCGCCTCGGGGCCGCGCACCAGGCGCACGAAGAGCGGCGGCTCGCGGCTCATGTCGGGGTCGCAGTCGTAGACGAAGCCGTTCGCGAAGTTCACGCACCACGGGCTCACCGGATCGCGCATGTCGGAGCTCAGGTAGATGGCCGGCACGGTGTTCGGAAACCAGCGCGCGTCGATGACCGACTGCTCGGCCAGCGGCCTGTCGGGGCGCACCTCGGGCACGCGTTCCTTGCCCAGGTCGACCAGGCCATGCAGCTCGGCCACGGTGGGCAGGCGCCAGTCGGCGTAGCCGCACAGCCGGCTCGCGTTGACCTGCGCCACGTAGGCCATGACGTCGGTGGGCCGGCCGTTGTCGCGCTTGCCTTCCCAGACCAGGCCCGACACGCGGTCGCGCACGCAGGCTGTTCTCGGCTGGCCCGGCACGGCCTCGTAGGCCAGCGGACCCGCGCCCTGCCGGCCGTCCTGCTTGGGAACCAGGGCCAGCGGCCCGGCGTCGGCGCAGGCCTGGGGCGTGGGCCAGCCTTCCTTCGTCAAGCCCAGGCAGGTGCGTACGCCGGTGGGCGGCACCTTGGAAAGCGCGGGCTGCGCGGCCGCGGGCACCGCGATCCATGCGGCGAGGATGGCCGCCGCGGCGAGGGCCCGCGCCAGGCTCAATGCGCCTTGTCCCAGTTCGGTCCCACGCCGATCTCGGCCAGCAGCGGTACCTTGAGATCGGCCACGCTGGCCATGATGCGCGGGATCTCGGTGCGCACCCATTCGACCTCGGCCTCCGGCACCTCGAACACCAGTTCGTCGTGCACCTGCATGATCATCTTCGTGCCGCGCTTCTCGGCGTCGAGCACGTCCTGCACCTTGACCATGCTGAGCTTGATCAGGTCGGCCGCCGTGCCCTGCATCGGCGCGTTGATGGCCGCGCGCTCGGCGCCGCCGCGGCGCGGACCGTTGGGCGAGTTGATCTCGGGCAGGTACAGGCGCCGACCGAACACGGTCTCGACATAGCCCTGCTCCTTGGCCGAGGCCTTGGTCTCGTCCATGTAGGCCTTCACGCCCGGGTAGCGCGCGAAGTAGCGCTCGATGTAGGAGGCCGCGGCCTTGGTCTCGATGCCGAGGTTCTTCGCCAGGCCGAAGCTGCTCATGCCGTAGATCAGGCCGAAGTTGATGACCTTGGCATAGCGGCGCTGCTCGCTCGACACCTGGTCGGGCGTGGAGCCGAACACCTCGGCCGCGGTGGCGCGGTGCACGTCGATGCCCTCGGTGAAGGCGCGCAGCAGCGATGCGTCGCCGCTGATGTGGGCCATGATGCGCAGCTCGATCTGCGAGTAGTCGGCGCTCGCGATCACGCTGCCCGCGGGTGCCACGAAGGCCTCGCGCACGCGCCGGCCTTCGGGCGTGCGGATCGGGATGTTCTGCAGGTTGGGGTCGTTGCTCGACAGGCGCCCGGTGACGGCCACGGCCTGCGCGTAGTGCGTGTGCACGCGGCCGGTGCGCGGATTGGCGAGCTGGCCGAGCTTGTCGGTGTAGGTGCCCTTGAGCTTCGAGAGGCCGCGGTGCTCGAGGATCTTGGCGGGCAGCGGATAGTCCTCCGCCAGCTTCTCGAGCACTTCCTCGTCGGTGCTGGGCGCGCCGCTCGGCGTCTTCTTGACCACCGGCAGGCCGAGCTTGGTGAAGAAGATCTCGCCGATCTGCTTGGGCGAACCGAGGTTGAAGGGCTGGCCCGCGATGTCGTAGGCCTCCTGCTCGAGCGCCATGATGCGCGTGCCGAGTTCGTGGCTCTGCGCGGCCAGGGTGGCGCTGTCGATCAGCACGCCGTTGCGCTCGATGCGGTAGAGCGCCTCGCTCGAATCCATCTCGAGCTGGTAGATGAAGCGCAGCTTCTCGTTGGTTTCGAGCTGCGGCCACAGCGTGCCGTGCACGTCGAGCGTCTGGTCGCTGTCCTCGCACGAATACTCGGCGGCCTTGGCGATGTCGACCTGGCTGAACGGAATCTGGTGCGCACCCTTGCCGCAGAGGTCCTCGTAGGAAATGCCGCTGCGGCCCAGGTGGCGCTCGGCCAGGCTGGCGAGGCCGTGCGGCTTGTGGACCTCGAGCACGTAGCTCTGCAGCATGGTGTCGTGCGCGTAGCCCTGCACCTCGATGCCGTGGTTGGCGAACACGTGGCGGTCGTACTTGATGTGCTGGCCGAGCTTCTTCTTCGCGCCGTTCTCGAGCCAGGGCTTGAGCCTGGCGAGCACCTCGTCGATCGGCAGCTGCGCGGGCGCGTCGGGATAGTTGTGCGTGAGCGGTATGTAGGCCGCCTCGCCGGGCTTCACGCTGAAGCTGATGCCGACGATCTGCGCCACCATCTCGTCGAGCGAGGTGGTCTCGGTGTCGATGGCCGTGAGCTCGGCGGCCTCGAGGCGCGCGAGCCAGGTGTCGAACTGCTCCCAGGTGAAGACGGTGTCGTATTGCAGGTTGCTCGCGGGCGCGGCGGCCTCGAGCGCGCCGAGCTCGGTGCTCTCGTCGAACAGGCCGCCCTGGTCGGTGCTCGCGGCGCCGCCCTTGGACTTCTGCTTCTTGATGTTCTCCTCGATCAGCTCGGGCGGCACCTCCTGCGCCTCGAGCGACTTCACCAGGCTCTTGAAGCCGAACTTCTCGTAGAAGGGCTTGAGCTCGCCGGTCTGCGGCGCGCCCACGGGCAGGCCTTCGAGCGAGGGCAGGCCCTCGACGTGCCCGGCCAGGTCGCAGTCGGTGCGGATCGTGACGAGCCTGCGGCTCAACGGCAATTGCCCGAGCGCCTTGCGCAGGTTCTCGCCGGCGGCGCCCTTGACCTCGGCCGCGCGCTCGATCAGCGCGTCGAGCGAGCCGTATTCGAGCAGCCACTTGGCGGCCGTCTTGGGGCCGACCTTCTCGACGCCGGGCACGTTGTCGACCGAGTCGCCCACCAGCGTCTGGTAGTCGACCATCAGGTTCGGCGGCACGCCGAACTCGGCCGTGACGCCGGCCACGTCGCGCTTCTTGCCGTTCATCGTGTCGATGATGGTGATGTGCTCGTCGACCAGCTGGCTCAGGTCCTTGTCGCCGCTGGAGACGATCACCTCGACGCCCTGCGCGGCCGCCACCTTGGCGAGCGTGCCGATCACGTCGTCGGCCTCCACGTCGGGCACGCTGAGCACCGGCCAGCCCAGCAGCTTGACCACCTCGTGGATGGGGTCGATCTGGCTGCGCAGGTCGTCGGGCATCGGCGAGCGGTTGGCCTTGTACTCGGGATACCAGTCGTCGCGGAAGGTCTTGCCGGGGGCATCGAAGATGCAGGCCGCGTAGTCGGCGCGCACCTCGCGCCGCAGCGCCGTCATCATGTTGATCATGCCCCGGATCGCGCCCGTGGCCGGGCTCTTCGGATCGCCGGGCACGGCCCGCAGGTCGGGCATGGCGTGGAAGGCGCGATAGAGGTAGCTCGATCCATCGACGAGCAGCAGCGTTTTCTTGTCGGTCATCGGGGCATTTTGCCTGCCTCCATGGCCGCCCGAATGTCCTTGCGGACCACGCCGCCGCGAGGCCTGCGACGACAACCCCGGTACGGCGCGCCGCCTACAATCCGTGCATGCCCGACTCCACACTCCTGGTTGCCCGCCGCCTCCTGCTGGCGCTGGCCCTCGCCACCCCCTTCGCCGCCGTGCAAGCGCAGAACGCGCCCGCGGCCGCGCCGGCTGCAGCGGACCCTTCGCTACAGAATCAGGAGCAGCAGTCCGACGCCCGACGCAACCAGAAGATCGAGCACCTGCACACCGAGGACAGCGGCGCCTCGGTCGACGAGGTCCGCTACGGCGGCCGCACCCAGAGCATCAACGTGACGCCCAAGGCCAACATGCCCGGCTACCAGGTGCTGCCGAACGATCCGTCCGGCGCGCGTCCCAACGCGGCCGACGGCCCCGCGGGCACCTCGCCCCGGGTCTGGAACGTCATGAAGTTCTGACCGTGCGACGCATCGCAGCGGCAGCCGCATCCCAACCGCGCTGAGGGCGCTTTCCATGGCAGTCTTTACCGAAGTCGAATTCGGCGAGGCCGACGCGCTCGTGCAGCGCCTCGGCCTGGGCCCCCTGCGCGAACTGCGCGGCATCGAGGGCGGCATCGAGAACACCAACTACTTCGCCACCACCGAGTCGGGCGAGTACGTTCTCACGCTGTTCGAGCGCCTGAGCGCCGAGCAGCTCCCCTACTATCTTTGCCTGATGAAGCACCTGGCCGCGCGCGGCCTGCCGGTGCCCGAGCCGGTGGCCGATCCGGCCGTGCAGCCGATAGCCGCCCAGGACGCGCATCCGTTGTCGGTGCCGGCCAACGCGCCCTGCGAGCTGCTGCTCGAGGTGGCGGGCAAGCCGGCCGCGCTGGTGCGCAAGCTCGCGGGCCGCAGCGAGCTCGCGCCGGGCCCCGCGCACTGCGCCGAACTCGGCGCGCTGCTGGCGCGCATGCATCTGGCGGGACGCGACTTCCCGCGCATCCAGCCCAACCTGCGCGGCCTGCCCTGGTGGAACGACACCGTGCCGGTGGTGCTGCCCCACATCGACGAGGCCCAGTCGGCGCTGCTGCGCGGCGAACTGGCCTACCAGAACCACGTGGCCGAGTCCTCGGCCTATGCGGCCCTGCCGCGCGGGCCGGTGCATGCCGACCTGTTCCGCGACAACGCGATGTTCGAGACCGGCCATGAGGAAGGTGCCGCCCCGCGCCTGACCGGCGTGTTCGACTTCTACTTCGCGGGCACCGACACCTGGCTGTTCGACCTCGCCGTGTGCCTCAACGACTGGGCCATCGACCTGCCGAGCGGCCGCCACGACGAGGAGCGTGCCGACGCGCTGCTCGCCGCCTACGAGGGCGTGCGCCCGCTCAACGCCTCGGAACGCGCTCTGCTGCCCGCGATGCTGCGCGCCGCGGCGCTGCGCTTCTGGATCTCCCGCCTCTGGGACTTCCACCTGCCGCGCGAGGCCAGCATGCTCAAGCCCCACGACCCGACGCACTTCGAGCGCGTGCTGCGCGAGCGCGTGCGGCACCCGCACGTCATGGCCCGCGCCCTCGAGCCCGTGACCGCCTGACCCGTACCCCATGAAACTCCACCTCGTGCCGGCCAAGACCGGCGCCCAATGGGTCCGCCTCGGACTCAAGACCTTCTGGCGGCAGCCGCTGGCCTTCGTGTCGCTGTTCTTCCTGCTGATGGCGCTGATCTCGACGCTGTCGGTGGTGCCGCTGCTGGGCAGCGTGCTGGCGCCGGTGCTGCTGCCGTTCATGACGCTGGGGCTGATGGTCGCCACCGCGGTGGCCTATGACGACGAGCAGGCCGGCAACGACGGCGTGGCCGGCACGCGTCGGCCCACCGGCTCGGCGATGTTCGTCGAGGTCTTCGCCGCGCTGCGCGCCGAATGGCGTCCGCTGGTGGTGCTGGGCCTGATCTCGGCCGTGTACTTCGTGCTCGCGGTGCTGGCCACCGCGCTGGTCGACGGCGGCCAGCTCGCGCGTGCCTACCTGCTCGACGAGGCGCTGTCGCCCGAGGTGCTGGCCAGCAGCGAGTTCCAGGTCGCGCGCATGGTCCACCTGTGCCTGAACCTGCCACTGTCGCTCGCGATGTGGCATGCGCCCGCGCTGGTGCACTGGCACCGCGTGGAGCCGGTGAAGAGCATCTTCTTCAGCATCGTGGCGCTGTTCCGCAACTTCGGCGCCTATGCGCTGTTCGGCATCGCCTGGTTCGGCGTGTTCCTGCTGGCCGGCATCGCGGTCGGCCTGATCGCCACCGTGCTGGTGGGCGTGGGCGCCGTGGGCGCGGGCTCGGGCGCCACCGCGATCGGCACCGTGCTGATCGTGGGCACGGCGCTGGTGCTGGCGGCGATGTCGCTGGCCTCGACCTGGTTCACCTTCCGCGACAGCTTCGACCCGAACTGAGCCGGGCGGCCCCGCGGGCCGCGCCCCGACTCAGACCGGCGTGAGCTTGGCCACCGACAGCGCCAGCCACTTCACGCCGTGGCGCGTGAACTTGACCTGCGCTCGCGCATCGTCGCCGCTGCCCTCGAGCGCGGTCACCGTACCTTCGCCGAACTTGTTGTGGAACACCTGCATGCCCGAGCGCAGGCCGTGCGAGGGCGCGGCCTTCTGGGGCGGCACGGGCGGGCTCGCGAAGGTCTCCTTGCCGGCGCCGCCACCGTAGGACTTGCCGCTGTATCCGCCGCCACCCGCGCCGCGCGTGCTGCCATAGCCGTTGCCATAGCCGAAGGCCGAGTTGCCGAAGGCCTGGTTCTTGGGCGTGAGCCACTTGAGCGCGCCCTCGGGCAGCTCGTCGAAGAAGCGGCTCTTGACGTTGTAGCGGGTCTGGCCGTGCAGCATGCGGGTCTGCGAATGGCTCAGGTACAGCCGCTTGCGCGCGCGCGTGATCGCCACGTACATCAGGCGGCGCTCCTCCTCGAGGCTCTCGTAGTCGCTCATCGAGTTCTCGTGCGGGAACAGGCCCTCTTCCATGCCGGTGATGAACACGCAGTCGAATTCGAGACCCTTGGCGGCATGCACCGTCATCAGCTGCACCGCGTCCTGGCCGGCCTGGGCCTGGTTGTCTCCCGATTCGAGCGCCGCGTGCGTGAGGAAGGCCGCGAGCGGGCTCAGCGTTTCGCCGGTTTCGGCGTCGGGCGCCAGCGGCTCGTCGAGCAGCGGCCGGCCCGGGTCGATGCCCTGGCTCGCGGGCGACTGGCGCAGCTCGTCGACCGGCAACGCCACCGCGTCGCGGCCGAAGCCTTCCTGGGTGACGAAGCTCTCGGCCGCGTTCACCAGTTCCTCCAGGTTCTCGATGCGGTCGGCGCCTTCGCGGTCGGCCCGGTAGTGCTCGACCAGGCCGCTGTGATCGAGCACCAGCTCGATGATCTCGCGCAGGCTCACGCCCTGCGTCTGTTCGCGCAGCACGTCGATCTTGGCGACGAAGGCCGTGAGGTTCGAGCCGGCCTTGCCGCCGACCGCGTGCACCGCGTCGTGCAGCGAGCGGCCCGCGGCGCGCGCGGCGTCCTGCAGCTGCTCGAGCGTGCGCGCGCCGATGCCGCGCGGCGGGAAGTTGACGACCCGCAGGAAGCTGGTGTCGTCGTCCTTGTTCTCGAGCAGGCGCAGGTAGGCCAGCGCATGCTTGATTTCGGCGCGCTCGAAGAAGCGCAGACCGCCGTACACGCGGTACGGCACCGAGGCATTGAACAGCGCGGTTTCGATCACCCGGCTCTGCGCGTTGCTGCGGTAGAGCACGGCCATCTCCTTGCGGTCGATGCCGTCGCGCACCAGCTGGCGCATCTCCTCGACCATCCACTGCGCCTCTGCGAGGTCGCTCGAGGACTCGTAGACGCGCACCGGCTCACCGGGGCCTTGATCGGTGCGCAGGTTCTTGCCCAGGCGCTTCTTGTTGTGGCTGATGAGCTCGTTGGCCGAGTCGAGGATGTTGCTGTAGCTGCGGTAGTTCTGCTCCAGCTTGATCTGGTGGCGCACATCGAACTCGCGCACGAAGTCGGCCATATTGCCCACGCGCGCGCCGCGGAAGGCATAGATGCTCTGGTCGTCGTCGCCCACGGCGACCACGCTGTTCTCGCCCGGCACGAACTGGCCCGCGACGGTGTTGCCCGCGAGCATCTTGATCCAGGCGTACTGCAGCCGGTTGGTGTCCTGGAACTCGTCGATCAGGATGTGGCGGAAGCGCCGCTGGTAGTGCTCGCGCACCGGTTCGTTGTCGCGCAGCAGCTCGTAGCTGCGCAGCATCAGCTCGCCGAAGTCGACCACGCCCTCGCGCTGGCACTGCTCCTCGTAGAGACGGTAGAGCTCGACCTTCTTGCGGTCGTCCTCGCTGCGGATCTCGACCGCGTCGGGGCGCAGGCCGTCTTCCTTGGCGCCCGCGATGAACCATTGCGTCTGCTTGGCCGGGAAGCGCTCGTCGTCGACGTTGAACTGCTTCATCAGCCGCTTGATGGCCGAGAGCTGGTCCTGCGTGTCGAGGATCTGGAAGGTCGACGGCAGGTTGGCCAGCTTCCAGTGCGCGCGCAGGAAGCGGTTGCACAGGCCGTGGAAGGTACCGATCCACATGCCGCGCACGTTGACCGGCAGCATCGCCGTGAGCCGCGTCATCATCTCCTTGGCCGCCTTGTTGGTGAAGGTCACGGCCAGGATGCCGCCGGCGGACACCTGGCGCGTCTGCAGCAGCCAGGCGATGCGGGTGGTGAGCACGCGGGTCTTGCCCGAGCCGGCGCCCGCGAGGATCAGCGCGTTGCCGGCCGGCAGCGTGACCGCTGCGAGCTGCTCGGCGTTGAGGTTGTGCAGCAGCGGCAGGTCGACCGGCGGCGGGGTGCGGTCATCGGCCGCGAATTCTTCGAACATCCGTCGATTGTAGAAACCACGGCGTATGCGGGTTATATGAAGTTCCGGAAGACCTCCCCACGGGAGGCTGCGTAGAATCAATCACCGGGCCCAAGTTTTTGTGCCCGGTTTTTTGTGCGCGTCGCCCGCCCCCGCAGGGGCTTTCGCAGCGACGCCGCCGAAGCCGGCCAGACCAAGCGCTCACTCGTTTTCAACGACTTCCTCCAGGAGCTTGGTTTCATGCAAATCTTCGATTACGACAACATCCTGCTGCTGCCGCGCAAGTGCCGCGTGGAGAGCCGCTCCGAGTGCGACACCAGCGTCACGCTCGGCGGCCGCACCTTCCGCCTGCCGGTGGTTCCCGCCAACATGAAGACGGTGGTGGACGAGTCCATCTGCCTGTGGCTGGCGCAGAACGGCTACTTCTACGTCATGCACCGCTTCGACCTCGACAATGTCGCGCTCGTCAAGCGCATGCAGGGCCATGGCGTGTTCGCCTCGATCTCGCTGGGCGTGAAGAAGGCCGACTACGACACGGTCGACCAGCTCGTCGCGCAGGGGCTGGTGCCCGAGTATGTGACGATCGACATCGCGCACGGCCATGCCGACAGCGTGAAGAACATGATCGGCTACCTCAAGCAGAAGCTGCCCGCGACCTTCGTGATCGCCGGCAACGTCGGCACGCCCGAGGCGGTGATCGACCTCGAGAACTGGGGCGCGGACGCGACCAAGGTCGGCATCGGCCCGGGCAAGGTCTGCATCACCAAACTCAAGACCGGCTTCGGCACCGGCGGCTGGCAGCTCAGCGCGCTCAAGTGGTGCTCGCGCGTGGCGACCAAGCCGATCATTGCCGACGGCGGCATCCGCGACCACGGCGACATCGCCAAGAGCGTGCGCTTCGGCGCCTCGATGGTGATGATCGGCTCGCTGTTCGCGGGCCACGAGGAATCGCCGGGCCAGACCGTCGAGGTCGACGGCGCGCTGTTCAAGGAGTACTACGGCTCGGCCAGCGACTTCAACAAGGGCGAGTACAAGCACGTCGAGGGCAAGCGCATCCTTGAGCCCATCAAGGGCAAGCTGGCCGACACGCTGGTCGAGATGGAGCAGGACGTGCAGAGCTCGATCAGCTACGCGGGCGGCCGCACGCTGATGGACATCCGCAAGGTCAACTACGTCACCTTGGGCGGCGACAACGCAGGCGAACACCTGCTGATGTAGGCCTTCAGGACTCGAGCAGCTGCACCGCGAGCCGGTGCAGCCGGTGCGAGGAATCGGCCAGCGCGTCGACCACGCCGAAGTGGTCGAGGCCCGGCAGTAGCTCGCACACCGGCACCGCCCGCGAGCCCCAGGCCTCGCGGATCATCGCGTTGTGGCGGATGAATTCCTCGCTCTCGTTGCCGCCCGCCACAGCGTAGAGCAGCCCGCGCTTCGGCGCCGGCCAGTACGCGGGGCTCGCGCGGCGCACGTCCTCGTCGCTGAGCCGCAGCACCTGCTCGAGGAAGGGCGTGCGCTGCAGCGGCGCGAGGTCGTACAGGCCCGAGATCGACAGCGCATTGCGCACCAGGTGCTCGGGCAGGTCCGGCGCCACGGCCTTCCAGTCGCAGGCCAGCAGCGCCGCCGCCATGTGGCCGCCGGCCGAATGCCCGGCCACCGTGATCCGCGCGGGATCGCCACCATGCGCCGCGATGTGGCGCCAGGTCCATGCGAGCGCGCGCACCATCTGCAGCACGATGCCCGGCACCGTCACCGGTTGCTCGGGCGTGCCGGGGCACAGCGCGTAGTTGGGCTGCACCACGCAGACGCCGCGGTCGTTGAAGGCGGGCGCGATGAAGGAATGGTCCTTCTTGTCCATCGCGCGCCAGTAGCCGCCGTGGATGAAGACCAGCACGGGCGCGTCGGGCACGGGCGCCGGGAACACGTCGAGCGTTTCGTTGACGCCCTCGCCGTAGCGCAGGTCGATCCGGCTCGGCAGCGCATCGCGCGCCGCGGCGGATTCGCGCGCCCAGCGCGCGAAGTACGCCGGGTGTTCCTTCACCCGCGCGAGGTTGTTGTACATGCCTTCGAGCCAGGCGGGGTCGCGCGAGGGGGTCATGGGGTTGCCGGGGTCCGGTGCCGTTTCTGGGAGGCGCGCATCTTGGCATGCGGCGAGCACGCTGCCGCGAGTTCCGGCTAAAATTCGCCTCGCGTTGGGGGGGTAGCTCAGCTGGGAGAGCGCCGCGTTCGCAATGCGGAGGTCGGGAGTTCGATCCTCCTCCTCTCCACCAACCGACAAAAAAGGGCCTTGGCATCCGCCAAGGCCCTTTTGCTTTGGTGCATCGCGTATCAGTCGAGCGCGAGGTGCTGGCCGTGCAGCGCCGCCGCGCCGGGCGACGCGAGAAAGCCGATGGTCTGCGCGGCGACCGCGGTCGACACCCATTCGGCCGGGTTCGCATCGGGCATCGCCTGCCGGTTGGCCGGCGTGTCGAGCACGCTGGGCGCCACGCTGTTGATGTTGACGCCATGCGGCGCCGCCTCGGCCGCCATCGCCTCGACCAGCCGCTGCAGCGCGCTCTTCGACGCGATGTACGACGCCATCGCGGGCAGGCCGCGCGCCGCGACCTTCGCCGTCACCGCGACGATGCGGCCGGCGCGGCGTTCGATCATCGAGGGCAGCAGCGCCTGCGTCACGGCCACGAAGGACCAGGCGTTGAGGTTCATCATCCGGTCCCAGCTCTCGCGCGTGAGCGCGTGCGTCGCCTCGCCCATCTCGAAGCCGCCGGCGATGTGCACCAGCGCATCGACGCGGCCGAAGGCCTTGAGGATCTGCTCGGACAGGCCGGCCATCGAGGCGGCAGAGGTCACGTCGCCGGCCAGCAGCAGGTGCTGCGAGTTGTCGAGGCCCGGGAACACTTCGGACAGGCGCCCGGCGTGGTGGTCGATCAGCGCGGCGCGCGCGCCCTGTGCGAGGAAGTGTTGTGCAACGGCGCGCCCGAGTGCGCCCGCGGCACCGGTGATCACGACATGCGGCGCGGTGTTGGCATCGCTCATGGAAGTTCTCCTGAATGGGAAAGAGAGGGGGCGAACCCCCTTCGTCGGTGCCGAATGCTAATCCGCCACACACGCCGCATACAAAAATTTTGAGAACAACGAATTTCTACGCTATACTCGCAGACTTGCCTGAAAACGAATATGTTTTCAACGCAAGGGCTCTTAGCTCAGTTGGTAGAGCAGCGGACTCTTAATCCGTAGGTCGAGTGTTCGAGTCACTCAGGGCCCACCACCAACACTGAAAACGGCCGAAATCCTTCTGGGTTTCGGCCGTTTTTCTTTGTGCGTCCGCACTGCTTGCCTTGGCGCGGGTGGCAGGCCCGCCGGACCTGCCACGATCGATGCTCAATCCACCGGCGTTACTTGGGCGAGTAGGTCATCTTCGTCGCGACCATCGGCGACTTCGGATCGACACCCTTGAGCAACTGGCCGCGATAAGGTCCTTCGGCCGCCAGCCAGAACTCCTTGGTGGCCGATGGGCCGACCAGCGAACCCAGCGTCAGCTTCAGCGTGAACTTGCAGGTGCTGAACGTGCCCAGCGGCGTCTCCAGCTTTTCGCGACCGCTGTAGCTGAGCTCGCCCTTCGCGGGCAGCGTACGCGTCGAGACGACGCTGCCGTTGGAGGTCTCGGTCTTGGTCACGGAAGACTCCTTGCTCACGACCTGCCCGGGCTTCATGTCGATCGGGAACGAGAACGGCGGTTCGAACACCTGCGATGCGTAGCCTGTGTACTCCCGGGGCACGATGGCGGGAAGCTTCATGTCGTCGGCGAACTTGTCATCGATCTTGCTGTGGTACGAGGTCGACTTTCCATAGAGGAAGAGATTGCCGCCGACCAGGTCCTTGTATTCCTTCTTGACGATGCGCTGCTCGAAGGCTGGATAGGAACTGACCTCCGTGCCGACGTTGAAGGCCACCGGCGTGGCACCGGCGAAGGCCTCGCGCCCTTCGGTCACGCTCTTCCTGCGGAAGGAGTCGGTCTCGGGATCCTTGCCTGGCACGACCGCCTCGAAGTCGAGCAGAGTGCCTTCGCGGAAATCGGCTTCGTTGAAGCAAGGCGCGGAACTCTCGGCCTGCGGGTCCGGTGCGGGCGCCGGTGCCGGCGCGGGTGCCGACGCGATGGGCAGCAACGGGAAGCCTCCCCCGCCTCCCCCGCCGCCGCCACAGGCCGAAATTGCCGCAGCCGCGGCTGCGATGGAAAGCAGGCGCGCGCGCGGCATCCTGCTGAAATCTGCGCTTCTCATGACTTCTCCCTTGTGTGACAACAACCGACAAAAAAACTTGCAGTTGTCACGGAAGAATACGTTTGACCCTCGCGGGCGCACACCTCCTTACGGAGGAATAAGTCACGTGGTCCGAATCAAGGTGCTGAACGATCGTGAACCACGTCGCAGCGATTCGGCGTCGTCACACAGCACGCGCATTCGCGTGAAGGCCTCAACCCGCAGACCGCCGCTCCAGCCAGTCGGAGGCATAGGCCGCCAGCAACGCCTGCCTGTCGACCACCTCGGCCTCCAGGTACTGCCGCGCATGCGCCTGCGCGAGCTCGCTCGCGAGAAACCAGCGCTCGCGCTCGCCGCTGCCCAGGGGTGGCGGCGTGCCCCAGGTGGCGCCGTCCTCGCCGCGGAAGGCCTCGGTGATGGGCAGCCGGCCGCCCGTCATGCCGATCTCCGACAGCATGCTGCGCGGACCGTCGAGCGCGATGCGCACGCGCAGGTCGTCGCCATCGACCTCGACGATCGCGCCGAGTCCACCCTTCTGATGCACCCGCCACAGTTGCGCCGGCGAGGCACTGCGGATCCAGCTCTGCAGCGCGGCCTTCAGCGCCTTGAGGATGATTTCCTTGTCCATTTCCACACTATTTCACATTTTTGAATGACGGCTGCATCGCCGCCCCTGGCCACGCAGTGGCGGGTCGCGTGCCCCATGGCATCTTGCTGTTGCTGTCACACAGCGCCCCATAACAATGACCACAGGGACCAGAAACCGAAGCCAGAAAAGCTCGTTGCCACACCCGCCTCGGCGGGTATTTTTTTGCCCGCGCACGCGCCCATGAAACGCCGTCCGATGAGCCGCCACGCGGGTGGCTTTTCGGGCCTACGCTATATTTCCGCCCCATGGAAAAGGCTTCCGACATCGGCAAACCCACCGTGCCCATCGATCTGATCGGGCCGGAACACTGGCACCGCTCCAGGCGCCGCAACGGGCGCACCGCCAGGGTCCTCTTCGCGATCGTCGGCGGCCTCGCGGCGGCCGGTGCGATTGCCTACCGCTACTTCGGACTCGGCCGCTGAACACACTCATGAAAAAGGCCCGCCGTCCGCGAGGACGGCGGGCCTTTGCGTTGGCACCGGTTCATTGCAGCCGCGATCCCTTCGGCAGCCGCCTGGCCAGCCACTCGTGCACGTCGGCGCGGATGTGGCGGCCCTCGAGCAGGAAGTTCTCGAAGCGGCTCGGCACGTACGGCAGGTACACGAGCGGCATGCCGGCCTCCTCGGGCGTGCGCGCGGCCTTGCGGCCGTTGCACGCGGCACAGGCTGTCACGAGGTTGGTCCAGCTCCAGGCACCGCCACGCGATGCCGGCAGCACGTGCTCGCACTGCAGCACCTGCTCCGCGAACACGCCCGCGCAGTAGGCGCAGGTATGGCGGTCGCGGCGCAGCAGCTTGCGCTTGGTGAGGCCGGGCACGACATCGAAGAGGTTGATCTTCGAGGCCCCGCGCAGCGCGATGATCGGCGCGACCTCGATGCGCGATTGCACGCCGCGCGCCACGTTGAAGCCGCCGCGCATGGTGGCCAGCGGCGTGTCGCCGCCTTCCCAGGCCACGTCGTCGCAGGCGTAGTGCAGCACCGCCTGCTCCAGCGAGACCCAGGCTTGCGGCGTGCCCTGGATGTCGAGTTGCAGGACGTGTGAATGCATGGCTCGCCTCCTTTCGCGGCGATGTCGAACGATGGTCGAAAAAGTCTGGGGTACACGAACGGAATCGAACCGTCGTCAGCGGGATCACAACCCGCGGCTCTGCCATTGAGCTACGCGCACCATGGAAAAACGAAAGAAGGATCCGCTACCACTCCCCGACTTCGCGCACACGCTGGTCGAGGTCGAGCTGATCGAGCCGCAGCTCGCGCAACGAGCCGGGCTCGCGCAGGACATCGGTCTTGCGACCGAAGCCCAGGCGCCGCGCCAGCGCGGACACGAAGGGCTTGCGCGCCGGCGCGGGATGCACGGCGATCATGCGGATGGGGCTGTTGCGCTTGCGCATGCGATGACTCCTTGTTGTATGGGTTGAGCGATGTGGTGACAGCATTGGCGTTCCGCAGGGGACTCGAACCCCTGGCTTCCTCCTGGACAGGGAGGCACTCTGGCCGCTGAGTTAGCGGAACGTGATCGAGGAAAAGGCGCTTTCCATTTCGGTTGTGTCCTCACGCGACAGGCCCCGCGCTCTCGCTCGAGGCCCCGTGCGACATCGCCGCACAGGAGTGGTCCACGCTCCTGCACATCCCGCCAGACCGTCCACGCGGCTCATCCTGGCGGTGTGGTGAAGGCACACCCGAAATGGCGAAGCTGCGCGCCGATCCAGTGACGGCTGCGCCTCGCGGCAAGTTGTCGAAGAACACCGGCGGCATCCGTGGACGCCACCGCCGCGGCACGATGGCCGCGAAAAACAAAAAGGCCCGGAACCTTTCGGTGTCCGGGCCTCTGGTGAGAGAGCTTGGGAGGGCATGCGCCTAAGCGCAACCTCCACCCGGTGGCAGTCGACCCTCGAATGCATCAACGCGCGCTTTCGCGTGGTTCAGCGAATGCATGGCGTACGAGCGACCCAGGTTCGCGGCGGGCGACGGCAGGTCGAATCCCTTGCTGAAACCCGCGCGCACGAGCGCCCGGCCCGAGACGGGTCGAATGCTGGAGAGTTGGCGTGCGGTGTTCACGATGGGACCTTGGTGGAAGCTGTCGCGCTTTGAAAAGGGGTGGAGGGATCGGGCCTCTCGCGGCCTGGGCCTGCGAGTGCCTTGCACTGTAAAGAGTCTTTACGAGGGCGTCAACAACCGGGACAATCTTTTTTTGTCTTGTTGTTGTTTTTGAACAGTGCCCCAACTCACCGTCGCACGCCGCCGCAATGTGCTCGCGCTGCATCGCCGTTTTCTCGAGGCGTCCGTGGCCGCCGGCCTGCCCGCCAAGGGACTCGACCAGGCCTTCGCGCGGAAGATCGAGGTGTCGCCGAGCATGTGGAGCCAGATCAAGAGCGCGCGGCCGATCGGCGACAACCTCGCGCGGCAGATCGAGCGGCACTGCGAGGTCGAGGCCGGCTGGCTCGACCGGGAAGACCGGCCCTCTGAAGTGCCCGACGAGGCCGAGGAGCGCTTCGTCGCGATGGCGCGCGAAGCCTGGCGTGCCGCCAATGCCAAGGGCAAGCGCGAACTCGGCGGCTGGCTCAAGAAGAAGATCGCCGAAGACGCGGGGCCCGTCGCGGCGGACAACAAGTGACGCCTCGAAGCTAGGCCGCAAGCGCCGTCTCCACCGCCGCCTCGTCGCCGTACTCCGACGGGTACATCCCCCGCAGCCACCACTCGACGCCACTCAGTTGCGCCTCGAGCGACAGGCCATCGAGGGCCAGGGCGCGCAACGCCCGCATCGAGCGGAAACCGATCAGGCCGTCGATCCCGCCGATGTCGTACCCCAGGCGGATCAGACCGCTTTGCAGGCGCGCCTCGTCGGCGTTGTGAACGAACAGGTCGTGCGGCAGGCCGGCCGCGAGGATGGCGCTGGCCGCCATCGCGAGGTACGGCGTCCTGAACGGGCCCGCGGGCCTCGACGCATGCTGCTCGTACACGCGCTGATGGCTGCCGCGGCATTCGAAGTGCCAGGCCTCGCTGAGCGCCGGGTCGGGCGTGCGATGGATCGGCACCACGCCGAAGCCGCGCGCCAGCGCCCAGAACTCGGCCAGCGGTATGCGCAGCGCACTGAGGTCGACGTCGAAGGCGCGGCCGGCCTCGTGCATGCCGTCGCCCGTGCACGCGCCGAGCGATGGCTGCCGGCCGGGCCCGGCGGCCCGGTCATGGAACAGGTCGGACAGCAGCAGGCGTCCGCCGCGGCGCTCGACCTCCTTGCGGATCGCGGCGAGCGCGCGCCGCGTGTCGGGCGTACACCAGGCCAGGGGCCGCGGCAGCGCGAGCCATTGGCCTGCCACCTTGTAGATCGAGGGCACATCGATCGAAACCAACCGTCCCGGCATGAGCGCTTTCTTTGATGACTGCAATGCGCCGCACGCGGGGCCCGCGCGGCCCTGTCACGGCATGCGGGGATTGGAGTTCATCGTCGCGCCGCGCGCATGCCCCAATTGGAGGAGAAACGCCGCGCGGCGCTACGAGAGGTCGACGCGCGGCCAGTCGAAGCGCTTCCTGGTCGCGCCCTCCTCGAGCACCAGCAGGTCGGTCGACAGCGCGGCCGACCAGCCCTCGGCGCATCGCTCGAAGCGCAGCAGGCCGTAGCCCGATCCACGCTGTGGCAGCTCGCCATCGATCGCCTCGAGCCGCAACGTGCGACCGTCGGGCAATGAAAGGTCCTCGTCGAGCCACAGATCGCCGGGCGAGCAGTTGGCGTACGGCAGGGGCGCGTAGAAGGCCGGCGCGAGCATCACCGCACCGACGCGCACGCCATCCACCGTGACCGCGCCCGAGAAGCTCAGGTGGTAGTCGCCCGAGATGCAGGCGAAGCGCCCCGGCACCGCATCGGCCAGTCGGCCCAGCAGCTCGGCGCGTTCTGCCGGCGCGGCCTGCATCGAGTCCGGCGGGCCGGGATTCGCGGGATCGCAGCCCGGCACCAGCCCCGGCAGCAGCACGCTGCCCGTGAGCAGGCAATGGAAGGCGTCGCTGTCGCGGCCCTCCTCCACCCAGGCGTGGAAGGCCGCGCGCGCCTCGTCCGACAGGGTGCGCACCGCGACCGGCTTGCCCGGCGCGCTGTGCCGGGCGGCCTTGCGCCAGCGTCGCGTGTCGGCCACGAAGAAGCGCACGCCGCCGCGCTCGTAGCGCGCGAAGCCGAAGCGACGCATGCTCTCGCTGCCGTGCATCAGCTGGTAGGCGGTCAACGCGTTCTGCGCGGCCTGCAGCGCATGTTGCTCGCGCAGGCGGCTGTAGCCGCGGCGCGCGAGATGCGGCTTGAACAGCGAGCGGGCCAGCGGGTAGTTGTCGGTGAACTCGTGGTCGTCCACCGTGCACACCGACGGCACCCGCGCCAGCAGTTGCTGCAAGGCGCGCCGCGTGAAGGCCCGCTGGTGCCGGTCGGTGTAGCGCTCGACGGGATTGGTCGAATCGATGATGCCGCCGGTCGCGTCGGCATAGATCTGGTCGCCGAGCATGAACAGCATCTCGGGGCCTCCCGCTCCCAGCTTGCGCACGGTCTTCAACAAGCGCTCGAACGAGGCCGAGGCCGGTTCGCTGTCGAAGGAGAAGCCCGGGTAGCTGCAGCTGCCGATGGCGATGCACAGCGCGCCCTCGCGCGCGGCCAGCATGCGCGGCCTGAGGCGGATCCAGCGGTGTTCCGCCAGCGGTGCATTGCGACGCTGGTGCGACAGCGAGGCGGGAAAGGGCCCGCGCCCCACCTCGCGCTCGCGCACCGCCGCTTCGGCCGCGAAGCGGATCGAGCCCTGCAGCGCCATCAGCTCGGCCGCCTCCGCGGCGGCAGAGAACGCCACCGGCGGCCCTTCCACGACCTCATCGGGCAGCCGCTGCAGTGGCCGGCTCGCGGTCCGTGCATCGAGCGCCGGTGCGTGCGAGACGCACTCGATGCGCGCGCGCTCCCACGCCCCGCCCTCGGGCAGCGGAATGCTGCCGCAGGCCACGCGGATCGCGCTGCTGCCATCGGTGCGGCCCTGCGCGCTGCCGAGCACCCAGGGCCGCCGCGGCGGCGGCAGCAGGAAGCCGTCGCGCGCCACCATCGGCGCGGGAAAGTCGACGATCTCCAGCGGCACGCGATAGAGACGCGACCCCAGGTGCACGATGGCGCTGGCCGCCAGCCCGCGGCTGAGCAGCGCGTCGGCGGCGGTGTCGTCGACCACGAAGGCCACGCGCACGCCGCGCGACGGGCCCGGCGGCATGGCGCAGTACAGGGCCAGTTGCGGGTCGACGTCCATCGGCTCCATCGGCCCGACCCAGGGGCCGGCCCGCGGAAAGCGCACCTCGTGGTTCGGATGCGGGCTCGCCGGCGGGATGTCCTCGTCGACGCCGGGCGCGGCGACGGCCGGCCCATGTTCGCGCGATCCCCAGGCCTGGTTCAGCAAGGCCGCCAGCCGTTCGTAGGGACTGGCCTCGCCGTCGACGCGATCCATCGCCGCCTGGCCGATCAGCGGATCGAGGTGGCCATGGCCCGCGATCAGGTCGCACATGTGCGGCGGCTGCCCCTCGGTCGCCTTGCCGAACAGCGGCACCCAGTCGGGATGGATCTGCGCGAACTGCAGCGACGAGCGCAGCGCCCCTTCCTTGTCGAACAGCTCGTTCTCGCAGCCGTGCACGAAGCGGATCGGCAGCGCCATGTGGCGCGCGATCGCGCTGTCGTTGGCGTAGACGTTGAAGCCGTCCTCGCTGACCAGCCGCTCGTATTCGACGAAGCGCGCCGCATGCGCGAACACGCGCACCGAGGCGTTGCCGAACAGCTTGGGCAGTTCGCGGTGGGTTTGGGCATTGAGGTTGCGGTGCTTGAACAGCTCGGCGTCGAGGAAGCGCACGCGCCTGCAGGTCGCGCAGTCGTCGTCGTGCGGCCGGCCCAGCGTGCCCTCTCCCGGGCAGCGCTCGCCAGGCGGCACCGGCAGCGCCGCGAACAGGCGGTCGACCAGCGATTCGACCAGCGACTCCACCGGCCCGCGCACCGCCAGCGGCACCGTGGTGCGGCCGGCCAGGTTGCGGATGAAGGCCGGCAGCCAGGTCTTGCCCTGCGAGGAGCGCGAACCCACCGTGAACAGGTGCGTCTGCGCGCTCACCAGGCCCGCGAGCTTCGGCAGCAGCGGACGCACGCCGGTGGCCGACACGTAGCCGGCGCTCTCGATCGGATAGGACAGCCGCCCCGCCAGCAGCGCCATCTGGAAGGCCGCCGCGCCGAGGCACTGGCCGAAGGCATGGAGCTGCAGCGGCAGCCCGGCTTCGGGTCCGACGACCCGGTCGCGCTCGTTGCGCAGCAGGTCGAGCACGAAATCGACCGCCTCCGGGATGTCGACCATCGCGACCTGGTCGGCGGTACCCGGCTCCTGCGAGGCTCGCGAACGCGGGCTCAGCCGGGTGTCGAGCACCCAGACCTCCCAGCCCAGGCCATACAGGTGCTCGGCGAAGTTCTGCGTCGTGCCCTTGAAGGTGAAGGTGTGGCCCGACATGCCGAAGGCATGGGTCAGCAGCACCGAGCGCGCGCGCCGCACGGGCACGCCGCACCACTGGCCGTCGAGGAACTCGGGCAGCCCGTCGGCGCCGGGCCGCCGGTAGCGCCACAGCCGAAGCTGCACGTTCTCCACGGCCTCGGTGCCGTCGTCGCTCGACGAGCGACCGCGCCGCACCCACAGCGAATGCGCCTGCGGATGGACGTCGCCCTGCGTGCCGCCGCAGGCCTCACCGCGCAGCTTCAGGTCCTCGCGGCTGGCGACGTCGACCAGCGGGCTGCCGCTGTAGTCGGGCAGCCGGAAATCGAGCATGCGCGACTGCAGCGCGAAGCGCGCGAGCAGCGCCGGATAGGCCACCAGCGTGCCCATCGCCGAGCTGGCGTCGGCGCCGCCAAGCAGTTCGATCGGGGTGTCGCGCACCGCGCGCGCCACGTCGAACGCGAAGTGCGCTTTCGCCACACGGTTGCGCCACGGCGACCACCAGGGCGCCGGCCGGTCGTCGGCATCGAGCGTGATGACCGGGCAGGTGAGCTGGGTGAACAGGTCGGGCCGCAGGTCGGCCGGTACGGCCTTGCCCGGACGGTCGTCGGCCCACCGCCATTGCCACAGCCGCCGCGCGCCATGCCCCACGAGCTGCGGCCAGCTCGCGGCATAGACGATCTCCTTGGTGCCGCGCAGCCGCAGCCGCCGGACCGGATCGGGCCGAGGCACGCCGCCCGGGCGCAGCGTCAGCCCGAGGTCGTACTCCACATGCCGGATCTCGGTGGCGGCCCACCAGGCCCAGAACATGTTGCGGCTGCGCTCGAGCGTGATCTCGGTGTCGCCGCGCCGCCAGTCGAGGTAGCCGCGCAAGATGAACCAGGTCAGTACCGTGCGCGGCAGGCTGGCGATGCGCCGCAGGGTCGCGAGCGGACCGCCGGGCTCCACCGCGAGGATGGAGACCGCGCCGCCGCGGATCTTGTAGCTGACGAAGCGCTCGCTGGCCGGCCTGGCATCGGGGGCCGCGCCCTCGACCAGGGGTTCGAAGCGCAACAGCCCGCGCACGCCCGTGAAGCGATGCCGCGCATCGCTCCACAGCTGCTGCCAATCGAAGGTGTGCATGCTGACCACCATGTCGCAGTCGGCGGTCGGCGTGCCCAGCATGCGGCGCAGCGGACCCCGCAGCGGCAGCGCGCGGCACTCCAGCCGCTCGCGCGCGCGGGCCTCCACCCGCATCGGCCCGGGCCGCGACCAGCCCGCGGTGGAGCGCGGCAGGCCGCGCTGCGGCGCGGGCGTCGGCGTGGCGGTCGGGCCGGCCACGCGCAGCCCGGGCGCCAGGTGCGCCATCGCGCGTTCCGCCAGCGCGGTGATGGTCCACAGCGGATTGCAGCCCAGCGAGGTCGGGACGATCGAACCGTCGAGCACGTAGAGGCCGTGCCAGAGTTCGTTGTCGCCGCGCCAGACCCGCCCCAGGTGGTCGACCACGCCCGAGTCGTGGTTGTCGCCCATCGGGCAGCCGCCGAGCGGATGCACCGTCATCGCGAGCGCATCGGGCTTCGGCCCGGACAGCAAGGTCGCGGCGCCCGGCGGCAGCGCCTGCCAGGTCGGCAGGTGCAGGTGCACGCCGTCGCGCCTCGTGCCCGCATCGAACATGCGCTGCTGCGCGGCGTAGGTGGGCGCCTCCTGCGGCCGCGGCCAGTAGGGGGCGATGCCGTCCATCTCGGGCACCCAGACCGCCCGCCCCTGCGAGCTGTCGTGGCCCATCGCCAGCAGCAGCTGGCTGTGGGCGGCGAGTTCGGGCGAGGCGGCCAGCGGGTCGATGCCCCGCCCATGAGCACGCGGCGATGGCGCGCGCGCGCCGATGTGGCGCAGGGTCCAGGCGATGGCCAGCATCTCCTCGTACAGGCGCGACAGCGGGCCGGGCACGGCGCCGTCCTGCAGCATCACGCGCTCCTGCAGCGGCGGCCGGTCGTCGCCGCTGCCGCGCAGGTCGAGCAGGGTCGTGATCGTCGGTCCCACGGGCCGGCCGGCCTGGGCCTCGGGGAGCGCGCCGCGGCCCACGTTGTCCACCGGCGTCTCGAGGTCGGCGATCACGCTCACGCTGTCGCCGTTCGCGCTCACGCGCGTGCCCAGCGTGGGCGACAGCGTGAAATGCTCGTGCACCTTCTGCGAACGCATCAGCAGCTCGGTGCTGCCGAAGGTGCCGGCCGCGACCACCACCAGCGCGGCCTCGAAGCTGCGGCCGTGCTGCGTCACCAGGTCGGCCATGTTGCGCAGGTCGCGGCTGCGTTCGGTCTCCACCGCGGTGAAGCGCCAGCGGCCGGTCTTGCGCTGCGGCTCGAGGGCATAGACGGTGCAGCGGCTCACGAACTGCACGCCCAGCTCGCCGGCCTGCTTCAGGTAGGTGGTGGGCAGGGTGTGCTTGGCGCCGGGCGTGTTGCAGCCGGTGAAGCAGTCGCCGCAATGGCTGCAGCGCGCCGGGTCGATGGTCAGCGTTGCCGCGTGCACCCGTGGCGCGTGCTTGCGCAGCGTCTTGTCGCGCTGCAGCGTCTCGCAGAGCTTCGCCAGCGCCTGCGACTTGGGCAGCGGTTCGGCCTCGGCGCCGTCCGCGGTGCGGATCGAGAAGCGCGTGCCCTGCAGCTGTTCCCTGGCGCGCGCGAAGGCCGACGGCAGGCGCAGGCCGGGCCTGTCGTCGTCGAGCGCATGGCGGATCTGGGCCGGCCACGCGGGCTGGGCGAAGACGTCGTCGTCGGGCTGCACCAGCACGCCGGCATTGATCAGGCTGCCGCCGCCGAAACCGTTGGCCACCAGCGAAGCCATGCCCGGCCCGACACGCCATTCGAACAGGCCGCAGGGGCTGCCCATCGGCCCCTGCGGGCCCTGGAAACGCAGGTACTTGGGCAGCTGGCCCACGTCGTTGGCGAACTCGCCCGGCAGGAACTCCGAGCCGCGCTCGAGCAGCACCACGCGCCGGCCGGCCTGCGCGAGCCGCAGCGCGGCCACGCTGCCGCCATAGCCCGAGCCGATCACGACGGCATCGAGCTGCAGCGGCTCGGGAGGCTTCCATTCGTCGAAGGGAATGGACAGCGGCTGCGCGGTGGGCGAGGACATGGGACGGCGGGAAACGGGAGAGAGGAAATCGTGGCCCGCCGACGGTGGACCTGGGGGGCGAATACGGACTCAGAGCAAGGCGCGCACCTGCCTCGCGAGCTGGACTTCGTCCACCGGCTTGTGCATCAGCGGCCGGCCGGTGCGGGTCGCCTGCTCGATGCGCGCGGGGGCCGTGTCGCCCGTGATGAAGACGATCGGCAGGTCGGGCGCATCGCGGTTCAGCCGCGCCGCCGTGGAGATGCCGTCCTCGCCGCCGCGCAGGCGCAGGTCGCACAGGCACAGCTGCCAGTTGCCGGGCGGCCCGAGCGCGAGCGCGGCATGCAGGCCGTCGGCGGTGTCCACGTCGGCGCCCCAGGTCTGGAGCAGCGCGCTCAGGCTGTTGCTCACCATCTGCTCGTCGTCGATCACCAGCACGCGCCGGCCGCGCAGATCGGGCATCGGCACCGAGGGGCGCGGCCGCAGGTCGGATTCGTCGGGCGCGCGCGTGAACAGCGCGGGAATGGTCAGCGTGAACTTCGAGCCCTTGCCGGCCGCCGATTCCACCTTCACCTCGCCGCCGAGCATGTGGATCAGCCGGCGCACGATCGACAGCCCGAGGCCGAGGCCGCGGGCCCGGTCGCGCTCCTGGTTGTCGACCTGGAAGAACTCCTCGAAGATCAGCGTCTGGTGTTCGGTCGCGATGCCCTGGCCGGTGTCTTCCACCTCGAAGCGGATCACGGGACCGACGATGTGGGCGCGGATCGCTATCAGGCCCGAGGTGGTGAACTTCACCGCATTGCCCACGATGTTGCGCAGCGCGCGCTCGAGCAGCACCGGGTCGGTCTGGGCCACGAAAGCGCCGCCCTCCACTTCCACCCGCACATTGCGCCCGGCCAGCATGGCGCGCGCCTCGGTGCCCTGGCGCGCCAGCATCTGGCCGATGTCGACCGCCTGCGCGCGCGGCTGCACCGCGCCGGCATCGAGGCGCGACATGTCGAGCAGGTTGTCGAGCAGGTCGCCCAGCACGCGGCTGGCCTCGGCGATGCTGCGCGCGATCTGGCGTTGCTCGTCGGTCTCGGCGTTGTGCGTCAGCACCGCCGTGTAGAGCGCGAGCGCCTGCGCCGGCTGGCGCAGGTCGTGGCTGGCATTGGCCAGGAAGCGCGACTTCGAGACGCTCGCCTCCTCGGCCACGTGGCGCGCCTCCTCGGCCTTGCCGCGCTCCTCCTCGGCGACCACGCGCATCCGCTCGGCCTGCTCGCGCTGCGCGTCGGCCTCGAAGCGGATCAACACCGAGCGCTCGAACACGCTCGCCAGATAGGTCGAGAAGCGCGCCATCACCACCGCGTACATCAGCAGCGACAGCACCACCGCCCAGGCGCGCGGACCGCCGTGCAGCCCCCAGCCCAGCGCCACCAGCGGCACGCCGACCAGCAGGAAGCACAGGTAGCCGCGCGCGAAGGAGGCATAGGTGGCGGCCCCGCCGGCCGCGGCGAGCAGCACGATCACGGTCAGCGCGAGCCGCGACTCGTCGGGCAGCACGCCGAAGAACATCACGGGCAGCAGGCCGATCCAGATGCCGTTGACCAGCGCGATGTAGAAGAACTTGCTCAGCGCCGCGGCGTCGCGCGGCTCGCGGTCGCTCAGCAGGCGCGCGCCCAGCCGCATGCGGTAGGCGTTGGCGCCGATGAACAGCGCCAGCCAGGCGCCGATCAGCACCCACGACACGTGTCGCGCGAGGATCGCGGAAACGAAGGAGCAGCCGACCAGCAAGCCGAGGACGGCGTTGCGCGACTGGGTCGCGAGCAACCCGACCTGCTCGGCGACCAGCGCCGCGGCCCGGTTCCTCATCCGGCTTCCATCGCGCGCCAGCCGAGGCGGGAGAGCTCGTACATGGCCTGGGTGCGGCTGTGGACGTCGAGGATCTCGAACACCACCTTCAGGTGCGACTTCACGGTGGTGTCGGAGATGTTGAGCTCGCGCGCGATCGCCTTGTTCGACTTGCCGTGGGCCAGGCGCAGCAGCACCTCTTCCTGACGCGGCGACAGCCGCAGGCTCGCGAGCCGGTCGGCCGGCGAGGGCTCGTCGGTGCGCGGCGGCTCGAGGCACACCGGCGGCACGTAGATGCCGTCGTCGAGCACCACGCGCAACGCCTGCATCATGGTCGCCGGGTCGAGCGACTTCTTGACGTAGCCCATGGCGCCGTCGTCGATCGCGCGGCGCACCGTGTTGGGGTCTTCGTTGGCCGACAGCACGACCACCGCCTGCTCGGGGAACTGGCCGCGGAACAGGTGCAGCGAGTCGAGCTCGCGCATGCCGGGCATCTCGAGGTCGAGCAGCACGATGTCGAACGGGCCGTGCGTGCGCATGGCCGCGATCGCATCGTGGATGTCGGCGGTCTGGTGCACGCCGATCTTGGGATCGAGCGAGCGCAAAAGAAGTGCCACGCCCTCGCGCACGAGGCCGTGATCGTCAACCAGCAGAATTCTCATCAACCGTTCCCATTCAACTCCGCCTTATTTTCCCAGGCCCGGAATTGTGGGAGCAGTACGCTGGTAGTACAAGCAGGGGGAACTCCTCCTTTAGAGGGATCGACATTCCCCGGGGCTTAGGAAGGTATCGCTCCCCGCAGGATCGCCGCGCGCAGGTCGGGCGGAATCTCGATCGCCCTGTGGGTTTCCAGCGAAGTGGTCACCAGCACCTGGCTGACCTGCATGCGCAATTCGCCCGACACCGGCTCGAAGCAGCGCAGCCGCAGCGTCAGCGACCGCGAACCGAGCCGCTCGACCGACAGCCCCAGCGCCACCCGGTCGCCCATGCGGCTCACGGCGCGGAAATCGGCCTCGAGCTTCACGGTCGGCAGCCCGACGCGGCGGCCGGTGACCAGCGCGTCGTAGCCGATGCCGAGCTCCTCGTTGACCCAGTCCTCGACCAGCCCGTTGAGCATCACGAAGTACTGCGGGTAGAAGACGATGCCGGCCGGGTCGCAGTCCGAGAAGCGGATCAGCCGCGGCCGGCTGAATTCGGCGAAGCGCGGCGCGGGCGTCTCGGCCATCGCTCAGCCCTCCTCGCCCGCGGGTTCGCTGCGCATCACGTGCACGCGCAGCTCGCCGAGCTGGGCATGCATCTGCTTGATGGTCTTCATGTCCAGGCCCGAGAACATCTCGAGGATCCACTGCTCGTGCTCGCTCGCCATCGCCTCGAAGCCGGCGCGGCCCTTGGGCGTGAGGCTCACGATCCAGGCCCGGCGGTCCTCGGGGCTGGGCGCGCGCGCCACCACGCCCTCGCGCTCCAGCTCGTCGGTGAGGCCGGTGACGTTGCCGCCGGTCACCATCAGGTAGCGCGAGAGCACGCGCATCTTCAGCCCTTCCCTGTGACGGTAGAGCTGCGCCATGTAGTCGAAGCGCGCCAGCGAGATGCCGAAGCGCTCGCGCAGCCGGCGCCGGATCTCGGCCTCGATCTGGGTGGTGCTGGCCAGCATGCGCAGCCACAGCTTGAGGGCCGCATGGTCCTCGGTGCGCGCGCGCGCCTCGTGGCCCAGTTCCTCGGCGTCGCTCAGCGCGGCATGCGAGGCATCGTTGTGCTTCATGTGACCTCCCCGCCCGAGACCGAGATCGACTGCCCGTTGACCGAGGCGGCGCCCTCGCCGCACAGCCAGCGCACCGCGTCGGCCACCTCCGAGGGCTGCACGATGCGGCGCTGCGGGTTCACGCTCGAGAACTCCGCCAGCGCATCGGCCTCGCTGCGGCCGGTCTTGCCGACCACGTTGGCGACGCTGTTGCGCAGGATGTCGGTGTCGGTGTAGCCCGGGCAGACCGCGTTCACCGTCACGCCCTTGCGCGCCACCTCGAGCGCCAGCGAGCGCGTCAGCCCGATCACGCCGTGCTTGGCCGCGGTGTAGGCGGCCACGTAGGCATAGCCCTTCTGCCCCGCGGTGCTCGCGATGTTGACGATGCGGCCCCAGCCGGCCTCGAGCATGTCGGGCAGCGCCGCCTGGGTGCACAGGAAGCTGCCCGTGAGATTGACCGACAGCATGCGCTGCCAGAGCTCGACCGAAGTCTTGAGGAAGGGCGCGCTCTCGGCCGCGCCCGCGTTGTTGACCAGGATCGCGAGCGGCCCGAGCGCGGCGCGCGCCTGCGCGAAGGCCTGCTGCACGGCCGCCGGGTCCGCCACGTCGGCCGCCACCACGCGGTGCGAGGCGGCGGCGGGCAGCGTGTCGGCCACGCGCTGCAGCGCCTCGCGGTCGCGCCCCAGCAGCGTGAGCACCGCGCCCTCGGCCGCGAGGGTGCGCGCGATCTCGGCGCCGATGCCGCGCGCGGCACCCGTGACCAGGGCATGGCGGCCGGAAAGAGAATTTGCTTGCATGGCAATAATATTTAGTCCTAAACCATTCTAGCGTTTTGCGGCCCTGGACATCGGCCACAGGCCTAGGTACGCCGCGCCGGCTGCCGGTCCCAGGTGCCGGACGTCACGCCGCGCTCGCGCAGCTTGTACTTCTGGACCTTGCCGTTCTCGGTGCGCGGCAGGTCCTCGAGGATGTCGATGTAGCGCGGCACCGCGAAGTACGGCAGCCGCGCCTCGCAGAAGGCCGCGAGCTCGGCGGGTTCCACCGCCGTGCCGGGGCGCGCGATCAGCGCCGCCATCACCTCGTCCTCGGCCAGCTCCGAGCGCACCGGGTAGACCGCTACCGCCGCCACGCCCGGATGGCTCAGCAGCATCTGCTCGACCTCGAAGGAGGAGATGTTCTCGCCGCGCCGGCGGATCGCGTCCTTGAGCCGGTCGACGAAGCGGAAGGCGCCGTCGGCCTCGCGCACCACGCGGTCGCCGGTGTGGAACCACAGGTTGCGCCAGGCCTCGACGGTCTTGGCCGGCATGTTGAAGTAGCCGCTGGCGAAGGCATGGGGCTCGCTCGCGCGCAGCAGCAGCTCGCCGGCCTCGCCGTCGGGCAGTTCCACGTCGTGCGCGTCGGCCACGCGCGCCTCGAAGCCCGGGCGCACCCAGCCCATCACGCCGCCGCGCGGCGAATCGGGCGCGGTGCTGATGACGAAGTTGGTCTCGGTCGAGCCGTAGCCCTCGAGCAGGCGCACGCCCGTGCGCGCCAGGAAGCTCTGCATCGCATGCGCCGGCACGCCCGGGCCCAGGCCCACGCGCACCCGGTGCGCGCGCTCGCCCGGTCCCTCGGGCTGCGCCAGCAAGATCGGCACCATCGCGCCCAGCAGGTAGACCACCGTGGCCTCGTGCGCGCGCATCGCCTCCCAGAAGCCCGAGGCCGAGAAGCGCGCCTCGAACACCACGCGGCAGCCGGTGATCGCGGCCTGCGCGAAGGTGTTGAGCGCATTGATGTGGAACAGCGGCAAGGTGGTGCACAGCACGTCGTCGGCGCCCACGCCGAGCACGGCCGCGCTGTTCACGCCCCACCAGTAGTACTGCGCATGCGGGCAGGTCACGCCCTTGGCCGGGCCGGTGGTGCCCGAGGTGTAGAGGATCGCGAGCGTGTCGCCCGGCTGCACCTCGGCCGCGGCGATCGCCTCGCCATCGGCCGGCCAGGCCTTGACCTCCACGCCCTCGAGCGCGATCTCGCCCTCGCCGATCACCCACACCGTGCGCAGCGCGATGCGCGCGAGGTCGACGCCGGCCAGCCGGTCGAGGAAGGCGCTCTCGATCACCAGCAGCCGCGCCGCGCTGTCGGCCAGGAAGTACTCGATCTGCGGCGCCATCGAGGCGGTGTTGATCGGCACCATCGCTGCACCCAGCCAGCCGCAGCCGCCCAGCGTCTCGAGCACCTCGAGCCGGTTGCCGCTCATCAGCGCCACGCGATCGCCACGTTCCACGCCCGCCGCGGCCAGCGCGCCGGCGCGCGATGCGGCGGCCGCGCGCGCATCGGCATGCACCCATTGCCGACCGGCGATCGACAGCAGCGGCTTGTCGCCGAACAGCGCCGCCTGCCGCTCGAGCATCGCCGGCAAGGTGCGTCGCGCGGGCGGCAGCGGGTCCGGCTCAGTCCTCATCGTGCGTGCCCCCGCCGAGGTAAGTGGCCTGCACGCGCGGATCGCAGGCCAGGTCCTGCGAGGCGCCATCGAGCGCGATCTCGCCCGTTTCCAGCACGTAGCCGTGGTCGGAGGATTCGAGCGCCGCGCGCGCGTTCTGCTCCACCAGCAGGATCGACACACCGTCCTCGCGCAGCTTGCGCACGATCGCGAGGATGTCGCGCACGATCAGCGGCGCCAGCCCCAGGCTGGGCTCGTCGAGCATCAGGAGGCGTGGCGAGGACATCAGCGCGCGCCCCACGGCCAGCATCTGACGCTCGCCGCCCGAGAGCGTGTCGGCGCGCTGCGCGCGGCGCTCGGCCAGCCGCGGGAAGCGGTCGTACACGCCCTGCAGCCGGCTCTTGAGCACACTGCCGCGCAGCCGGCGCGAGAAGGCGCCGAGCTGCAGGTTGTCGAGCACCGAGAGCTCGCCGAACAGCTCGCGCTTCTCGGGCACCAGGCACAGGCCGCGCTCCACGCGCGCCTCCACGTCCAGGCCGTGCAGGTCCTCGCCCTCGAAGCGCAGCACGCCCTTTGAGGGCAGCAGGCCCATCGCGGCCGCGAGCAGCGTGGTCTTGCCGGCGCCGTTGGGGCCGATCACCGAGACGATCTGGCCCGGTTGCATCGCGAGCGACACGCCACGCACCGCGTCGACCTGGCCATAGGACACATGCAGGTCGCCGATCTCCAGCATCGGGGTCGTCGTGCTCATGCCACGCTCCCGAGATACGCCGCCTGCACCCGCTCGTCGGCACGCACCGCGGCCGGCGCGCCCTCCACCAGCTTGGCGCCGAAGTTCATCACCACCAGGCGGTCCACGAGTTTCATCACGAAGTCCATGTCGTGTTCGACGATCAGAATGGTCACGCCCTCGTCGCGCAGCTTGCGCAGCAGCTCGCCCAGGGCCATCTTCTCCTTGCGACGCAGGCCGGCCGCGGGCTCGTCGAGCACCAGCAGCACCGGGTCGGCCGCGAGCGCACGCGCGATCTCGAGGATGCGCTGCGTGCCCAGCGGCAGGCTGCCCGCGAGCTCGTGCGCGCGATCGCCCAGGCCGATGCGTTCGAGCTGGCGCTGCGCCTCCTGCAGGATCTGCCTCTCCTCGGCGCGATCGAGCCGCAGCCCAGCGCGCAGCACGCCCGAGCGCGTGCGCGAGTGCGCGCCCAGCGCCACGTTGTCCAGCAGGCTCATCTGCGGGCGCAGCTTCACGTGCTGGAAGGTGCGCGCCAGCCCGAGCCGCGCCACCTCGCGCTGCGGCATGCCGGCGATGTCCTGGCCCAGGAAACGCACGCTGCCCGAACTCATCGGCAGGGTGCAGGTCAGCAGGTTGAACATGGTCGACTTGCCGGCGCCGTTGGGTCCGATCAGGCCCACGATCTCGCCGGCCGCCACGTCGAAGCTCACGTCGTTGACCGCCACCAGCCCGCCGAAGCGCTTGACCGCGCCCTGCACCGAGAGGATCGGCGTGCCGCGCGCCGGCAGCGCGCGATGCGGCAGCGGCTCGACGGCCGCCAGCGGCGCCGCGGATGGGCGTACCGCCCCCGGGCCCTTGCGCGCGCGCAGCCGCCGCACGAAGCCCATCAGCCCGCCGCGCGCGAAGTGCAGCAGCGCGATGAACAGCACCGCGAAGGCCACCGCCTCGAGCTGGCCGGCGCGCTGGGTGATCAGCGGCAGCACGTCCTGCAGCCCGTTCTTGAGCACCAGCACCAGGCCCGCGCCCACCAGCGCGCCGACCAGGCTGCCGAGCCCGCCGGCCACCGCCATCAGCAGGTACTCGATGCTCGCGCGCACGTCGAAGGGCGAGGGGCTCACGAAGCGGTTCATGTGCGCATAGAGCCAGCCCGCGAGCCCGGCGAACAGCGCCGCCGTCACGAACAGCGACAGCCGCACGCGGTAGGCATCGGCGCCCACGCTCGCCAGCAGGGTCGCGCCGCCGCGCAGGCTGCGGATCGCGCGGCCGGGGCGCGAGCGCAGCAGGTTGTGGCTGAACAGGAAGGCCAGCCCGACGATCGCCCAGATCAGGTAGTACATGGCGCGCGGATCGGCCAGCGACCAGCCGCCGATGAACAGCGGCGGTATGTTCGACAAGCCGGTGTGGCGGCCCAGCGCGTCGACGTTGCCGAACAGCATCGCGATCGACAGCCCCCAGGCGATGGTCGACAGCGGCAGGAAGTGCCCGCCCAGGCGCAGCGTGAGCAGCCCGATGGCCAGCGCCGAGAGGCCGGTCAGCAGCAGCGCGAACAGCAGGCCGATCCACGGCGAGTAGCCCTGCGTGGTGCTGAGCCAGGCCGTGGCGTAGGCCGCGATGCCGACGAAGGCCGCCTGCCCGAAGGAGGTGGCGCCGCCCACGCCCGTGAGCAGCACCAGCCCGAGCGCGACCAGTGCGCCGATGCCGATGTCGTTGAGCAGCGAGACGGTGAAGCTGCCGAACAGCGCCGGCACCACGGCCAGCGCGGCGATCACCACGGCGCAGAGGATCATCGGGCGGCGGCTCATTGGTCCACCTCCTCTTCTTCCTCTTCCACGTGCCGCGCCATGAACGAGCGCAGCATCAGCACGGGGATCAGCAGGCTGAAGACGATCACGTCCTTGAGCGCGCCGCTCCAGAACGAGGCGAAGCTCTCGACCACGCCGACGGCCAGCGCGCCGATGGCGGTCATGGGGTAGCTCACGAGCCCGCCGATGATGGCGGCCACGAAGGCCTTCAGGCCGATGATGAAGCCCGAGTCGTAGTACATGGTGGTCACGGGCGCGATCAGCACGCCGATCAGCCCCGCCAGCAGCGAGGCGCAGCCGTAGGCCAAGAGCGCGGTGCGCGCGGGCCGGATGCCGACCAGCCGTGCGCCGACGCGGTTGACGGCCGTGGCGCGCAGCGCCTTGCCCATCACGGTGCGTTCGAACACCAGGAAGAACAGGCCGCTGAGCACGATCGCCGAGCCCACCATCAGGATCACCTGGCCGCTGACGGTGAAGCCGTCGCCCAGCGTGAGCGTGCCCGAGGCCAGCGGGCTGGTGCGCGAGCCTTCCGGCCCGAAGAACAGCAGGCCCAGGCCCGACAGCAGGAAGTGCAGCGCGAGCGAGACGATCAGCAGCACCAGCACCGAGGCATCGGCGATCGGCTGGAACACCACGCGCGCCAGCAGCGGCGCCACCGGCACCACCAGCAGCACCGACACCGCGAGCTGCACCGGCGCGGGCACGCCGGCGCTCGCCGCGGCCCAGGCGATGGCGCAGGGCACCAGCGGCAGCACGCCCCAGGCCAGCACGGCCTTCGGAATGCGCCGCGCCTCGCCGCGCCGCACCAGGCTGCCGACCTCGGTCAGCACGGCCAGCGCCGCGAGCACGGCCACCAGGCCGATGGTCGGCGGCAGCTTGCCGGTCTCGAAGGCCGCCAGCGTCAGCGCGGCGAAGGCCGCGATGTCGCCGAAGGGCACGAAGACCACCCGGGTCACCGAGAAGATCAACACCAGGCCGAGACCGGCCAGCAGGTAGATGGCCCCGTTGGCCAGCCCGTCGATGCCCAGGATGAGGGCCACGTCCCAGGTCATTGCACAGTCCTTCGCTTCGTCATCGCTCTCGCTTCTCGCTTGCTTTGGGTGGATGGAGGATGGAGGACGCCGCGCTCAAGGCGCCAGCTTCCACTGGCCCTTGTCGAGCTTCACGATCACGCGCGCGCGCTGGTCCACGCCGTAGAGATCGCCGGGCTTGAAGTTGTAGACGCCGTGCGTGCCCACGACTTCCCTGGTGCTGAAGATCGCGTCGCGCAGCGCGACCCGGAACTCGGGCGTGCCGGCCTCGGCCTTCGTGAGCGCGCGCGCCGCCGCATCGGCGAACACCAGGTAGCCGTCGAAGGAATAGGCCGAGAAGGCGTCGCTGGTGGGCGCGTTGTTGACCTTCTGGAAGATGCTGCGGAACTCGAGGCCGATCTTGCGCGTGGGATGGTCGGCCGGCAGCTGCTCGGCGACGATGATCGGGCCGGTGGGCATCAGCGCGTCCTGGCCGGCAGCACCGACCACGCGCACGAAGTCGGGGTTGATCAGCCCGTGCTGGCCGTAGACCTTGCCCTTGAAGCCGCGCTCCTGCAGCGCGAGAAAGGGCAGCGCGCCCGGCGTGCCGGCGCCGCCGGTCATCACGGCCTCGGGCTTCATCGCGAGCAGCTTCAGCACCTGGCCCGTGACCGAAGCGTCGGCGCGCGCATAGCGCTCGTTGCCCAGCACTTGGATGCCGGCGGCCGGCGCGGCCTTCATCAGCGCGTTGTAGACCAGGTCGCCCCAGGCGTCGGAGAAGCCGATGTAGCCGACCGACTTCACGCCGTCCTTCTTCATGCGCTCGACCACCGCATCGATCATCAGCTGCGTCGGCTGCGCCACCGTCATCACCCAGCCGTTCTCGGCCGGGTCGAGCAGAATCGGCGTGAGCCCGATCATCGGCACCTTGGCATCGCGCCCGACCTGCGCCATTGCGATCGCGGCCGGCACGCCCGAGGTACCCATCAGCACGTCGACCTTCTCCTCGTCCACCAGCTTGCGCGCATTGCGGCCCGCGGTGGTCGGGTCGGAGCCGTCGTCGAGCACGATCAGCTGCACCTTGCGGCCGTTGATCTCGCCCTTGTAGGCCAGCGCGGCCTGCATGCCCTTGGCATAGGGCACGCCCAGCGAGGAGTTCGGGCCCGACAGCGACACGCTCAGGCCGACCTTGAGGTCGGCCGCGAAGGCGGCGGCGCCGAGGCCGGCGGCCAGCGCGAGCACGGCGGCGTGGCGAAGGGACTGCATCAAGCGGGTCATGTCGAAGCTCCTGGAGGAAAGGGTGGGGAGTGGAACGAGGAAGGGAACTAGATGAAAAGCTGGATGGCCGGAAATGCCTGGCCCGGGTTGAGCAGGTCGACGCGCTTCTCGCGGATGCGCCAGCCGTCTTCGATGCGCACCAGCCGATGGCGGTAGCTGCCGGTCAGCAGCACCTGCGATTCGCCCCGCGCCTCGATGTAGATGAACGGAGTGCGCAGCACGGCCTCGCCGTCTTCGCCGGCCTCCGGCACCGAGCGCTGCAGCACATGCTGGCAATGGCTCGCGGGATGCTGCGAATGCGCGCGCGGGTTCTTCAGCCGGTCGACGCGCAGTTGCAGCAGCAGCCGGTCCTCGCAGGCGATGGCGTTGTGGCTGCGCGGATCGGCCTGCGCCGCGCCGAGCAGCGGCACCCAGTAGAGGCATTCGGCGTCGTACAGCGCGAGCCAGTCGTCGAAGCGGCGCGCGTCGAGCAGCGCGGCCTCCCGCACCACCAGGTCGATGGCGTCGTTCATGCACCCTCCCCCTGCTCGCCCATGAACTTCGCCCAGGCGCGGAACTGGTTGCGCATCAGCAGCTCGTTGGTGCCGTTGGTCTCGGCCGTTCCCTGCGCCAGCTCGGCCGGATCGAAGTCGCGGTGCAGGCTCACCCATTCGTTGCCCTCGCCGCGCAGGCCCTTCTGCATGCTCTCGAACAGGTGCACGTCGTCGTGCGCCACCACCGACATCGGCGAGAACACGAGCCGGTTGTAGTTCATCGAGCGCTCCAGCAGCAGCTCGGGCGCGCCCTCGGCGCGGAAGCTCCAGGCCTCGATCAGCGTGCGGTCGGCCGCGAGCGGGCGGATCACGCGGATCGCCTGCGGCGAGCCCTTGACCGAGAGGCTGGGGAACAGCACCGAGTTCTGCGGCGAGCGCTGCAGGATCTCGGTCGCGCGCTCCTCGCCGTGCGCGGCGCGCATCGCGGCCTCGTAGCCCGGCAGCTGCGCGTAGTTCGAGTGGATGCTGAAGTGGATGCCCAGCACGCTGTGGCCGTTGGGATAGACGCGACCGCCCATGCGGTCGAAGAAGTCGTAGCCCGCGCCGAAGGGCAGGATCTGCTCCATCGCCATCGGCTTGGCCGCCTCGGGCTCGGCCGCCGTGATGCCGGCCCACAGGCCCTCGGCAGCGGCAGTGGCCGATTCGTGCGTCGACATCGGATGCACCGTGTCGTTGATGTTCTCGAGGTACATCTTCCAGTTGCAGTGGACGATGTTGCGCAACACGCCGCCGGCCACCGTGAGCCGGCCCTCGGGCGAGCGGTCGACCATGTTGTCGATGGCGTGCAGCACGCCGCCGAAATAGTCCTCGAAGCTCGGGCCCTGCGGCGACAGGCGCACGAACACGAAGTCGCGGTAGACCGCGAGGCCCGCCACGGGCGACAGGCCGCGCCCCGACTCGCATTGCGCCAGGCCGGTGTTCTCGTAGCCCGACTTCAGCGGCAGCGCGAGCGGCGCGCCGTCGAGCTTGTAGGTCCAGGCGTGGTAGGGGCAGCGAAAGAACTTGCCGGCGTTGCCGCGCTCGTCGCTCACCAGCTGGCTGCCCTTGTGGGCGCAGCGGTTGTAGAACACCCGAAGCGCGCCATCGGCCTGCCGCACCATCACCAGCGGCCGGCCCGCGAGCTCGAGCGTGCGGTAGTCGCCGGCCTTGGGCACCTCGCTCGCATGGCCCGCGAACAGCCAGGTGCGCGCGAAGAAGCGCTCCTGCTCGAGCGCGAACAGCTCCTCGCTCAGGTAGACGTCGCGGTGCACGCGCCGGTCCTCGACCAGCGCGCGGATCGCCTCGGGATGTTCGCGGTAGCGGCTCATGGGGTGCTTCGGATGCGGGCGCTCAGGGCACCAGCTTCCACTGGCCCTTTTCCATGCGCACGATCACCACCGCGCGCTCGTCCGAGCCGTAGCGGTTGTCGGGCTTGAAGTTGTAGATGCCGTGCGTGCCGACCAGCTCCCTGGTGCTGTTGATCGCATCGCGCAGCGACGTGCGGTAGGCCGGCGTGCCCGGCTCGCCCTTGGCGCGCGCCGCGGCGCTGGCCAGCAGCAGATAGGCGTCGTAGGTGTACGAGGAGAAGGCATCGACCGGCGCCGCGCCGTGCGCCTTCTGGTAGGCCGCGCGGAAGTCCATCGACACCTTGCGGATCGGGTTCGCCGCATCGAGCTGCTCGGCCACCAGCACCGGGCCGCTGGGCACCTGCAGGCCCTCGATCGACTTGCCGCCCACGCGCACGAAGTCGGCGTTGATCAGCCCGTGCGTGCCATAGATCTGGCCCTTGTAGCCGCGCTCGGCCAGCGCCAGGTAGGGCAGCGCGCCGGGCGTGCCCGAGTTGCCCGCGAACACCGCGTCGGGCTTGGCGGCCACGATCTTGAGCACCTGCCCGGCCACCGAGGAGTCGCTGCGCGCATAGCGCTCGTTCGCCACCACCTTGATGCCCGCGGCGGCCGCGCTCTTCATCAGCGAGTCGTAGGCGAGGTCGCCGAGCGCGTCGGAGAAACCGATGAAGGCCACCGACTTCACGCCGGCCTGCTGCATGCGCTTGACCACCGCCGCCACCATCAGCTCGAAGGGCTGCGAGACCGAAACGGTCCACACGTTCTCCGGCCCCGGCAGCGACACCGGCGTGGGCGAGATCAGCGGCGTGCCGAGCTCGCGCGCCACCGCCGCGATCGCCATCGCGCCGGGCACGCCCGAGGTGCCGATCAGCACGTCGACCTTGTCCTCGGTCACCAGCTTGCGCGCGTTGCGCCCGGCGGTGGTGGGATCGGAGGCGTCGTCGAGCACGATCAGCTCGACCTTGTGGCCGGCAATGGTCGGCTGCTGTGCGAGCGCGGCGCGGATGCCCTTCTCGTAGGGAATGCCGAGCGCCGAGACCGGGCCCGAGAGCGAGCTGATGACGCCGACCTTGAGGTCGGCGGCGGCGGCGCCGGCGACCATGCAGGCGGCCAGCACGGCGGTGGCCAGGCGGGGGAAGAGATGGGTCACGGGGGTGGTCCTTTCTGGGGGCGGGTCAGTAGCGCAGCGTGCGCGTGGATTCGAGGTCGGCGTCGAGCTGCGCCGGAGTGAGCCGCTCCGGCTTGCAGCCGAAGTCCTGGAACAGCGCGAGCTGGTCGCCGTAGTGCCTGTCGCGCCGGCCGGCCGGATCGACGAAGCCGCTCTGGCCCGGCGCGGCCACCGAGCACATGCCGACCGCGCCCGGGCGCAGCACCACGCGGTAGCTCAGCGTGCCGCGGTTCATGTAGGGGCTGGTCTCGGGCTGCTCGTCGGCACCGGCCCAGGGCACGCCGATCGCGTTGATGCTGGAGAAGCGGTGCCGCACCACGGGCGTGGTCCAGCGCGCCATGTCCGGGCCCCGCGCGGCCGACAGCTCGGCCACCGCGTCGGCCAGCGCCGCGCGCACCAGCGCCTGCGGGTCCTGCCCATGCAGGAAGTCGATGCGCTGCGGCACGCCCGAGGCCGGGCCCGCGAGCGCATTCCAGATCAGCTTGGACACCGCGGCCGGCTGCACGCTGCCCGGCGAGCCGCGCGGCGTGAGCGTGGGATAGCCGAGGTTGGCGTAGTTCGCGAGCACCGGCGCCGGCAGGTCCTGCGACAGCAGCCGGCGGCCCATGGCGGCGAGCCAGGCGCGCAGCACGGTGGTGGCGTTGTCGGCATAGACCGCGTCGCCGGGCGCGGCCCGGTTCTTGAAGTCCCAGCGCGCCAGCAGGTCGGCGGCACGGCGCACCGGATCGTTCTGCGGCAGCCGCGCCGCGGCCTCGACGATCTTCGGCACGAAGTAGCGCGCGTTGAGGTCGGCCAGCGCGGCGTTCTCGTTCACGCGCCAGACCTGGTCGGCGTCGAGCCTCGCGTCGCCCTGCAGCTGCGCATGGATCTCCGCCACGCGGTCGACGTGCGAGAAGTTCGCGCCGTCGGCGCGCAGGCCCGCGGCGATCTGGTTGTTCCAGCTCGCGAGATAGCCCTGCGCCGGGTTGAAGCTGCGCGGATTGGCCTCGAAGGGCTGCAGGCCCTGCCACTCCATGCTGCCGTCGCCGCGCGCGGGAAAGCGGATGTCCTGCGTGGCCGGCCGGCGCGGCTGGCTGCCCAGGCCGGCGACGCCGATGTTGCCCGCCACGTCGGCATAGAACCAGGTGATGGAGGCGCTGACCCGCGCGCCCTGCGCGAGGAACTGCGGCCAGTCGCGCGCACGGGCCGCCTGGGCCCAGCCCAGCATGGTCTCGACCTCATGGCCCTGCCAGCTGCTGCGCACGGTGTAGGCGCGCTGGTTGGGCAGGTCCCAGCTCTGCACGAAGCCGTGCACGGTCGAAAGGACCTCGATGCGGCGCGGTGCCTCGCCCTTGACGCGGATCTCGTCGACCCGCCGCGTCATCGGCCGCCAGGCGCCCTGGTAGCGGTAGCTGTAGCGGTCGGCGGGCGAGAGCTCTTCCTGGTAGCTGTCGTTGGTGTCCAGCGAGCCCACGGTCGAGCCCCAGGCGATGGTGCCGTTGGTGCCGAACAGCACCGGCAGCAGGCCCACGGGCGTGAGGCCGGTCAGGTCGTAGCCCGCGCCGTGCAGGCCGATGCCATGCACGAAGGACGGATTGTTGAAGCCCTGCTGCGGCCCGTTGTAGAGCACCGCCACGCCCTCGCGGGTGCGGCCGGGCCCGAGCACCCAGGCATTGCTGGCGGTCGGCATCTGCTCTGCCGCCGCGAGGCCCAGGCGCGCGACCTGCGTCGCGCGGAAGTCGGCGGCCGCCACGGGCGACAGCGGTGCGAGCGCCGCGTCGCCGGGCTCGGCGCGCGCGCTCGTGCGCGGGGACGGCACGCCGCGCGGCACGATGGTGGGCGCGGTCGGATCCTCGAGCCAGCGCAGCTGCTCGTAGAGCTGCAGGCCCGCCGCGTCGCCGCGCGCCGCCTTGAGCTGCTGCAGCAGCGAGAGGTTCGCGACCTCGGCCGTGCCGGCGAAGAAGCGGTTGAGGATCAGCCCGATCCAGACCAGCGCCACGTCGTCGGCGGACCAGGCCGTGGGCACGAAGCCGTTGTCGATGAACTGACGCGGCATCAGCCGCGCGCGGTCGGCCAGCACTTCGCGGATGCGCGCGTTGACGCCGGCCGCATAGCCCTCGAACAGGGCGCGGTCGTCGGTGCCCAGCGCATCGATCTGGCGCCGGATGCTCGCCGGGTCGATGTTCGAGCGCGTGGCGGTGTCGACCGCCACGTAGTCCGGCCCGAGCACCTCGGCCACGCTGCCGTTGCCCGAGCGCCTGGCCATCTCGAGCTGGTAGAGCCGGTCCTCGGCCACCGCGTAGCCGAAGCCGTAGAACAGGCCGTAGGTGGTGCCGGCGTAGACGTGCGGCACGCCGTGCCCGTCGCGCTTGATCGTGACCTCGCCGGCCGGCGGCGCCTGCGTGGCGCAGCCGGCCAGCCAGGCCGCGGCCAGCAGCGCGCCGGCCACGGTCCGGGCGCGCGGGCGGTGCGATGCGATGGCGTTCATCGGCGAGGCGGGCCGCTCGGCGTTCAAGGCACCAGCTTCCACTGGCCCTTGTCGAGCCGCACCACCACGCGCGAGCGGTCGTCGGAGCCGTAGCGGTTGTCGGGCTTGAAGTTGTAGACCGAGTGCGTGCCCACCAGCTCCTTGGTGCTCACGATGGCGTCGCGCAGCGCGAGGCGGAACTGCGGCGTGCCGGGCTCGGCCTTGGTGGCGAGCGCGCGCTGGGCGGCGTCGAGGTAGATCAGCCAGGCATCGAAGCTGTAGGCCGAGAAGGTGTCGGTCGGCGGCGCGCCGTTGGCCTTCTGGAAAGCGGCACGGAAATCGAGCGCGATCTTCTTCATCGGGTTGGTGTCGGGCAACTGCTCGGCCACCACCACCGGGCCCGTGGGCGCGAGCAGGCCATCGACCGACGGGCCGCCGACGCGGATGAAGTCGGGGTTGATCAGCGAGTGCATGCCGTAGATCTTTCCCTTGTAGCCGCGCTCGGTCAGCGCGAGGTAGGGCAGTGCGCCGGGCGTGCCCGAGGCGCCGGTGATCACGGCGTCGGGGCGCAGCGCGACGATCTTCAGCACCTGGCCGGCGACCGAGGAGTCGCTGCGCGCATAGCGCTCGTTGCTCACCACCTTGATGCCGGCCGCGGGCGCGGCCTTGCTGAGCGCGTCGTAGACCAGGTCGCCCCAGGCGTCGGAGTAGCCGATGTAGGCCACGCTCTTCACGCCCGCCTGCTTCATCTTCTCGACCATCGCGCCCATCATCAGCGGCGCGGGCTGCGGCAGCGTCACCATCCATGCGCCCTCCTCGCCCGGCAGGTCGGCGTTGGCGATGGAGATCAGCGGGGTCTTGGTCTCGCGCGCCACGCCGGCGATGGCCAGCGAGCCCGGCGCGCCGGCGGTGCCGATGATGACGTCGACCTTGTCCTCCTCGATCAGCTTGCGCGCGTTGCGCGCGGCGGTCGAGGGATCGGAGGCGTCGTCGAGCGCGATCAGCTGCACCTTGCGCCCGCCGACCTCGGACTTGTAGGCCTGCGCGGCCTTGATGCCCTTGTCGTAGGGAATGCCGAGCGAGGACACCGGCCCCGACAGCGAGGTGATGAAACCGACCTTGAGGTCTGCCGCCCAGGCGTTCGATACCGCGAGCGCACCCGCGGCCACGGCGAGGCCCGCGAGGGCACGGATTCGGGTCATGACTGTCATGCTTCTTCTCCTGGAGTGAGGGGGTGGGTGACGGGAACTCGGTGGTGGGGATTCAGAGCGCGAGGCTGCCGACGCTGGTGCCGCCGCAGACGTAGAGCACCTGGCCGGTGACGAAGCTGTTGGCGGGGTCGGCGAAGAAGCGCACGGCGCGTGCCACGTCGGCCGATTCGCCGAGGCGGCGCACCGGCACGCTGGCGGCCAGCGCGCGTTCCTTCTCGCTGCCGGCCTCGACCACGTCGTAGAACATGTCGGTGCGGATCGGCCCGGGCGCGACCACGTTGACGGTGATGCCCTCGGGCGCGAGCTCGAGCGCCCAGGTGCGCGCCATGCCCAGCATGCCGGCCTTGGTGGCCGAATAGCTGGTGCGCGTGGCCAGGCCCAGCGCGGCGCGCGACGAGAGCAGCACCACGCGGCCGAAGCGGCGCGCGCGCATCGCGGGCAGCGCGGCCTGCACGAGCTGGATCGCGCAGCCCAGGTGCAGGTCGACCAGCGCGTCGAGGTCGGACAGCTGGACTTCGGGCAGCAGCGCGGCGCGGATCACGCCGGCGTTGTGGACCACGGTGGTCACCTCGAAGCGCGACACGAGTTCCTTCGCGGCCTCGGCCGTGGCCGCGCGATCGGCCAGGTCGACCTCGATGCTGTGCAGCTTCGGATGGTCGATCTCGGCCTTGCGGCGCGCGAGCGAGACGACCTCGTAGCCCTGCTCGAGCAGGTCGAGGCAGATGGCCTTGCCGATGCCGGCGCTGCCGCCGGTGACGACGGCGGTCTTCGGTGCTTCGCTCATGCGGGTGCTCCCACCAGCGCGAGCACGCGCAGCGGGCTGCCGCTGCCCTTCTCGATCTTCAGCGGCGGGCAGATCAGCATCGCGCCCGCGGGCGGCAGCAGGTCGAGGTTGCTCAGGCACTGCAGGCCGTAGCGGCCCGCGCCGTGCATGTAGTAGTGGCAGGGGTACGGCGGGCGCAGGTGGTAGCCCTGGCCGGCATCGGTGCCGATGGCCTCGGAGCCGAAGCCCAGCACGTCGCGCTGCTCGACCAGGAAGCGCACGGCCTCGGTGCTCGGGCCCGGCGTGTGCTGGCCGGTCTCGTCGAAGTTCTGGTAGGCCTCGGGGTCGTGGCGCTTCGACCAGTCGGTGCGCATCAGCACCCAGGCCCCGGCCGGAATGCGGCCGTGCTTCGCCTCGTAGTCCTCGATGTCCGCGGGCGTGAGCAGGTAGTCGGGATCGTCCTTGACCTGCGGCGAGCAGTCGATGACGCAGGCTGGCGCCACGAAGTGCTGCACGGGGATGGTGTCGACCGAGTTGTTCGGCAGGTCGCGGCCCGAGATCCAGTGGATCGGCGCATCGAAGTGGGTGCCGGTGTGTTCGCCGCAGGAGAAGTTGTTCCAGTACCAGCCGGGCCCGCGCTCGTCGTACTTCGAGACCTCCTCGATGCGGAACGGCCAGCACTGTCCCATCTCGGGCGGCAGCGCGATCTGCGGGAACTCGGGCGTCAGGGTCTGGGTGAGGTCGATCACGCGGATGCCGCCGCCGGCCAGGGCGCCGGCCAGGCCCGCGAGGATCTGCGCCGGGGTGAGCGTGGGGTTGCTGGGGGTCATCGGGGAGCGCTCCTGTCTCTGTCTGTCTTCAGCTGCCGCCGGCCGCGAGTTCGCGTTCCAGCACCTTGGGGTTGTCGCGCCAGCGCTCGAGCCACTCCTGCGCCACGTCGCCGGGGTAGACGTCTTCCACGCCGTCGCGCAGCGCCTTCACGATCGCGCTCGCGAGCGCCGGGGCGCCGAGCTTGGGCGGCGGCATGTGCTGGTTCCACTCGTCGTCGATCGGTCCCGGGAACACGTTGACGACCCGGATGCCGGCCGGCCGCATCTCGGCGCGCAGGCACTGGGCGAGCGAATAGGCCGCGGCCTTCGAGGCGCTGAAGGTGCCGTGCGCCGGGTAGTTGCTCAGCGCGTAGATCGACAGCAGGTTGACCCAGGCGGTGGCACCGGTGGCACCATCGGCCGAGCGGCCCTTGAGCGCGGGGCCGAACTCCTGCGCCAGCCGCAGCGCGCCGAAGTAGTTGATGTCCATCTCGGCCTTGGCCACGTCGGTGCCGCGCCGCGAGGCGATGCCGAAGGTGCGGTGCACCTCCGCGTTGTTGATGACGATGTCGACCTTGCCGCCGATGGAGCCCGCGAGCTCGGTCACCTGCCGGCCGTTGGTGAGGTCGAGCGGCACCAGCGTGACCTGCGGCAGCGCGCCGATGTCTTCGAGGCCGTCGCCGAGCTTCTTCCACGGCTCGGCATGGCCGACCCAGACGATGTCGGCACCGGCCTTGACGAGGGCGCGCACGATCGCCTGCCCGACCTCGGTCTTGCCGTCGGTCACCAGCACCTTGCGGAACTTCGGGTCGCTGGTCATTTCTCTGAGCATCCTGTCGTCGGCCATGTGTGCACTTCCTTGGTTCGGGAATCCGATCAGTACCGCCTGTCCCGCGCGGTCGAGCCGCGCGCCCACCTTGACGCGCGAGGGCGCCTCGCCGACCTCGCCGTGCAGGTGCACCATCAGCGTCGGGCCGGCATCGAGGTGCACCAGGCCCAGCCGCCAGGGCAGGCGCTCGCGGAAGAACAGGTCATTGCTGTGATGCAGCGTGGTGCTGCTCAGCAGTTCGCCCTCGCCGTCCTGCTCGCGCCAGGCGAGGTGCGGCGACAGGCACTTGTGGCAGGCCGCGCGCGGCGGGTACTGCACGGTGCCGCAGTCCTCGCAGGTCTGCAGCTCGAAGCGGCCCTCGGCCGCGGCGGCGGTGATGCCCAGCGCGATGCGGCCGCGCTGCCAGGGCGGCAGGTTCATCTGCCGAGTGCGCAGCACGGGGTTCTTGCGCGGGGGGCGCATGAGGGGCATGGTCATTGGCTTCTCCCCAGGAGGACGGCGCCGGTGCACAGGCAGCGGTCGTAGGTGACCATGCCGAAGCCGGCCACGAGGCCCAGCTTGGCGTCGGGCACGCGGCGCGCGCCCGCGGTGTCGGTGAGCTGGCGGATGGTCTCGGTCATGCCGAGGAAGCCGCCCGCGGCACCGGCCTGGCCCGCGGACAGCTGGCCGCCGCTGGTGTTGTTGGGAAAGCTGCCTTCGCAGGTCATGGTGTGCGAGCGCACGAAGGCCGGGCCCTCGCCCTTCTCGCAGAAGCCCAGGTCCTCGAACTGCATCATGGCGATCACGGGATAGTCGTCGTAGGTCTGGATGAAGTCGACCTGCGCGGGCGTGGCGCCGGCCTGGGCATAGAGGTCGTCGCGGTCACGGCGCCAGCCGCCCTGCACCATCACCGGGTCTTCCGAATAGGCGTTGTGGCGTTCGATGGCGCCACGGATCGCGACGTGGGCGAGGCCGAGGTCGCGCGCACGCTCCTCGCTCATCACGAGGAAGGCCTCGGCGCCCGCGCAGGGCATGACGCAGTCGAACAGGTGCAGGGGCTCGGCGATGGGCCGCGCGTCCATGTACTCGTCGAGCGTGAGCGGCTTCTTGAACATGGCGTTCGGATTGCGCAGCGCATTGGTGCGCTGGTCCACCGCGATGCGGCCGAAGTCCTCGCGCTTCGCACCGAAGCGCCGCATGTAGTGCGCGGTGATCATCGCGAAGATCGAATTGGGTCCGCCCGATCCGTAGGGATAGGTGGCATCGCGCGCGAAGTTGCTGAAGCTGCCGAGGGTCTGGCGGAAGGAATCGACATGGTTGGTGTCGGCCGCCACGCAGGCCACGACGTCGGCATCGCCGCTCTGCACCGCGCGCGCTGCACGGCGCAGGCACATCACGCCCGAGGCGCCGCCGGTGGGTACGTGGTCGAGCCAGCGTGGCGAGAGGCCCAGGTGCTGGGTGACGCCTACCGCGGTGTCGGGGGCGAGCGAGAAGCTGCTGATGCAGAGGCCGTCGATTGCGTCCTTCTCGATGCCGCTGTCCTTGACGAGGGCCTCGATGGCCTGGCCGAGGAACCAGTGGGCGGTGAGCGTGGAGTAACGCTGGTAGGGCACCGTGACGGGGACCGCTACGGCTACGCCTTCGTAGGATTGGCGGCGGTTGAATGCGTTCATTTCAGCGATCCATCGCGCTGCGCGCCACCCGCAGCGCATGAAATGGCGGATGCATCCGAATGCGGGAGCGGACTTCCGGACGCAGAGGACGCGAAGGTTCCGCGAAGGACGCAAAAGGAACGCAAGAAATTTTTGGAAATTCTCTTTCGCGCTCTTCGCGAAACCTTCGCGTCCTCTGCGTCCGGCTGTTGGTGTTGCATTTCAGCCCTGCCTTTTCTTGAGGCCGCGCGTATCGATGCAATGCACCTGCCCAGGCAAGCCCTGGGCCAGCACACGCAACTCCCCGCGCTGGATCTTTTGAGACGCCGTGAGCGGCAAGGCATCGACGAACGCCACATAGCCAGGCGCCTTGTAGTAGGCGAGTTGGTCGAGCGCATGCGCCACGATGCTCAACGCCATCGCGGAACGGGCCTCCACGCTCACGGCTTCGTGCAACACGATGCAGGCCAGCACCTCGTCGCCGCGCACCGCATCGGGCGTCGCGGCCACGGCCGAACTCTTCACTGCCGGGTGCTGGTTCAGCACGCTCTCGACCTCCACCGCCGAGATGTTCTCGCCGCTGCGGCGGATCACGTTCTTCTTGCGGTCGACGAAGCACAGGCTGCCGTCGGATTCGCGGCGCACCATGTCGCCCGTGTGGAACCAGCCATCGGCCCAGGCCTCCTGGGTCGCTGCCTCGTCCTTGAGATAGCCCGAGAAGAAATAGCGGCGCGGATCGGGGCCCGCGCTGCGCACCAGCAGTTCGCCCGGCATGCCCACCGGCACGTCCGCGCCGGCCTCGTCGACCAGCCGCAGCTCGACGAAGTCCTCGGGCCGGCCGAAGCAGCTCGTGCCGATGTGGCGCGGCTCGTGGTTCGCCATCACGCAGGCGGCGGCACCGGTCTCGGTCATGGCCCAGGCCTCGACCAGCGGGAAGCCGAAGCGCTCCTCGAACACGCCATGGTTGCGCCGGTCCACGCCGGCACCGAAGGCCCAGCGCACCGCGTGCTCGCGGTCGGAGGGCGACGCGGGCGCGGCCAGCAGCATCGCGGGCATCACGCCGAGGTAGTGGACGATGGTCGCGCCGGTCTCGCGCACGCTGTGCAGCCAGCTCTTCGGATGGAAGCGGTCGAGCTGGATCAGGCAGCCGCCGGCCACCAGGATCACCATGGTCGAGAAGGCCATCGCGTTCACGTGGTTGAGCGGCAGCGGCGTGATGATCCGCTCGCGGTCGCGCCGCACCTCGCACACGCCGTCGAGCCCTGCGTACCACTCGCCCGCGCGTATGAAGTATTCGTTGCCCAGCATGCAGCCCTTGGGACGCCCGGTGGTGCCCGAGGTGTAGAGCAGCGCGCATTCGGTGTTCGGGCCGACGGGTTCGTGCGCGCGCGGTGCGGGGCCGCGGGCCGGCGGCACTTCGAGGTCCGAGGCCTGCATCACGTCGAGCGTGGCGCCTTCGCGCTGCGCCGCCGCGCGCAGGTCGTCGGCGCGCTGCGGCAGGCTCACCGCGAGCTCGATCCCGCTGTGGCCGATCAGGTAGGCCAGCTCGGCCGCGCGCATCTCGGCATTGATCGGCACCACACTCACGCCGAGCGCATTGAGCGCGAACCAGTGGTACAGGAAGGCCGGCCGGTTCTCGAGCAGCAGCCCGACGCGGTGGCCATGGCCGTAGCCCGCGCGCGCATAGGCCTCGCGCAGCCGGTCGACCTCGGCCGCGGCCTCGCGCCAGCGGATGCTGCCGGCCTCGATGCCATAGCTCGCGGCCGTGACCGGCTCGACGCACAGGAACTCGGCCTCGGGCGTGCGCGCCGCCGAGGCGGCGAAGGCGGCATGGACGGTGGGATGCGTCATCGCGGTCGTCCGTTCAGATGAAGAGCTGCACCGCGGGCAATGCCGCGTCGCAGTTCAGCAGGTTCACGCGCTTGAGCGTCATGCGCAGCGCGCCGTCCTGCCACAGCAGGTGGTGGAAGAAGGTGCCGACGTAGAACTGCAGCTCGTCGCCCTGGCATTCGGTGTAGTGGAACTCCGTGCGCACCACGTAGCGGTTCGCGGCCTCGTCGAACTCCTCGACCGTGGGCGCCTGCAGCAGGTGGTGGCAGCGGCTCGGCGGCTGCTGCGAGAAGGCGCGCGGGCTCTTCAGGCGCTCAATGCGCAGCTCGCGCAGCAGCTTGTCCTCGTACATGTGCGAGGTGTGGTTGATGCCGTCCTCCTGGTCGGGAATCAGCGGCACCCAGTAGAAGGCGTCGTCGGTGAAGAGCGCGTTCCACTCCTCGTAGCGCTTGGCGTCGAGCAGGCGGCATTCGTGCACCACGAAGTCGACCAATTGCTGGCGCGTGACGGTGGCGCTCATCACATCGTCTCCGTCATGTAGCGCGCCCAGCTGCGGTACTGGTTTCGCATCGGCAGCTCGCTGGTGCCGACGGTGGTGGCCTCGCCGCTGCGCTCGGCCTCGCCGTCCTCGAAATTGCGGTGCAGGCTCACCCACTCGTTGCCGCTGGCATGCAGGCCGGCCTGGATGCCGCGGTAGGCCTGCAGGTCGTCGTGGCCCACCACCGAGAACGGCGAGTTGATGAGCCGGCTGTACATGGTGGTGCGCTGCAGCAGCTCGGGCGGCGCGCCCTTGAGGCGGAAGGTCCAGCTCTCGACGATCGACATGCCAGCCGACACCGGCTTGACCACGCGGATCGCCTGGATCGCGCCCTTGATCGTGAGGTTCGGGTAGTAGACCGTGTTGTGGCGCGCCATGCCGAGGATCTGCGCCGTGCGCTCCTCGCCGTAGCGGGCCTTCATCGCATCGTCGTACGCGGGGATCGCCTTGTACTTGCTGTGGATGCTGAAGTTGACGCCCGTGAAGCTGTGGCCGTTGTCGTAGGTGCGAACGCCCATGTCCTCGAAGAACTTGTAGTCCGACATGAAGGGCACGAACTGCTCGATCGCCATCGGCTTGGGCTCGTCGGCGGGCTTGCCGGCCCACATGGTCTTGGCGGTGCCGGCCGAGGACTCGTGCGCCACCATCGGATGCATGGTGTCGTTGAGGTTCTCCACGAACATCTTCCAGTTGCACTGGTGCGTGAAGCGCAGGCAGCCGCCGGCGATCTCGAGCTCGCCCTCGGGCGAGCGGTCGGCCATGTTGTCGATCGAGCTCAGCGAGTCGCCGAAGTACTCCTCGAACGAGGGCCCGACGTCGTTGATCTTCACGAAGACGAAGCCGCGGTAGCTGCGCACGCCGGCCACCGGCACCAGGCCCTTCGAGGCCTCGCAGTCGTGCAGCTGCGTGCCCTCGTAGCCGTTCTTCAGCGGGATCGACAGCAGCGAGCCGTCGGTCTTGAAGGTCCAGGCATGGTAGGGGCAGCGGAAGAACTTTCCGGTGTTGCCGCAGGGCGCGCTCACCAGCCGCGAACCCTTGTGGGCGCAGCGGTTCATCAGCACGCGCACGCTGCCGTCGGCATGGCGCACCACGATCAGCGGGCGGCCCGCGATCTCGTTGGTGATGTAGTCGCCGGGCTTGGGCAACTGGCTCTCGTGGCCGACGTAGTTCCAGGTGTTGGCGAAGAAGTGCTCCTGCTCGAGCGCGAAGATCTCCTCGCTGATGTAGAGGTCGCGGTGCACGCGGTCGGGCCGCACCAACGCGCGGACCGCATCGGGATTGCCTCGGTAGCTGGTCATGCGTGGACTCCTTGGGTTCAGAGGTCGAGCACCAGCCGCTGGCCCTTGGCGCGGGAGATGCAGATCTGGATCACGTTGCCCGCGGCCTTCTCGCGTGCCGTGAGCACGTAGTCGCGGTGGTCGATCTCGCCGTCGATCACGGGCACGGCGCACACGCCGCATTCGCCGCGCTTGCAGTCGAACATCGGGTCGCAGCCATGCTCGATCAGGCAGTCGAGGATGCTCTGGTCGGCCGGCACGGTGAAGCGCTGGCCCGACATGGCGAGTTCGACCTCGAAGGCATGGTCGCCCTCCTCCACCACCGGCGCGGTGAAGAGTTCGAAGTGCACGCGGTCGCTGTTCCAGCCGCGCGCCTGGGTCTGGGCCAGCACGGCGTCGAGCATGGGCTTGGGGCCGCAGACATAGAGCTGGTCGGCCGGGTCGCAGCGCGCGAGCAGCACGCCCACGTCGAAGGGCGCGCCCTTCGACTCGTCGTCGTGCAGCAGCAGGTCGGTGCCCAGCAGCTCGCCGAGCTCGGGCAGGAAGGCCATCAGCGCGCGGCTTCGGCCCGCGTAGTGCAGTTCCACCGGCAGACCCTGCGCGCGGCGGTGCGCGGCCATGCTCGCGAGCGGCGTGATGCCGATGCCGCCGGCCAGCAGCACCGCGCGGCCCGCGCCGGCGTGCAGCGGAAAGTCGTTCTTCGGCGGCTCGGCCTCGATGGTGTCGCCCTCGCGCAGCCGCTCGTGCATGAAGCGCGAGCCGCCGCGGCCCACGGCCTCCTTGCGCACCGCGATCAGGTACTCGGCCGGTGCCGGCTGGCCGCCCGCCGCGAAGTCGATCAGCGAATAGTGGCGCCAGTCCGACTGGCCGTTGCCGAGGTCGACGCGCACGCGGATGTGGGCGCCGGCCTCGAAGCCCGGCAGCGCGGCGCCATCGTCGGCGCGCAGGCGGAACAGCCGGACCAGCGGATTGAGTTCGCGCGCCTCGGCGACGCGCAGGCGAAGGGTCGTGGGATCGGAGGCCATGGGTGTCGTCTCTTCTTCGTCGTTCAGGCCAGCGCGTGGCGCACCAGCGCCGCCTGCAGCTGGTGGCCGTGCTCGTCGGCCAGCGCGGCATTGCGCAGCTCGCGCAAGGTGGCCGGCGCGAGCGCATCGCCGGCGCGGCGCAGGGCCGCCATCACGGTTTCGTAGTTGCGCAGGCCGCGCTCGTGCGTGTCGCTGTAGCCCTTGACCAGCCGCTGGCACTGCGCCACCTCGATCGCGAGCTCGGTGTTGCGCGCGGCGGTGGCGGCGATCTCGGCCAGCCAGGCCTCGATGCGCCGGTTCTCGTCCGCGTAGCGCAGCGTGGAACGGCGCCAGCGGCCCATGCCGGCCACGGTGGACAGCAGCAGGTAGCCGTGCAGCGAGCTGGTCTGCACCACGCGGCCCTTGCGCGTGAAGCGCTCGACCAGGCCGCGCGCCCAGCCGGTGCGCATCAACCAGCGGCCCAGGCCCGCGGGCAGGGTCTCGCAGATCTCCTGCAGCCGCGGATGCATGTACTCGTGGATCGCGAGCAGCTGGTCGGCCTGCACGCGCGACTCGTCGCGCACGCGGTCGAAGCGGGTCGCGCGGATCTTGAGCGAGGCCACGCGCGCCGTGTCCTCATAGGACATCCACAGCGCCAGGTGGCGCGCCGCGACCTCGAGCAGCGCCGGGCTGCCGAGCGACTGCAGCGCGGCGGCGCGGTCGAGGTAGAGACCCGCATAGGCCGGGTCCTGGTAGTCGATGAGGCGGCGCACGCCTTCGAGCAGCAGCGCCTGCTGCGCCGGCGCGAAATCCTTCTGCACGCGCTCGACCAGCGCGCGCACCGCGGGATGGCGCGGCTGCGGCGGCGCGGCCGGCGGCAGGGCCGGCGCGGGCGCTTCGCCCTCCTCGGCCTGGGCACGGGCGAAAGCGGCACCGAAGGCGCGCAGGCTGGGCTTCACGCCGACGCCGCCGCGCTCGATGGTGGCCTCGAACTGGGCGCGGCCGAAGGGCAGCACGCCCGAACCCGCGAGCGCGCCGAACAGCACGGCGCTGATCACGCTGCCCGCGTCTTCGGCGGCCTGCGCCATGTCGAAGCGGATGAAGCGGTGCGCGGCGCGCCCCGCATGCGCGAGCAGTTCGCGGCTGTCGACGCGGCCGTCGCCCATCGCGCTCTTCTCGGCGATCGAATAGACGCGGTGCGTGGAGGCGATCAGCGTGGTGCGGTCTGGCGTGACCAGCCCGCGCTGCACCGCGCGGCCGGCTTCCATCAGCTCGGAGGCGAGCACCAGGTCGACGTCGCCCGGCAGCGGCATCAGTGCCAGCACCGGCTGGCCGCCGTCGGCGCGCGCGGCGGCCTCGGGGAACAGCTCCACGTAGTAGATGGTGGCGCCGGTGCGCTGCGCCACGCCGGGCACGGAGGTGGTCTGGGCGTACCAGCCGTTGGCCTCGCCCATGTCGACGATCCAGTCGGCCAGCACGCCGCCGCCCTCGCCGCCCATGGCGAGGATCGCGATCTTGATCGGTTGTGGGGTGCTCATCGGCGCGCTCAGAACGAATAGGCCTCGCGCCGGCGCGCAGCGCCGCGCTGCAGCCAGCCGATGACGGCGCCGCGCACGCGCTCGCGCAGCCGGTCCCAGCCGGTGGGATTGCTGACGATGCGCGCCTTGTAGAACGAGGGGCAGAGCACGGCCGCGTGCGAGACGTCGCCGCAGTTGCCGCAGCCCACGCAGCTCTCGAGCACGGTGGCGACCGGGTCGGTGCGCAGCGGATCGGGATTGGTCTTGATCGACAGCGAGGGGCAGCCCGAAAGCCGGATGCAGGAGTGGTCGCCGGTGCAGGTGTCGGCATCGACGCCGAACTTCTCGCGCACCATGCGCTTGCCGTCGGCGATGGCCTTGCGCACCAGCGGCTTCTCGCGCCGCTGCTTGTTGAGCATGCACTCGGACTGCGCGATCAGGACCTTCGGGCCCTTCTCCTTGGTGGTCAGCGCCTCCTTGAGCGCGTCGCGCATGCCGGCCACGTCGTAGGTGCGGCGGATGGTGCGCACCCAGTTCACGCCCACGCCGCGCACCGCGCGCTCGATCGCGTGGCCGGTGCTGCGGGTGGCGTTGACGGCCTTCGACGACAGGATGTCCTGCCCGCCGGTGGCCGAGGTGTAGTTGTTGTCGACGACGATCGTGAGGTTGTCGCTCTGGTTGAACACCGCGTTGGCGACGCCGCTCGTGAGGCCGTTGTGCCAGAAGCCGCCGTCGCCCATCATCGCGATCGCGCGCTTGCCGCGCGGCGCGCCCATGGCGGCCGCGCCCGCGCCGCCGAGGCCGTAGCCCATGGTGGTGTTGCCGATGTGGAACGGCGGCAGGATCGAGAACAGGTGGCAGCCGATGTCGGCGCTCACGTGGTGCGGACCGAGCTCGCGCTCGACCAGCTTCATCGCGCTGAAGATCGGGCGCTCGGGGCAGCCGGTGCAGAAGCCCGGCGGGCGCGCGTGCACGCTGTCGGCCAGCGGCGCGGCCGGCTCGCCCGGCAGTTCGATCAGCGGGATCACCTTGCGCACCGGGGCCGGCACGGGCGCGGCCGGTTGCGGCGCGAGGCGGCCGTAGCGCTCGCAGAAGACGCGCGCGCCCTGCAGCAGCTCGGCGGCCGTGTACTCGCCGGCCACCGGCAGCATGTCCTTGCCGTGCAGCGCGGTGGTCACGCCGCGCTGGCGCAGGATGGTCGCGATGTTCTGCTCGATGAAGTTGGGCTGGCCCTCCTCCACCATCAGCACCGCGCGCTTGCCTTCGCAGAAGCGCACCACCTCGCTGTCGATCACCGGATAGGCGACGTTCATCACGTACAGCGGGATGCGGCTGTTGCCGTAGACGTCGGCCAGGCCCAGGCGCTCGAGCGCGCGCACCAGCGTGTTGTAGCTGCCGCCCTGCACCACGATGCCGATGTCGTCGGCGCCGTCGGCGAAGAACTCGTTGAGGCCGCGTTCCTCGATGAAGCGCACGGCCGCGGGCCAGCGCTCCTTCACCTTCTCCTGCTCGTGCACGAAGCTCGCGGGCGGCAGCACGATGCGGCTCACGTCGCGCCGCGGGTTCTCGGCCGCCTCCTGCACCGAGTAGGCGGCGCGGCGGTTGTCGGCGGCGACGAACTGGCCGTGCACGTGGCAGGCGCGGATGCGCAGCTGCAGCATCACCGGCGTGCTGCTGGCCTCGGAGAGCTCGAAGCCCTGCTTCACGGCCTCGACGATGCTCGGCAGGTTGGGCCGCGGGTCGAGCAGCCACATCTGCGACTTCATCGCGAAGGCATGGCTGCGCTCCTGCATGATCGAGGAGCCTTCGCCGTAGTCCTCGCCCACGATCACCAGCGCGCCGCCGGTCACGCCACCCGAGGCGAGGTTGGCCAGCGCATCGGATGCGACGTTGGTGCCGACCGTGGCCTTGAAGGTCACGGCGCCGCGCAGCGGATAGTTGACCGAAGCCGCGAGCGTGGCGGCGGCCGTGGCCTCGCTCGCGCTGTTCTCGAAGCGGATGCCCTGGTCGGCGAGGATGTCCTGCGCGTCGGCCAGCACGTCCATCAGGTGCGAGATCGGCGCGCCCTGGTAGCCCGCGACGTACGACACGCCCGATTCGAGCAGCGCCTTGGTGACGGCGAGGATGCCTTCGCCGCGGAACACTTCACCGGCGGACAGCCGCAGTTTCTTCACTTCTTCGACAAACGAACGCTCGGCCATGGCTTGCTCTTTTCCTGGATCGACGTCACCGTGTGGGCGGTGGCCCGTTCATGCATCACCTGCAGAAAAGCGATGAGTGCTTGTACGGGCCTTGGTACGTATACTGTTTAGAAATGAATCTATCCACAATCATGAATAACCCTAGACACGCAAGCCGCGTGCCACTTTCGGGTCGTTCGATGTGCATCGGGAGAACGCATGGGAAGCACTGAAAAGAAGCCGCAGCGCTTCGTCGACAACTACCTGCCCGCGCTGCTCGCGCAGGCGAGCCAGCTGATCTCCTCGGAGTTCCACGAGGTGGCGCGGCAGGAGGGTTTCTCGGTGTCGGAGTGGCGCGTGATGGCCTCGCTCGCGGGCGGCGATGCGGTGAGCATCGGCCGGCTCGCGCAGATCACCGTGACCAAGCAGCCGACCGTGACGCGGCTGCTCGACCGCATGGAAACGCAGGGCCAGGTCGAGCGCATTCCCCATGAGAGCGATCGCCGCATCACGCTGGTGCGCATCACCCGCAAGGGTGCGGCCAAGGTGGAGCATCTGATGCAGCTCGCGAGCGAGCACGAGCGCCGCGTGCTCGAGCCCTTCGGCCTCACGCGCGCGGAGGAACTCAAGAACACGCTGCGGCTGATGATCCAGCTGCATGCGCATGCGCCGTCGGATGCGGCGCAGGACGAGGACGACGAGGAACGCTGAAGGCTCAGCGCGCGAGGAAGTCGCCCACGCAGCGCGCGAAGGCCTCGGGCAACTGGTCGGGCAGCGGCACCATGCCGCCTTCGATGTCGGCGATGCGCACGCTGGCCGCGTGGCGCAGATGCCGCGCGAGTTCCTGCGCATGCGGCGAAGCGAACGGATCCTCGGGCGCGCGCACGATCAGCACGGGCTGCGTCACGCGATCGATGCGTTCTTCCATGCGGTACGAGGCCACGGCGCGATGGCCTTCCTCGAGCCGCCGGCCGACCTTGAGCGCATCGAGCACGAAGGCCTCGAGCAGCTCGGGCCGGTTCGGCGGATAGAAGCCCTGCCGCTTGCCCCACAGTGCCGCGAGATGGCTGCCGTCTTCGCTGGGCTCGACCTCGTCGATCGGCGGACGCTCGGCGCGCGCGCGGCGAAAGGCTTCGTCGGTGTAGGGCGTCGAGGACAGCACCAGCGCGCGCACGCGCTCGCCGAGCGCGGCCGCGAGTTCGATCGCGATCACGCCGCCCGTGTGATGGCCGACCACGGCGACGCGTTCGATGCGCAGCGCATCGAGCAGCTCGGCCGCGACGCGGGCCCAGTGCGCGATCGAGGCGGGCTCGCCGCCCGCGGCCGAATCGCCGAAGCCCACGGTGTCCATCGCGACCGCGCGATGCCGCGCGCCGAGCAGTGGCAGCACCGTCTCGTACTCGCGCCAGCTGCGCGGCGATTGATGCAGCAGCAGCACGGGCGGTGCATCGATGGCGCCGCAGCTCGCGTAGTGCACCTGACCGACCGACAGATCGGCGAAGGCGCGGCGGATGGCCGGCGTCATGGCAGTGTGCGTTCGGCCGCGGGCCGCCAGAGGCCCGCATGGCGCAGCATGCCGAGCGTGCGCGAGAGCACGTCGCGGCGATAGGCCGCGGTGTCGGTGCCTTCGTAGGCATAGAAGCCGCTGCCGCTCTTGAGGCCGAGCCGCCCCTCCTCCACCATGCGGTCGACGATGGCCGGCGCGGTGTAGCGTCCCTTGTCGATCGAGGCCGACATCTCGCGGCTCGCGTGGTGCAGGATGTCGCAGCCGCCGAAGTCGATGAACTCGACCACGCCGAGCGCCGCGAAGCGCAGGCCCAGGCCGTGGCGCGTGGCCTTGTCGATCTCCTCGGCGGTGGCGGCCCCCTCCTCGATCATGCGCGCGGCCTCGTTCATGATCAGCGCCTGCAGCCGCGGAACGATGTAGCCGGGCGTGGGCCCGCACACCACGGGCAGCTTGCCGATCGCCTCCATGATCTCGCGCGTGCGCGCCAGCACGGCGGGGTCGGTGCCCGGGTGGCAGCTCAGTTCGACCACCGGGATCACGTAGGCCGGGTTGAGCCAGTGCATGTTGAGGAAGCGCTCGGGCCTGCGCACCAGCGCCGCGAGCTGCGTGACCAGGATGCTGCTGGTGGTCGAGGTCAGGATCGCGTCGTCGCGGCAATGGGCATTGATCTGTTCGAAGGCCTCGCGCTTGGCCGCCAGCGTTTCGGGCACGCCCTCGAACACCAGCTCGGCCTGCGCGAGCGCCGCCGGTGCCTGCGCGGCGCGCACGTACTGCACGCGCGCGGCGATGGCCTCGGCCTGCGCCGCATCGATCACGCCGAGCTGGGCCAGGCCCGCGAGGCTGGCGGCGATCTCCTGCCGTGCCTCGTCGTGCAACTTGTGCCAGGCCTCCTCGCTGCGCACGCGCAGGTCGACCAGCGCGATGCGGTGGCCCGCGTAGGCGAAGGCGATCGCGATGCCGCGGCCCATGCGCCCCGCGCCGACCGCGGCGAAGCGGACCGGCTCATTCGCCATCGTGCAGCCTCTGGCGCAGCGCGTCGGCCGACAGGTCCGCGAGGCCCAGGGACTCGAAGCTGCGCGGCCCCTGACGCAGGTCGCGGCCGAGGAAGCCGCCGACGATCGCGAGCAGACCGTGCGCGATCGGCGCATCGACGCCTGCATGCCTTGCGGCCGAGGCGAGGAAGGCCAGGCCGAGCTCGGTGTCCTCGGTGATGTAGCGGTGGCCGTGCAGGTCGATGTTCTCGCGCCAGTCGCCCGACTTCACGAGCTGCTTGTGGGCATCGCCGTACATCCAGCGATCGTTGTCGTAGTGGTCGGCCAGCGGATAGTGCGGGCCGCCGTGGCCGAAGGCCTCGCGCACCGCGATGCGCTCGCGGTCGAGCCGGTCGGTCACGGCGCGCACCGCGGGCTGCGTGCCTTCGTTGTGGATGTCCCAGCGCTCGAAGTGCTGCAGCGGCGCGGCATTCATCACCATCAGCGGCGGATGGATGACGGGGCCGGCATTCATCAGCGCACCCGAGAGCGCGTCGCCGCAGCCGTGCACGCTCGGGTAGGCCACGCGGATGATGTCGATCGCCTGCGCGGCCTTGCGTGCCGGATAGACGCCGGTGGGCAGGCGGATCGCGCGGATCGTGACGTTGACCTCGCGCTCGCCATGCTTGCGCGCCAGGTAGGGCAAGGTGCCGGTCTCGGCCCAGGCCACGTCGGCGCGGTTGCCGGCCTCGCGCACGGTGCGCGCCATCACGTAGCTGCCGAAGGTGCCGGGCGGCAGGAACACCACCTGGCCGTCGACCAGGTGCGGCGCCATGGCGCGCGCGATGAAGTCCTGCGCGATGGCCGGGGTCGGCAGCACAATGAGTTCCGCATCGCGCAGCGCCGCGCCGATGTCGGCGGTGGGCAGCGCGATCGGCACCTCGCGCACGCCGCGCGCATCCTTGAGCACGATGCTGCCGCTGTCGATGACCGGCTGCAGCGCGGCCGCGTCGCGGCGCCACAGCCGCACTTCATGCCCGGCTTCGGACAGATCGGCGGCGGCCGCATAGGCCCCATGGCCGCCACCCAGGATCGCGATTTTCATGGTCGAAGGGTCGAAAAGCTGAGGTTGATGAACCGGCCACCGACGATGCGGAACCGGAATGCAGGACTGCGCGCGTCCAATACATTACTTTTCATCAATTCAGACGTCAATCAAAATCGGCGCCTTCGACTGCTCGCAAACCCCCAATGCAAAAAGCCCGCGATCCGGAGAACGCGGGCTTTGCGAAGGGGAGGAAGCGATCAGCGGCTGGGCTTGAACGCGCGCTTCTGCGCGTCGCGCGGCACGAACACCTTGCCGGGGCCGCCGGCGTGGCCCGGGCCCTTACGGGGCGCGAAGCCGTCGTTGCGCGGCGCGAAACCGCCTTCGTTGCGCGGGCCGCCGCTGCGGGCGCCGAAGCCTTCGTTGCGGCTGCCGCCGGCATTGCCGCGCGGTGCGCTGTCGCCCCAACCCGGCTTGCGGCCGAAGCCGGCCGACTCGTCACGGTCGCGGCCGCCGCCGAAACCGGCGTTCTGGCCACCGCCGAAGCCGCCGCGCGGCGCGCCGCCGGCCGGGCCGCGTGCATTGCGGTCGTTGAAGCCGCTGGCGTTGGCATAGCCGCCGCCGTTGCCGCTGCGGTAGCCACCACCGCCGTTGCCCTGGCGACGATCGCCGCCACGGCCGCGGCCGCCGAAGTCGCCCTGCGGGCGCGATTGCGGCATGCGCTGCTGCGGCTCCATGCCGGGGATCACCTCGGCCTTGAACTGCTGGCGGCTGTACTGCTCGATGTCCATGATGCGGCGGCGGTCGCGGAACTCGGCGAAGGTGATCGCCAGGCCATCGCGGCCGGCACGGCCGGTACGGCCGATGCGGTGGGTGTAGTCCTCGGCCTTCATCGGCAGGCCGAAGTTGAAGACGTGGGTGATGGTCGGCACGTCGATGCCGCGCGCGGCCACGTCGGTCGCCACCAGGATCTGGACCTGGCCCTGGCGCAGCGCCATCAGGCGGCGGTTGCGCAGGCCCTGGCTCAGCGCGCCGTGCAGCGCCACGGCGCTGAAGCCGTCCTGCTGCAGGTCGTTGGCGAGGCCGTCGCACTCGACCTGGGTGCTGGCGAACACGATCGCCTGGTTGATGCTGGTGTCGCGCAGCCAGTGGTCGAGCAGCTTGCGCTTGTGGGTGGCGTTGTCGGCCCAGAACAGCACCTGCTTGATGTTGGCGTGCTTTTCCTGCGGGCTGTCGATGGTCACGCGCTGCGGTTCGCGCATCACGCGGGTGGCCAGTTGCTGGATGCGCGGCGCGAAGGTGGCGCTGAACATCATGGTCTGCTGGCGCTCGATGGTGAGCTGGTTGACTTCGGCCAGGTCGTCGGCGAAGCCCAGGTCGAGCATGCGGTCGGCCTCGTCGACCACCAGGAACTTGACCTTGTCGAGCTTGATCTGCATCGAGCGCTGCAGGTCGAGCAGGCGGCCCGGCGTGGCGACCACGAGGTCGGCGTTCTGCAGGCGCGCGATCTGCAACTGGTAGGGCATGCCGCCCACCACGTTGGCGATGCGCAGGCCGCGGCAGTGGCGCACCAGCTCGATGGCGTCGTGCGCGACCTGCTGCGCGAGTTCGCGCGTCGGGCACAGCACCAGGGCGCCGGGCGTGGCGGCCTTGAAGTTGCGGTTGCTGGTCGGGTTGACGCGCTTGGGCCGCTTGGGCGGCGCTTCGCCGCGTTCGGCGGCTTCGGCCGTCAGGCGCTCGAATTCGGCGCGCTCGGCGGCGGCTCCTTCGGCCTGGCGGCGGATCAGCGTGTGCAGCACGGGCAGCAGGAAGGCCGCGGTCTTGCCGCTGCCGGTCTGGCTCGAGACCATCAGGTCGACGAAACGGGCCGATTCATCGCCGCGGGCCAGCGGGATCACCTTTTCCTGCACGGTCGTGGGCTGGTGGAAGCCCAGGTCCTCGACGGCGGCGATCAGTTCGGGAGCGAGGCCCAGCGGAATGAATCCGTTGGGGCCGCGCGGTGCCTCGGGCGCGTCGGACGTCTGCGCGTCCTGATCGGCGACCTCGAGGACTTCGTTGGCCTCGGTGCTGGCGGCGTCGAGCGCCTCGAGCACGGGCACTTCGGAGGTGACAGCGGAGAATTCGTTGTTGTGAATCGATTGCACAGGCGCGAGCTCGCCCTGCGCTTCAAAAGCGTCGGTCATGAATGTCAAATTTCAAACGCGAGCGCTGCCGTGGGCGGCGCCCCGTTGGTGGTTAAAAACATCAACCATCCAACGACATTCAGCTTCCGGTTCTGAAACCCGAGGCTGCGGCCCTTTTTGATCGATCCATGCGATCGGGCGCGGTGTGCAAGATAGGGAGATGCGGGATATGCCGGCGGGGAACCGATTCTGCTCATGCACGCGCCATCCTTTTTGAAAGAATGGCCGGGCACCCCGGTCAGCGAAGCCCACGATTATGACATGCATCGGGGTTTTTACCTAATCCCCGTGCGCAATCGGATATTCGGCCGTTGTTCCGGCCGCCAGGCCTCAGTCGGTCAGGCGCAGGAAGGTCTCGCGGTAGTGCGCCAGTTCCTCGATCGATTCGTGCACGTCGGCCAGCGCCGTGTGGGCCTGCTGCTTCTTGAAGGCGTTGTAGGCCGCGGGCTTCCAGCGCTTGGCGAGCTCCTTGAGCGTGCTGACGTCGAGGTTGCGGTAGTGGAAGTAGGCCTCGAGCCTGGGCATGTACTTGACCAGGAAGCGCCGGTCCTGGCCGATGGTGTTGCCGCACATCGGCGAGCCGCTCTTGGGCACGTAGCGCGCGATGAATTCGATCAGCTGCTGCTCGGCAGCGGCCTCGTCGACGGTGGAGGCCTTGACCTTGTCGATCAGGCCGCTGCGGCCGTGCGTGCCCTTGTTCCAGGCATCCATGCCGTCGAGCACGGCGTCGCTCTGGTGGATGACCAGCACCGGGCCGTCGATGCGCGGCGTGAGGTCGGGGCCGGTGATGACCACGGCGATTTCGAGCAGCCGTTCCTTCTCGGGATCGAGCCCGCTCATCTCGCAATCGAGCCAGACCAGGTTCTGGTCGCTTTTCTTCAGGGTGGGGACCGCTGCGGCGGCCGTGGAGGCGGTGGATTCGGGCATCGAGGGATTGTCGCCGATGGTCCGAAGGGCTTGGGCCCAGGACTAAACTCGCGCGCATGTCCTATTCGCTTCTCTTCACCCTCGCCTTCGCCGCCGCGCTGGTGGCCGGCCTGCTCGTGAAGTTCTGGCTGGCCTCGCGGCAGGTGCGGCACGTGGCGCGGCATCGCGGCGAGGTGCCCGAGGCCTTCGCGCAGACGATCAGCCTCTCGGCGCACCAGAAGGCGGCCGACTACACGGTGGCGAAGGCGCGCTTCGGGCTGATAGAGATGGCCTGGAGCACGGCGCTGCTGCTGGGCTGGACCCTGCTCGGCGGCCTCGACCTGCTCAACAAGCTGCTGCTGGCCTGGCTCGGCGGCGGCATGGTGCAGCAGCTGGCGCTGCTGGCAGCCTTCGCGGCCATCGGCGGCCTGCTCGAACTCCCGTTCACGCTGTGGCAGACCTTCAGGCTCGAGGAGCGCTTCGGCTTCAACAAGATGACCTGGGGCCTGTGGCTGCGCGACACGGTCGTCTCGACGCTGGTCGGCGCGGCCATCGGGCTGCCGATCGCGGCGCTGATCCTGTGGATCATGGGCGCCACGGGCACGCTGTGGTGGCTCTGGGCCTGGGCCGCGTGGATGGGCTTCAACCTGCTGCTGATGCTGGTCTACCCGATGTTCATCGCGCCGATCTTCAACAAGTTCCAGCCGCTCGACGACCCGACGCTCAAGGCCCGCGTCACCGCGCTCATGAGCCGCTGCGGCTTCCGCGCCAAGGGCCTGTTCGTGATGGACGGCAGCCGCCGCAGCGCGCATGCCAACGCCTACTTCACCGGCTTCGGTGCCAGCAAGCGCGTGGTGTTCTACGACACCCTGCTGCGCCAGCTCAACGCCGGCGAGGTCGAGGCGGTGCTCGCGCACGAGCTCGGCCACTTCAAGCACCGCCACATCGTCAAGCGGCTGGTCGCGATGTTCGCGCTGAGCCTCGCGGGCTTCGCACTGCTGGGCTGGGTCTCGACCCAGGCCTGGTTCTACACCGGCCTGGGCGTGCAGCCCAACATGTCGACGGCGGCGCCCAACAGCGCGCTGGCGCTGCTGCTGTTCATGCTCGCGGCGCCGGTGTTCGGCTTCTTCGTCGCGCCGCTGTCGGCGCGGCTGTCGCGCAGGCACGAGTTCGAGGCCGACGCCTACGCCATCGCGCAGACCAGCGGCGCCGACCTCTCGGCCGCGCTGCTCAAGCTCTACCAGGACAACGCCTCCACGCTCACCCCCGACCCGGTGTTCGTCAAGTTCTACTACTCCCACCCGCCCGCATCCGAGCGCCTCGCGCGCATGCTGGCGACCGCCTGAGCGCCATCTTTTCTTCGTCTCCCTCGCCCCTTTTGAAAGCAGCGCCATGAGCACCGCCAGCATGTTGAAGATCAAGGACTGGAAGTCCATCCCCCGCAAGGCACTGAGCGCGACCGAGATCGTCTCGGCGCTGGCGCGGCTCGAAGGCTGGAAGCTCAGCGGCGACGGCGCGAACGTCGCGATCGAGAAGACCTACGGCTTCACGAACTACTTCGAGACCATCGCCTTCGTGAATGCACTGGCGATGGTGGCCCACACGCAGGACCACCACCCCGACCTGTCGGTGCACTACAACCGCTGCGTGGTGCGCTTCAACACGCACGACGTCGGCGGCATCTCGGTCACCGACTTCGATTGCGCACGCCAGGCCGATGCGCTGCTGGCGGCCGCGCCCACGGCATGACCGGAGCGATCGCCTTTGGCTAAGCCGGGCCGCGAGCGCCAGCAGGGCCGAGCCTCGGCCGATGCGCTGCACGACGGCCTCGTGGTGGCGAGCCACGGCCGCCACTGCCTGGTCGAGACGCCCGAAGGCGAACGACGCATCTGCCATCCGCGCGGCAAGAAGAGCCAGGCCGTGGTCGGCGACCGCGTGCGCTGGCAGGCCAGCGAGGACGAAGGCACGATCGAGCAGGTGGTGCCGCGGCGCAACCTGTTCTACCGCCAGGACGACATCCGCACCAAGTCCTTCGCGGCCAACCTCGACCACGTGCTGATCCTGATCGCGGCCGAGCCCGAGTTCTCCGAACACCAGCTCGCGCGCGCCCTGATCGCGGCCGAGGCGGAGCGCATCACGCCGATCATCGCGCTCAACAAGAGCGACCTGGTCGAACCCTTCGAGCGCGCCTGGCGCAAGCTCGCACCCTACCGGCGCATGCACCACGGCGTGCTGCCGCTGTCGCTCAAGGCCTCGGGCGAGGTCGACCACGCCTCGCTGACGCAGCGCCTCGCGGGCAAGACCACGCTGGTGCTCGGCCCCTCGGGCGCGGGCAAGAGCACGCTGATCAACCTGCTGGTGCCGGGCGCCACCGCGCTCACCGGCGAGATCTCGCAGGCGCTCAATTCGGGCAAGCACACCACCACCAGCACCACCTGGTACTGGGTCGACGCGGCGCGCAGCACCGCGCTGATCGACTCGCCGGGCTTCCAGGAATTCGGCCTCAACCACATCGCGCCGATGCAGCTCGCGGGCCTGATGCCCGACATCGCCGAGCATGCGGGCGAGTGCAAGTTCTACAACTGCACCCATTTGCACGAGCCGGGCTGCGGCGTGATCGCGCACGTGGAATCGGCGGCCAACGACGGGCCGATCAGCGCCTCGCGCTACAGGATCTACGGCGATCTGTTCGCGGAGCTCAGCGAGACGCGCTACTGAGCCTGCAGGATCTCGCGCAGCCGCTCCACCAGCACGCTGCACTGCGCGCGCGTGCCGATGCTGATGCGCAGGTACTGCGCGATGCGCGGCTGGCGGAAGTGCCGCACCAGCACCGCGCGCTCGCGCAGCGCGGCGGCCAGTTCGGCGGCGTCGCGCGATGGATGCCGCGCGAACACGAAATTGGTCTGAGACGGCAGCACCTCGAAGCCCAGGTCCTCGAGCTGCAGCACCAGTCCCTCGCGGGTGTCGACCACGTCGTCGCGCGTCTTGCGGAACCAGTCCTCGTCCTCGAGCGCCGCCACGGCGCCGGCGCTCGCGAGCCGGTCGAGCGGGTAGGAGTTGAAGCTGTCCTTCACGCGCACCAGCGCATCGATCAGGTGCGCCTGGCCGCAGGCGAAGCCCACGCGCAGGCCGGCCAGCGAACGCGACTTCGAGAGCGTCTGCACCACCAGCAGGTTGGGATGGTGCGGGATCAGCGAGAGCGCGCTCTCGGCGCCGAAATCGACGTAGGCCTCGTCCACCAGCACCACGCGCTCGGGGCAGGCGCGCAGCAGTTCCTCGATGCGCGCCAGCGGCAGGCCGATGCCGGTGGGGGCGTTCGGATTGGCGACCACGACGCCCGCGCAGCCTTCGCGCGAGCGATCGGCCATGGCATCGACGTCGATGCGCAGTCCCTCGTCGACCGGCAACTGCTCGCAGGCGATGCCGTAGAGCTGCGCATAGACGCGGTAGAAGCTGTAGCTGATGTCGGGCATCAGCAGCGGCTCGCGCTGCTGGAAGAAGGCGAAGAAGGCGTGGGCCAGCACCTCGTCGGAACCGTTGCCCGCGAAGACCTGTTCGACCGCGAGCCCGTGGCGGCGCGCGACGGCTTCGCGCAGCGCGAGCGAGCTGGGGTCGGGATAGAGCTCGAGGCCGTTCTCGGCCGCCTCGCGGATCGCCTGGATGGCGCGCGGCGACGGGGGATACGGGTTCTCGTTGGTGTTGAGCTTCACGAGGTCCCGGATGCGCGGCTGCTCGCCGGGCACATAGGGCTCGAGGTCCGCGATGCGCGGGCTCCAGAACGAGGGCGCGCGCTTCGCCACCGGATCGATCGCGTCGACCATGGGCTCAGCCCAGCAGCCGCGCGAGCGTGAGCAGCGCGAGCAGCACCATCCACATCACGACCGAGCGCCAGACCAGGCCCACCACGCTGCGCAGGTGGCCGGGCTCGGGCTCGCGGCCCGGCGTGCTGCCGCTGTCGGTGCGACGGGTGTCGGCGAAGGATTCGCCGGCCTGCGCGCGCGGCAGCGGATCGACGCTGGGAATCGGCCGTAGCCGGCCGCCGCCCAGGCGCACGTTGACCGCGCCCGAGGTGGCCGCGAGGATCACGCCGTCGTTCTCGCTCGGAAAGCGGCGCGCATCGTTGCGCCAGCAATCGATGGCTTCCTCGAAGCTGCCCACCACCGCGAAGCCCAGCGCCGTGATGCGCGCGGGCAGCCAGTCGATCGCATGCCAGGCGCCATCGGCGGCCTCTTGCACCGATTCGCTCGAGGGCTGCACGGCCGCGCCGTTCTTGTGCAGCCAGTAGCGCGCGACGAATTCGCTCATGCGGTAGAAGACCGCGCCGGCCGGCCCCAGGCCGACCGCGGCGAGCACCGAGAACCAGGCCAGCACGCCGAACACGTGGCGGTGCGCGGCGATCACCGAATGCTCGATCACGTGGCGCACGATCTCGCTGCGCGGCAGCTCGGCGGCGTCCACGCCCTGCCAGTGCGCGAGCAGCGAGCGCGCCAGCGGCTCGTCGCCTTCGTCGAGCGCATCGCGGATGTCGGTGAAGTGATGGCTGAACTGGCGAAAGCCCAGCGTGACGTAGAGCACCGCGATGCTCCAGAGCACAGCGAACGGCAACCCCAGCGTGAGCACCAGCAGCCAGTGGATGCCGAGCGCGAGCAGCGTCGGCACGAAGACCGCGAGACCCCAGGCGATCCATCCATGGTGCGGCTTGCCCGCGTCGAAGTTGCGGCTGGTCCAGCGCGTCCATGCGAGCACGCCGCCATACACGGGGTTGTGCGGGGCCAGCGGCCGCACCTGCTCGATCAGCAACGCACACAGGATGGCGAAGAAGCTCATCCAGAGATGATAGCGAGACAGCCCCGTCGTTCGGGGCTTGCGGGCCTATGAGGCCGACAGAACTCGCCGTTTCTTCAGGCGGCTCAGGCGCTCAGGAAGCGGTAGAGATTGCGCAGCATGCCGGCCGTCGCGCCCCAGACGAAGCGCTCCTCGCTGCCGTCCTGGTAGGGCATCGAGTACCAGTGCCGCTGCGTCCCGTCGCCAGCGGGCACGGCATGGCGGCGGTGGTTGGCCGGGTCCATGAGCCAGCCCAGCGGCACCTCGAAGGCCTGCGCGACCTCGTAGGGATTGATGGTGAGCTCGAAGCCGGGCTCGACCAGCGACACCACCGGCGTGACGATGAACGAGGTCACGGTGGTGTAGGTCGGCAGGCTGCCGAGCACCTCGATGTAGCTGGCCGACAGGCCGACCTCTTCCCAGGCCTCGCGCAGCGCGGCGGCCGCGATGTTGGCGTCCTCGGGATCGACGCGGCCGCCCGGGAACGCGACCTGTCCCGAATGGGTCGAGAGGTTCGCGGTGCGCTCGGTGAGCAGCACGGTCGGGCCCTGCGGGCGCTGCACGATCGGCACCAGCACGGCTGCCTGCGCGGGCTCGCGGCCGGTCATGCGCGGCTCGCGGCGCAGTTCGGGCGCCCAGGGCGGTGGCGAGGCGAAGCGCGCGCGCAGCGCCTGCGCCGTCAGCTGCTCCAGCGCCACCGCGGGCAGCCCGTCGGCCGTGCCGCCGCCCACCACCGGGACCTTGCGCGGGTCGAATGGCGGCAGCATCGTGGGCACGACGGCATTGACGGGTTCGGAGGTGGCGGAGGACATGGACGGGGCGGCGCTGGAGGCGGTCAAGTGATCGATCGTGAGGCGAAGGGTGAACGGACGAAAGGGAAACGGGGGCAAAACGCAAAAAGCCGCCAGAGCGGCGGCTTTTTCGCAACAGGCAAGCCTGCGGGCAGCTTACGCGGCCGCGGCGCTCGACGACTTGCCGGGCAGCTTTTCCTTGATGCGAGCCGAACGGCCGCTGCGGTCGCGCAGGTAGTACAGCTTGGCGCGGCGCACGTCGCCGCGGCGCTTGACTTCGATGTTGGCGATCAGCGGGCTGTAGGTCTGGAAGGTACGTTCCACGCCTTCGCCGCTGGAGATCTTGCGCACGGTGAAGCCGCTGTTGAGGCCACGGTTGCGCTTGGCGATCACCACGCCTTCGTAGGCCTGCACGCGCTTGCGGGTGCCTTCGACGACGTTCACGCTGACGATGACCGTGTCACCGGGCATGAAATCGGGGATGGTCTTGCCGAGGCGGGCGATTTCTTCCTGCTCGAGAGTCTGGATGAGGTTCATGATTTCCTGAAATCGATCGTGTCCGCGCTGCACAAAAGGCGTCGTTGGCGCAGTCATGCGGGATGACTTCGCACCGGACGCGGCCGGCCAGAGGATCGGGGAGCCCACGATTATAGCTTTTTTTTGAGCACCGCCTCATCGGCGGCGTTCAGGCGTCCGGCGGAGCGGGCCGCGTCGATCAATTCGGGGCGTTCTCGGGCGGTGATCGCCAGCCGCTGGTCGCGGCGCCAGCGCTCGATCTGCGCATGGTGGCCCGACATCAGCGGCGCCGGCACGCCCTGCCCGTTCCACTGCTCGGGCCGCGTGTAGTGCGGGCAGTCGAGCAGGCCGTCCAGCGCGGGATTGAAGCTGTCCTGCACATGGCTAGCCTCGTCGCCGAGCACGCCGGGCTGCAGCCGCGCCACCGCGTCGAGCAACGCCATTGCCGGGATCTCGCCGCCCGACAGCACGAAGTCGCCGAGGCTGACCTGGTGCGTGACATGGGCGTCGATGAAGCGCTGGTCGATGCCTTCGTAGCGGCCGCAGATCAGCACCGCGCCCTCGCTCGCCGACCAGCGCTCGACCGATTCGTGGCGCAGCGCCTCGCCGATCGGCGAGAACAGCACCACCGGCGCCGGCACGCCGCGCGCGGCCTGCGCCGCGGCGAGGCAGGCCGACAGCGGCTCGGCCATCATCACCATGCCGGGGCCGCCGCCGAACGGGCGGTCGTCCACGCGCTTGTAATTGCCGTTCGCGTAGTCGCGCGGATTCCACAGCACCACCTCGACCTGCTTCGACTCGTAGGCGCGGCGCGTCACGCCGCTGGCCATGAAAGGCGCGAACAGTTCGGGAAACAGCGTGAGGATGTCGAAGCGCATGCGCGCGGACCGCGGCGGCGGGGCCGGGATCAGTAGTCGGGCTGCCAGTCGACCGTGATGCGCCGGCCCGCGAGGTCGACGCCGTCGACGAAAGCCGAGACGAACGGCACCATGCGCTCGATGGCCTTGCCGTCCTGCTCGGCCGCGATCACCAGCGTGGTCTGCGGGCCGGTGGCGAGCAGTTCGCGCACCGCGCCGAGCACGATGCCTTCGCGGTTGACCACCTCGAGGCCGATCAGGTCGACCCAGTAGTACTCGTCGTCGGCGGTGCTCGGAAAGCTCGAGCGCGGCACGAACACGCGCGCGCCACGCAGCGCCTCGGCCGCGTTGCGGTCGGGCACGTCACGCGACGAGGCGACGATGCAGTCGGAATGTTCCTTGGCTTCGCTGATCGCGAGCCGGAAAGCGGTGGCCGCCGAAGCCCCGGGGGCCTGCAGGAACCAGCGCTTGGAAGAAAAAAGCGCCTCGGGCTGGGCGCTATGGGGCAGGACCTTGAACCAGCCCTTGATGCCCCAGGCATCGGCGATGCGGCCTACTTCGATCGCGTCCGCCGGCAATTCGGCGGCTTCGAGCGCGGGCAGCATCGCCGGTGGCCGGGCTGCTTAGGCGGCAGCCTTGGGAGCGGCCGCGGCGGCTTGACGGATCAGGCGCGCGACGGTGGGCGAGGGCTGGGCGCCGACGCTCTTCCAGTACGTCAGGCGGTCCTGAGCGATACGGATGCTTTCTTCGTTTTCCTTAGCGGTCGGGTTGTAGAAACCCAGGCGCTCGATGAAACGGCCATCGCGGCGAACGCGCTTGTCCGACACGACGATGTTGAAGAACGGACGGCCTTTGGCACCGCCACGGGAGAGTCGAATGACGACCATGATTTATCCTTGGGTGGGTCGCAGGCCTTCGTGTTTGAAGATGAAAACCTGCTCACGATGTTCTTCCAGCGTCGAGACACGCGACATGGCCACCCGGCCAGCGACACGCTGAAAAGCCCACGATTATAGCCCGCACCGCGTTCCGGCCGAGAATTCTTGCCTGCACTGGCCAGTTTCCGGCCCGTTTACGGCCATTTCGCCTCCCCAATTTCCCCTCATGACAACGATCCGCTCCAGCCGGGAAGACGACATCCCGGCGATCGCCGCCATCTACGCCCACCACGTCCTGCACGGCACGGGCACCTTCGAGACCGAGCCGCCCTCCCCCACCGAGATGGCCGCCCGGCGCGCCGACGTGCTGGGCAAGGGGCTGCCCTACCTGGTCGCCGAGCGCGACGGCGCGCTGCTGGGTTTCGCCTACTGCAACTGGTTCAAGCCGCGTCCGGCCTACCGCTACTCGGCCGAGGACTCGATCTACCTGGCCGAGGCCGCGCGCGGCCAGGGCCTGGGCGCTCGGCTGCTGGCCGCCCTGTGCGAGGCGGCCGAGGCCGCCGGCGTGCGCAAGCTGATCGCGGTGATCGGCGACTCGGCCAATGCCGGCTCGATCGGCGTGCACCGCGGCCAGGGCTTCACCCAGGTCGGCGTGCTCAAGGACTGCGGCTGGAAGTTCGGCCAGTGGCGCGACGTCGTGCTGATGGAAAAGAGCATCGGCGCGGGCAGCAGCACCCATCCCGAATGAACGAAGCAACGAAAGCAGGATCGAGCACCGCATGAAAAGCAAGACGACCACGGCCTGGCTGGCCTTCCTGGGCGGCCCGCTGGGCCTGCACCGCTTCTACCTGCGCGGACTGGGCGACTGGCTCGGCTGGCTGCTGCCGATCCCGACCGCGCTGGGCCTCTACGGCATCGAGCGCGTGCGCATGTTCGGCGTGGACGACGGCTGGAGCTGGGTGCTGATCCCTTTCCTCGGCTTCACCATCGCCGGCTGCGCGCTCACGGCCATCGTCTACGGCCTGATGACGCCCGAGAAGTGGAATGCGCGCTACAACGCGGGCGCGGCACCCGACGCGGAACCGGGTCGCACGAGCTGGGCCACCATCGGCGCGGTGGTGCTGGCACTGTTCTTCGGCAGCACGATCCTCATGGCGAGCATCGTGTTCAGCTTCCAGCGCTACTTCGAACACCAGGTCGAAGAGGGACGGAAGATTTCCCAGTAGATCCGGGGATTGGCACCCGGCGCCGACGCCGGGTACCAACCAAAAAAACCACCCGACCAGAGCCGGGTGGCAAACCTTGGAGACAAAAAAGACGCGGGAATCAGAAGCTGTGGCGCAGCCCGAAGTCGTAGCCCGTCGACGAGCGCGGTGCCCAGCCGGCGGTCGCCAGGTAGGCCGGAGCGCCACCGGTGGTCACGCGGTTGAACACGGCCGTGTTGTTCTGGCCATCCTTGATGCGCACGCGGGCGATCGTGGCGTACAGGGCGGTGCGCTTCGACAGGTTGTGCACGTAGCCCAGCGCGAACTGGTTGGCCTTGGTCGACAGCTCGGGGTTGCCGAACAGCGCGGTGGCCGGGTTCACGAAGCCGTTCTGGCCGGCCTTGTACTTCACGTAGCCGTACGAAGCCTTGATCTGGCCCGGGCCCACCGGCACGCTGACGCCGAGCAGGAAGCCGTCGTACTTGTCGGTCACGCTGTCGACGAAGGTCAGGGCGCCCAGGGCGGTGGCCGTGTCGAACTTGTTGCGGACTTGCGAGTACTCGCCGAACAGCTTCGCCGCGCCGAGGTCGTAGCTCGCGCCGAGGTTGAAGGTGTTGATGCGGTTCTTGAACGCTTGCGAAGCCAGCGCCGGGGTCAGGACCGTGGTCGCGGTCAGCGGCGTGGTGTCCTTGTTGTCCTGGCCGTAGGAAACGGCGACGTCCAGCGGGCCGTTGGCATAGCCGACGCGGCCGCCGAAGTACGAACCGCGCTTCGAGGGCGACTCGATCACGTTCTCGTCGAACTTGACGTTCTCGTGCAGCGCGTACTGGAACTGGCCATAGAAGCCACCGAGGTTCGGCGGCAGGAAGTAGCCGATGCTGTTGCTGGCGCGCGCGTAGTTGTCGCTGGCCGAAGCGCCGTTGGGCGCGGTGCCTGCCTTGCGCGACAGCGAGTCGCCGACGCGGCTGATCAGGCTCGTGCCCACGCCACGCAGACCGAAGGGATCGAACACGTTGTCGTTCCAGTAGGTGGGCGTGTAGTCGCGACCGAGGCGGATTTCGCCGAAGCCACCCGACAGGCTCACGGTGGAGCGACGGTCGAACGCGGCCACGCCGGTCTTGCCGTCATCGTTGGTGATGCCCGATTCGAGCCAGAAGCTCGCTGCCAGGCCACCGCCCAGATCTTCCGTGCCGCGGAAACCGAGGCGGCTGGAGCTGCTGCTGCCGTTCGCCAGGGCCGTCTGGCTCTGCTTGCGCGAAGCGCCGTAGAGCAGCGGGTTCGTGCCACGGTACTCGCTCTTGGTCGAGTAGTTGCTCACGCTCGCATCGACCACGCCGAACAGCGTCACCGACGATTGAGCAGCCGCTCCGCCGGCCGCCAGCACGGCGGCCAATGCCACCAGGGATTTTTTCATTTCAGCTTCCTCTTTCTTAAGCACAACAAGCGTCCTGGGCGGTTCTTCGAGGAACCACCCCGGAACGGGGGGACACCGGGGATTCCGCGGCGGCTCGCCGCGGTTTCTCGCGTGCATCGGATCGCGTTTCATGCGGCGCCGGCGTGGGACCGGCTCCGAGCGACGTTGCACGCGATGCATCTGCAATCGGGTGCAGTGATGGTCTCGTGCGCGGGTGAAGAGTCCGTGACAACCCTTAGAGTCCGTTCACGGAAACGGGACTCTTTGGCGCGATAACAACACGCTCAGAAAGTTGTGCTGAAACGCACTGCGCTGCGCGCATCGACGACAGGCTCGCGCTACAGCGACGGCTCGTTCGCCCGCTGCTGTCGATCGCAGCACGTCGATCCAGCCCCAAGGAGTTGCGCATGATCGAATGGCCCGAGAGAAACCGCCCCGGCTTCGTCGCGTTCCACCATGACTACCGCGAAGACCGGTGGGGCCTCGGGAAGCCGGAGGACGAGTCCTACTTCGGCTTCGAGCAGATCAGGGAGTACATGCGCGGTGTACTCGTCCACCCCGGGAATTTCTTCGGCCTCATCGACCAGTTCGGGGAGACGCTTCAGTTCTATGTGAACGACGACCGGACGGTCCAGATCGATTTTATCGTCGAGGCACGGCGAGGCTCGATGGTGAAGATGGCGCCCTTAGACGAGTGCATCGCGCTGGTCGAGAGCGCGGGACCGTCGCTGGCGGCGCTCGTCATTCCGGGCGCCGTGTTTCAGGCGTGGTAGCTACACAGAGACCGCATGGCATGGATCCGCGGCCGCACGCTCGGGAGTTCTCACAACTACGGCGGCAAACGCATCGAGCCAACACCCTAGAACGGCCTCATATTGAGCTTGATCTCCATTGAATCCATTTGGCTGAGCACACCAGGTGACAAATCAAGCATCAAGGACAGCTCCTTGCGAATGAGCTCCTGCAACATCTTCTGGGCGATCTGCACCACCTGCAACTCATGCGGCGGCAATCGATGCCTTCGCGCGTGAACGAGATCCCCTCTCTTCGCGAACACGAGTCGAAACTGATCCCGTAGCGCGTTGCGATTTTCTGCACTGGTCCCCATCAAGTACGCGAATCGCTCCGAAAGACGCGCAGTGATTCCCAGCTCGTACGCTCCTGGCGTGCTATCACCAAGAATGGCTTCGATACCGATGCAGCTTTGTACCAGCGAGAGTGTCTGATTCGTTGTTACCAGCGAGTCGATCAGCCATTCGATGCCGGCGGCGATCCGTTGAGCGTTTGCGTCGGCACGCAGGATGGATAGAAAGCGAACAACAGGCTGGAGATCTGCCTCTACGTTGCGACACGAAGAAAGCTCGTCTCGCTTTTCATCTGAGTAGTTGAAAGTCACGCCACGCATGAAATTCTCAAGGTCTCGCGACATCTGTTCTGGCTGCTGCTCATCGCCATGCATGGCATGAATGGCGACATGCGCAATGGTTCGTGGTCCGGGGTCGTGGTGTCTGCTGCGAAAGATTTCGCGTCGCTTGAACAAACCGATTTCCAAGCCATAGAACACAACGATCTTCACCGTCGTGAGTGCTCGCGGGAGCAGCGCCGACTCCTCTCCGAAGAGAAAATCCAGCAATGCACCAGATTCCGTGACTCGCAAGTAGACGGAGTCTTGCTCCAAAAGAAAATCGCTGACCGGACGAAGCGCTTCGCGCGCCTCTTCAATCGAACTGACATCGGCCAAGAGATTCCCGAGGCCGACGGGAAAATTCGGGCGCACCAACCTTTCGATCTTCTTGAAAGGCGCGCTGGTCCTGACCAAGGCGATCTGATCGGAAAGAACGAGGAGCTCTTCGTCGAGAAAATCGGGGTCCAACCCGGGAAGCTCCACATAGACGAAGTAGTCCCTCGGGTACGACTCCAGCTCCGCCTGCAGGCGGTCTTCCAGCTCCTTGCACAACACGGCAGGGTCCGCCAGGACTTGTTTACTTTCGGAATGGAGCGCCGTGGTCTGCGTCTCCTCGATCAGGCGCCTGACGTCGTCGACAGACCACATCTCACCCCACGGCTGGTCCTGGAGAAGCAACTCACAGAACCGATCGGTTGCGCTATCCGATATCTCGATGCCTGCGCCGGGTGTGACTTTCCAAGTACGCCGATAGCCTGCAAGCGCCTTCTTTTGCTGGATCGTCAGCGCAACCATGAAACGTTTTTCAGCAGAAACGCACCTCCACCCCCGAACTGGGACCATAGAGGCAATCTGAAATCGCCCGCTAGAGAGGAAGGCTTTGGGGTTTCTTCGGCGGTAGAGAGCAGCAAGACCAGGTCGATTCAGGCGCAGCTTCGAAGCAGCACCTGAAACACGACACTCAAAAGATCTGCCAGCTCACCCAGTAAGCAATCGCCGCCACGAACGCCGATGCCGGGATCGTGAAGATCCACGCCCACACGATGTTGCCCGCCACGCCCCAGCGCACCGCGCTCGCGCGCTGCGCCGAGCCCACGCCGACGATGGCGCCGGTGATGGTGTGGGTGGTCGACACGGGAATGCCCAGCGCGGTGGCCAGGAACAGCGTAAGCGCGCCGCCGGTCTCGGCGCAGAAGCCGCCCACGGGCTTGAGCTTGGTGATCTTCTGGCCCATGGTCTTGACGATGCGCCAGCCGCCGAACATGGTGCCCAGCGCGATCGCGGCATAGCAGCTCACGATGACCCAGGTCGGCGGTTCGGCCTCGCCAGCCGAGGCGTAGCCGGTGGCGATCAGCAGCATCCAGATGATGCCGATGGTCTTCTGCGCGTCGTTGCCGCCGTGGCCCAGGCTGTAGGCGCCGGCCGAGACCAGCTGCAGCCGCCGGAACCAGCGGTCGATGCGCGAGGGCGTGGCGCGGCGGAAGGTCCAGGCCACGATCACCATCATCAGCGAGCCGAGCAGGAAGCCCAGCACCGGCGAGACGAAGATGAAGGCCACGGTCTTCCAGATGCCCGAGGCGACGAGGCCGCTGGTGCCGGTCTTGGCGATCACGGCGCCGACGATGCCGCCGATGAGCGCATGCGAGGAACTGCTGGGGATGCCGTAGTACCAGGTGACGAGGTTCCAGCTGATGGCGCCGATCAGCGCGCCGAACACCACATGCACGTCGACCACGCCGGGCTGGGCGATGCCCTTGCCCACGGTGGCGGCCACGCTCAGATGAAAGACGAAGATCGCGATCAGGTTGAAGAAGGCGGCGAACACCACGGCCTGGCCGGGCCGCAGCACGCCCGTGGACACCACGGTCGCGATCGAGTTGGCGGCATCGTGGAAGCCGTTCATGAAGTCGAACAGGATCGCGAGCGCGACCAGCACCATCACCACCCAGAGGGCGACCTGCACCGTTGCCATCGGTCGTGCCCGCTCAGGAGTTCTCGAGGACGATGCCCTCGATCACGTTGGCCACGTCCTCGCATTTGTCGGTGATCGTCTCGAGCAGCTCGTAGATCGCCTTGAGCTTGATGACCTCGCGCACGTCGGGCTCCTCGCGGAACAGCTTGCTCATGGCGCTGCGCATCACGCGGTCGGCGTCGGACTCGAGGCGGTCGATCTCCTCGCAGGTCTTCAGGGTGGCCTCGGCCACGGCCGGGTCGGCGATCTTGCCGAGGTACTTCACGGCGTCCTTGAGGCGGTCGCAGCACTTCACGCTCAGCGTGGTGAGGCGCACGATCTCCTCGGTCATGTGGCGCACGTCGTACAGCGCCATGGTCTCGGCCGAGTCCTGGATCAGGTCGGCCACGTCGTCCATGGTGTTGATGAGCTTGTGGATCTGCTCGCGGTCGATCGGCGTGATGAAGGTCTTGTGGATCAGCCGGTTGACGTCGTGCGTGACGCGGTCGGCCGCGCGCTCGGCGTTGTCGACGTCGCGGTTGTACTGCTCGCGCAGGTGCACGTCGTTGTAGTTGGTGACGAGTTGCTCGAACGCCCGGGCCGCCTCGACGATGCGCTCGGCGTGCTGGTTGAACATCTCGAAGAAATTGCCCTCGCGGGGCAGCAGCTTGCCGAACATGGCGACTCCTGGAGGACGTCAATCACAGTTTCATGACGCCTTGATGAAAAACCCGCGAAGTTTAAACGGGCGGATCGTGCGATCCGGACCTTGGGGGGTTGATCTTTTCGTTGTATATGCGCGCGGCGTGGCTGCCGCGCAGCCGCCAGCAGCATCACCGGCGCGACGCCGGCGGGATCGAGGCCCGCCCCGGCGGCGCGCTCAAGCCTGGGGATCGGTGTCGCGCAGCCGCTCGATGACCTGCTTCGACACGCGCGCCAGCGCGGCGCGCGGCACCTTGTCGGGCGCGATCTCCGCCAGCGGCTTCAGCACGAAGGCGCGCTCGCGCATGCGCGGATGCGGCAGCGTGAGCGCGGGCGTGTCCTTGACCGTGTTGCCGTGCGTCAGCAGGTCGAGGTCGAGGGTGCGTGGCGCATTCGGGAACGGCCGCTCGCGCCCGGCCTCGAGCTCGAGCTGCTGCAGGTCGGCCAGCAACGCCTCGGCCGTGAGGCCGGTGCGCACCGCGACCACGGCATTGATGAAGTCGGGGCCGGTGGCATCGACCGGCGCGCTGCGATAGAGCGAGGAGCTGGCCGTCACGGTGGTGCGCTCGATCGCGCCGATGGCGAGGATCGCGGCGCGCACCGCCGCGGCGGCATCGCCGAGGTTGGCACCGATCGCGATGAAGGCCTGGACCGTGGGGTACTCGTCGCGGGACCGGCTCGGAGGCCGGGCCGGGCCGGAGCCGCCCGAGCGACCGGCCGGCCTGCGCGCCGGCGCGGCGCCCTTGCGGGCCGGGCCGGCG